>NZ_BAAJPZ010000015.1:0-164019 GCF_057552455.1 Streptomyces sp. PKA51
GGGGGCGCCCGCCGGCTACCACCGATCGGTGGTCGCCGGCGGGCGCCGTCCTTTTTACGGACACCAGCGGCCCGGCGGCCGTCCGTTCAGCCGGCGGGCGTCGTCCCGCTCATCGCGCGTGCCTGGGCGCGCACGCGCCAGGTGCTCAGCGCGAGGGCCAGGCCGGAGGCGACGGCCAGCTGGAGGACGGCGCCGGTGAGCGCGGCGTGCGGGGAGACGACGGAGTGCCACAGCAGCGGCGCGGCGACGGCCGTGCACATCAGGGTGGGGGCCGCGTACCAGATGAGGAAGGGCAGGACGGCGTACCAGTCCGGCGAGAGGAACATCAGGTCGTAGCGCATGGCGCCGCGGTACGCCGTCATGAGCGCGGCACCGACCGCGGCCGGGGCGCCGATCGTGGTGACCAGGGCCCACAGGTGCCAGGTGGCGGCCGGCAGGCCGGTCAGCAGGCAGGTGAGCCAGGAGGCGGCGGGCCCGAGCAGGCACAGGACCGCGGTGGGCACGACGAAATGACTGAGCGCCACCGTGTGCGGGGCGAAGGGCAGCAGGCGGGTGCGGGTGAGGTTGTCGGTGTCCTGGCGGGCGCCCTCGGTCAGGGCGCAGGCGGCGAGATACAGGGGGAGGACCAGGATCCAGCCGAACAGCGCGGCCTGGGGGCCGCCCGCCGACGGGTGGTCCGGGGCCTGCCCCCACTGCTGCATCAGGTGCAGCAGGAGCACGCCCACGGCCTGGCAGACCACGGCCGCGGCGATCCGGGCGGGCCGGCGCAGCAGCGCGAGCGCGTCGCGCCACAGCAGGACGAGCCGCGGGTGGCCGGCCGTAAGGGGCAGGCGGAACCGGGCCCGGCCGCGTCCGGCGCGCGCCACCGACTGGGCGACGAGGGCGATGCCGCGGACGTCCAGCAGGGCGGCGCCCTGCCCGGCGCGGGAGCCGTGCTGCGCCCGGGCGGCGAGTTCGGCCGCGGGTATCGCGCCCAGCCGGCGGAAGGCGCGGGCCAGGAGCGCCGCGGCGCAGCCGAGGACGGCCGTGGTGAGGAGGGCGGCGGGCAGCAGGTCGCCGCGGGCGGCGGCGGCCACCGCCCGGCCGGTCCAGCCCCACGGGCCGCTCCAGGCCAGGACGCTGCCGAGCAGCGGGAAGGACGCGCAGGTGGCGGCCGTGGCCGCGCCGAGGGCGCCGACGACCGCCGCGGCGGTGCGCAGCGCGCGGGAACGGGCGGGCCGGGCCTGGGTGAGGACGCCGAGGGCGGCCGCGAGCAGGGCCGCGGCCACCGTCGCCGGGACGGCGACCAGGACGGCCGCCGGCGCGGCCGCGCCGAGGGCCGCCTGGGCGACGGCGGCGAGCGGGACGGCGCCGACGGCACCGGCCGCGGCGGCCACGCCGAGGCCGGCCAGCAGCCGCGGCCGCAGCATGCGGCCGCGGTCGCCGGGCAGGGGCAGCAGCCAGGTGACCTCGTGGCTGCTCAGCAGCACCGGGCCCAGCCAGGTCGCCAGCCACATCGCGGCGGCGGTCAGCAGCGCGCCGGTGCCCGTGGTCAGGGCCAGGGCGGTGCCGGCCGAGGCGGGGGCGCCCACGGCCCGTCCCGCGCCGGGCGCGGTGTGCAGCACGCCGGCCGCGACGAGCACGAAGGCGGTGAGGGAGAGCAGCAGTTGCCAGCCGCCGGCGAACCGGGGGCGGCCGGAGCGGCCCGCGCGCTCGCGCCGGGCGTCGTGCGCCTCGCGCAGCGCCTCGGTGGTGGCGCCGGTCAGGTCGAGCTGCGGGTCGGGGGCTCCGGGAGCGGCGTACTGCGTGCTCTTCCGGCTGTTCTTCCCGTTGTCCTTCCGGTTGTTCGTCCGGTTGTTCGTCCGGGCTGTCCTGGTCGTGTTCTTCACCGTCGTGTTCTTCATCGCCACGGCGCGGCCTCCTCGGCGAGGACGCGGGCGGGTTCGCCCTGGGCGACGCAGCGCCCCGAGGCGAGCAGGACGACGTGGTCGGCGACGGCCTCCACCAGGAAGCGTTCGTGCGAGATCAGGACGATGCCGGTGCCCGCCCGCTTCGCCGCGCCGAGGACGGCGGCGAGCCGTTCCTTGGCGCGGGCGTCCAGGCGCTGTTCGGGCTCGTCCAGCATGAGCAGCCGGGCGGGGCGCACCAGGGCGGCGCTCAGCAGCAGGGCCTGGCGCTGTCCCGCGGAGAGGGTGCCGGGGAAGGCGTCGTGGTGCGCCGCGAGCCCGAGGTGGTCCAGGACGTCGGCGGTGGCCGCGGCGGCGCGGCGGCCGAGGCCGTGGGCGGCGGCGACCATGCGGACGTGCTCGGCCACGGTGAGGTCGGGGAAGCACTCGCCGCCGTCCATCGACACCGCGACGTCGCGGCGGAAGCGCGGGTCGCTCTCGCGTACGGGTTCGCCGTCGAGGAGCACGCTGCCGCCGTCGGCCTCCTGCCGTCCGGCCAGCACCCGCAGCACGGTGGACTTGCCCGATCCGTTCGCCCCCGCGAGGGCCACGCATCTGCCCGGTTCGACCTGCAGGCTGACGCCCGCGACGACGGGGGCGCCGCCGTAGTGGACGGTGAGGTCTTCGGCCTGGAGCAAAGGAGGCATGGGGGGAGCTTTCCTGCGGTCGGTGGTACGGAAGGGGCGGTCGGTGCGCCGGGGGGCTCAGGCCCCCGCGGGCACCGGCAGCAGGGAGCGGGCCGTCTCGATGAGCGCGAACTCGTCGTGCACCAGCAGCCCGAGCCGGTTGAGGGTCATGTGGCTGTGGGAGATGCACAGGCTCTCCCGGCGCGCGGCGGCCTCGGGCCCGTCGGCGACGGCGTCCAGGGCGGCGGCCAGGGCGGTGTCCCAGGCGGTCAGCGGACCGCCGCGCCGGATGAGCCGGTCGGCGGTGACGCCGGCGCGCTCGCGCAGGACGGTGGCCCACTGCACCGCCTCGGCGGCCAGCCGGTCGGCGGGGAAGACGGCGGTGGGGGCGAGCCCGGCCCACGTACGCCAGTACGCGGCGTACCGCTGCAGCCAGCCGTCCACGTCGTGCGGGCGGGCGCGGTGGGCGGCCTTGCAGATCGTCTCGATGCCCAGCAGGCGCAACTGCACGGCGCTCGGGGCCTGCCCGGCGGAGCGCACGGCGAGGTCGCTGGAGGCGGCGAAGGCGGCCTCGGAGAGGGCCAGGTGTTCGCCGGTGCCGTAGCGGTCGGTCTCGGGGGTGTAGACGGCGTGGTGGACGCCCGGCTCGCGCACCAGGCCGGCGAGGTGCGGGTCGACCGTGGGGTCGGCGCGCAGGCTGGCGCGGGCGAGGTCGCGGACGCCGTCGAGGTAGACGGCGGGGTCGTGGCCGGCCGTGGGGATGTCGCGGAAGGCGGCGTGCACGGCGGCGTCCAACGGGCCGGCGTCGTCCGCCGCGGTGGGCAGGATGCGCAGGCGCAGGTGGGGGCCGCCCTCCCAGTAGCGGATGAAGAACCAGTTCCGCACGCGGCCCGCCGCGCGCTGGGCTGCGATCAGCTGCGCGAGGGGCCCGGCTATGAGCGGGGCGAGGTGATCGGTGCCGGTCGGGTCGGCGGCCACGTGGACGTGCCAGGACAGCCAGCCCGGAGCCGGTCGCTGCTCGGACGGAACGACGCTCACGCCGTTGCTCCTTCGAGGGTCGTGGGGCGGGCATCCAGCCCCGGTTCGTCGAACCGGCCGGTGCCGCAGGCCAGTTGGTAGATCGCCTGGTGGTGCGGGGGAAGGCCCAGCGCGTCGGCCGCGTGGTCGCCGCGGAAGCTGCGCAGCGGCCGGGCGAACATCCCGTGCGCCGCGGCGGCCAGGGACAGGTGCTGGGCCAGCCATCCGGTGGCGGCCAGCACGTCGTCGGCGACGCGGGCGGGGTCGGGGGCGGTGCCGGCGGACCCGGTGCCGGTGGCCTGCAGGCCGGCGGCGGCGTCGAGGTCGGCGACGAACATCCACACCATTGTGCACCGGTCGAGGTCGAAGGCGAGCGAGGGGACGGGGGCGGCGTCGATCAGCAGCCCTCCGCTCGCGGGCGCGCACTCGCCCACGCGGTGCGCCTTGCTGCCGTCGACGCGGTACAGGCCGTCACGCATGCCCTCGACGCCGCGCACCCAGCAGTACAGGTGCAGCACCGACCGGGCCTGCGCGAGCACACCCAGGCCGGTGCCGGCGGCGGACAGCGCGGCCAGCGCCCGGCGGAAGGCGTCCCCGGGCACGGTGGTGCGCGTGGCGGTGAAGCCGGCGAAACCCCGCGGCACCCGGCCGCTGTTGCGCGCCCACACCGTCCGCGCCCAGCTCGGCCCGGGGCCGGCCGGGTCGGCGGACGCGGGCGCGGGCGCGGCCGCGTCCGTCATGCGGTAGCCCGGCACGACGGCCCCGCCCGTCAGCTCCTCCAGCCAGCCGGCCCACTGCTCCCCCGCCCGGCCGGTCACCTCGACCGGCCGGCCGAGGGCGGCGCCCAGCAGCGCCACGGAGGCGAGCAGGTGCCCGGTCTCCAGCCCGGCCAGCACCCGGCGCAGCGGACCGTAGAAGCCGGGCAGCGTGCGCAGCGCGGAGCCGGTCTCGATCGCCCGGCCCTGCGGCCGGACCTCCTGCGGCAGGGGCAGGTAGGCGTCGGCCTCGGGCGCCAGCAGGTGCCCGTCGGCGACGACGCGTACGGGGAACTTGGCGCGCGGCGACGGGTAGGGGCGGTGCTCGGGGTAGGGGTTGTCGGTCTCGTAGCGGACGGGCGCGCAGGCGGTGGCCACGACGTCCGCGAGGTCCACCGCGCGCCGCGGGCCGGGCTGCGGCCAGGGCAGCGCGTCCAGCAGGTCCCAGCGCGGCCGCGGGGAGGGCAGGTCGCCGCCCGCGGCCGCGTCGGCCACGGCCCGGCGGACGGGGTTGAGGTGGGGTGCCGCCTGCGGGTCGCGGCGGGTGTCGCCGCTGGGCTGGGCGCCCAGGATCTCCCGCAGCGCCCGGACGCGGCCGGACGGCGGATGCGTGGGGTGGGACATGGTCTGCGCTGCTCCTACGGGACGGGCGGGCTGGACGGTCGTCAGCGGGCTTTACGGGAAGGGGTGCACCGTGAGCCGGTCGGCGAGCGCGCCGTCCTGCGGCCCGGCGAACCGGGGCAGCCGGGGCAGGCCGAACACGCGCTGGTGCGCGTAGCCGAAGGACAGCGGGATCGCCCCGGGGACCAGGACGCGGGCCGCGTGCAGCCCGGCCGCCCGGTGCTCGGGCCCCGTCTGGTCGAGCACCAGCACCTCTCCCAGCCCCGCCGCGGCCAGCCGGGCGGTGAGGTCCTCGCGGACCTCGGCGAGCGGCCGCCGGCGCCGCGGCAGCCGGTGCGCGGCGGGGAAGGCGTCGTCGAGCGTGCCGAGGGGACCGGACAGGAAGGGTTCGAACGCCGGTGCCGCCTCGGGCACGGAGTACCAGCGCACGTGGTCGTCGAGGTCGGTCACCTGCCAGGGGTCCTCGCGCAGGGCGAGGGCGCGCTGCCGGTCGGGCGCCGTGAGGTCGCCGAGCACGATGGGGGCCAGTTCCGTCACGGCCGCCCGGACCGCGCTCACCGGATCGGGGTGGGCGGCGGCCGCGGTGAGGCTGTACTTGTCGCGGGAGGAGGCGTTGACCGCCAGCGCCCACACCACGGGCAGCGCGATGTCCTGGGTGACGGCGAACAGGTGGATCTCGTAGCCGGACCGGCGGATCAGGGCGCGCAGTTCGCGGGTCGTCGGGTCGGTCACCGACCGCCAGTCGATGCGCGGCACCGGGCGTTCGGACCACCAGGTGCGCAGAAAGGCGTCGCGCTCGACCACTTCCAGCAGTGCGTGCACGGCGGCCTCGTCGAGGCTCGCGCCCAGGGCGCAGCCGTTGGAGGACTCGTAGGCCACGCGCCCCCAGCGCTGGCCGGGGACCGGCCGCGGGTGCAGGTGGTAGGAGGCCGACTCCAGCGGTACGTACCGCTCCTGGCCGGTGCCCCAGACGCGGGCCGGCGTCCAGGACATCGGCTGGTCCTCGGTGAAGGGGTCCACGCGGCAGCGGGGGTGGGCGAGTTGCTCGGCGGAGAGCATGCCCAGGCGGCGCGGGTCGACGGCCTGCCCGGCGATGTCGCGGTAGGCGGCCACCAGCGGCCGGGCGGTGCGCGCGACGTGCTGGGAGCCGGCGCGCTCCAGCCGTTCGAGCAGCGCCAGGCGGGAGGCGCGGCCCAGGGTGCGGCCGCGGCCGTACCCCGCGGTCTCCTTGGCGCGCTCCTCGCGGGAGTGCATGGCACCGACGAGGGCGGCCGGCACGTCGGGCATGGCGCGCAGGGCGAGGACGGGGCCGTAGCGCAGGTCGACGAGCCGGCGGCGCAGGTGTTCCAGGGACAGGTCCGGGCCGTCGACGTGGCGCAGTTCGGCGTCGAGGTCGCCGAGGGAGGGTTCCTCGGTGGCCTGCATGCCGGCGGGCGTGCAGGCAGGGCAGCCGCTCTGGCGCAGCAGGCGGTGCCGGCTGCTGCCGGTCGCGCAGACGGTCAGCGTGTCCCCTTCCGCCGGCGGTTCCTGCGCGGCAAGGGCGAGGGCGTCGCGCAGCAGGCCGTGGGCGGCCTCGGCGGTGCCCCCGGAGGCCCGCAGCACCGCGGGCGCCTGTTCCTTGCCCCGGGTGCGGAACTGGGCGGTGACCTGGCACACCGGGCAACCGACGGCCGTACCGGGCGACCACAGCGGGCCGACCTCGGCCTCCTCGGACCAGATGCGGACGGTCAGCAGGGCGCGGCCGTCGCGCGTGGCCGCGTGCACGGCCTGCGACTCCCAGGCGAGGTCGTGGCCGGCGATCACCAGGAGGCGGGCGTCGTTGCGCTCCGCCAGGACGCGGCAGTCCTCGACGAGGGCGGGCGGCAGGCGGAGTGCGGGGTGAAGGTGCACGTCGGGGGCGGTGAGGGTGCTGCTCGTCCCGGTCATGCCCGTGCCTCCGTGACGACCAGGTGGCCCGCGACCAGGGGGGCGTGGCCGGTGAGGACGTCCTCGGCGTCGGGGCTGAAGGTCACCGGGGCGCCCAGCAGCGTCCGGGCGAGGGCGTACGCCTCGTCGTCCGCGGCGGCGATGCCGGTGGCACCGGTGGTGTCGAGCGCCACGCCGTTGCCGTCGGCTCCCTGACGCAGGGCCAGGTAGGCGCAGGCGGCGTGGTCCAGGGCGGTGGCGGCGTCGGTGGCCCAGGCCGCGGTGCGCCCGTGCTCCCCGGCGGCCTCGGCCAGGACGAGCCCGGCCGGGCCCCGGTGCGTACGGCAGGTCAGGCCGGTGACGTCCGCGGCCACGACGGGCACCGGCGCGTCCTCGTGCCAGGGGGTGTCCGGGGCGTCCGACAGGCGGCGGGCGGCTTCCCGCAGGGCGGCGTCCACGACGGCGGCCTGCAGCGTGAGGCCCGCGCCGCGGCGGGGGCCGTCGCCGCGCAGGAAGGCGGCGAGGGCCCGGGCCTTGGCCTCGTTGCGCACGACGCCCCAGCCGGCGGCCGGCGTGCGCTCGACCGTGCCCGGGCCGGTGCCCGGGCCGGGGACGATGCGCTCCAGGGCCAGGGGGATCTGCTGCCAGTCGTCGGGCGTGTCCCAGCGGTAGCAGCCCACCAGGTCGTCGGCGCCGGGGTGCGCCTGCTCGTCGAGGGCGTCGAGGACGTCCTCGACCGGCCCCGCGGCCCGCTCGATGCGCCGGCTGCGCCAGCCCAGGGGGGCGGAGTCGACGACGTGCACGGTGCCGGGCGCCTGCGCCAGCTCCAGCAGTTCGCGGAAGACCTGCTCGGCGGCGAGGCCGGCGGCCAGGCGCCGGGCGGCGGGTCGGGGCCGGCCCGGCACGGTGAGCCGGCGCTCCAGCTCCGCCATGGCCCGCGGGTCGGCGCCGAGGTCGCCGGAGGCGACCCACAGCCGCTCGCCGGCGTACCGCAGTTCCACCGCGAGGCGGCCGGCGGCGTCCCGGACGGTCAGGCCCGTACGGTCGCCGTCGTCCTCGGTGGTGTGGGCGATGCCGCGGCCGGCGAGGGCCTCGGCGGCGGCGCGGACGAGGTCCGCCTCGCCGCGCAGGGTCACCGTGGTGCGCGCCAGGCGGCGCAGGGCGGCGTAGGGGTCGCCCGGGCAGTGGCTCTCCGCGTAGGCGACCGCGGCGGCGGGGACGTGCTCCGGTGCCGGTTCCGCGGGGAGGTCCAGCAGCACGCCGTGGCCCCGCAGGTGCTGCAGCACCTTCTCCAGGGCGGGCGCCGCCTTGGGCCCGCCGGCGACGGCGAGCAGGTCCTGCTCGGTGGCCGGCCGCTGCAGGGCCTCCAGCCAGGCGGCCACCGGATCGATCAGCGGCGCGGGCAGGTTGAGGGTGAAGGCGCCCCGCGGCGACTGCACGAACACCGACGTCTCCGTGGTGCCGTACAGGATGCTCGGGCGCAGCTTGAGCCGCGGTATGTCGGTGGGGTGCATGTCAGTTGGGCCTCGTCTTCAGGCGGTCCTGCCATGCCTCGCCGAGCCGTTCGTCGACGGCGCGGGCCGTGCAGTAGCAGTACAGGTAACGGTGGACAGTGGTGACGTCCAGCACCGGGAGCAGCTCGTAGAGCCAGTTGACCAGGACGCGGTAGGGCAGGAAGCCCTCGGGCGGCCTGCTGTGGAATCCGCTGTGCTGCAAGGTGGCGTGGAAGGCGCTCATCCGGCCGGGCTGCGGCAGGGCGGCGGTCTCGTCGGCGGCGCCGAGCAGCGCGCGGACGGGGCCGTCCAGGTCCGGCTCGCGCAGCCGTGCGTACGCCTGCGCGAACGTCCCGTACGCCGGGAGCGCCTCGGGGGTGGCGAGCGCGTCGGCGACGAGCTGGTCCAGTGCCGCGGCGCGCTGCCGGTACGCCTGCTCGAAGCGGTCCCGCAGCGGCTGTTCGTGGGGGGAGGCGGCCAGGTACGCCTCGGCGTGCGAGCGGTACGACAGGGAACCGAACCGCAGCCCGCCGGGGAAGACGGAACCGGCCGCCAGCAGGAGCTGCAGCACCAGGCCCGGGCCGGGCTCGGCGGCGTCCGCGAGCACACCGGTGAGGCCGGTCAGCATCGTGTGCCGTACGGCTTCGAGCGGTGCGGGGTCGTCCTGCGTGTCGGCGCGCACGGTGCCGTGGGGGAAGGGCGAGGCGTGACGGGCGGTGCGCTCCTCGACGGCCTCGTACTCCCGCCGGCGGGCGGCGTACTCCGCCTCGCTCCAGGCCGCGCCCGGCTCGCCGAGCGCGGCCACCCGCTCGCCCAGCAGGGCGACGGCGTCCGGGCGGACGGGGCCGGGGCCGAGGTGCAGGGCGAGGTGGGAGCCGCCGTCCCAGTGGCGGGTGACGAAGGCGACCTCGTGGCCGTCCGCCCGCCGCAGCTCGTCCAGGAGCGGCAGCACCGCGCGGGTGAGCAGCCCTGCCTTGCGCGGGGCGTAGTGGTACGCGCGCAGAACGGTCAGCATGCCGCGTCTCCTGTCGTGCGGTCGAACTCGTGGACGTATTCGCGGGCGTGCGCGCCCTCGCGGGGTGCGGGCAGGCACTCCTCCAGGAAGGGGTGGGTGAAGGCGGCCGCGTCGCGGGCCAGCGACTTCAGACCCAGCGGGCTGGCCAGGTGCACGTAGCGGGGCTTGGGCTGCAGCGGCGCGGTGGTCGTCAGGTCGGGCATCGAGCCGCCGGCCCGCTGCCATGCGGCGAGTTGCTTGCAGAAGACCTCGTCGGACACGCCGTGTTCGGTGGCGAGGGCCAGCAGCCGGCGCACCCCCGCCTCGCTGCCGTCGGCCG
The DNA here is from genome assembly GCF_057552455.1 of Streptomyces sp. PKA51. Taxonomy (NCBI): domain Bacteria; kingdom Bacillati; phylum Actinomycetota; class Actinomycetes; order Kitasatosporales; family Streptomycetaceae; genus Streptomyces; species Streptomyces sp. PKA51. Next base: position 9,677 of record NZ_BAAJPZ010000015.1, read on the forward strand.
CGCCGATCAGGTCGCTCAGGTCCGGCAGGTACCAGCGCCGCCGCTGCAGGACGAGGTCGCCGAAGCGGATGCGCGGGACGCGCGTGACGCCGGCGGTGCGGGGCAGGTACTGGTCGAAGGTGGGCTGCACGAGCCCGCCGCCCTGCAGCCACAGCGCGATGCGGCTGGGCGCGGGCAGCAGGTCCCAGCGGGTGGAGGTGATCACCACCGGCCGGTGGCCGTCGCGGGTGGTGACCCGGATCCGCACGTTGCCCGGGGCGTCGCCGCTCTCGATCACCGCGTCCGCCCAGTCGTCGGCCGTCATGGCCTCGCGCAACAGCGGCGGATGTACGCCGGTGTTGAGCCCGTGGCAGGCGCGGTCCTCCAGGACGCGCGGGCCGAGGAAACGGTGCAGGCGCTCGCGGAGCTCCTCCGTGGCCCGGCCCCCGGCGAGGGAGTCCAGGTGCAGGAAGCGGGCGAGGGTGGCGCCGGCACCGGCGAAGATGCCGTTGCAGACCCACTGCGGCCCGGTGGTGGCGGGCTGGAGCATGAAGGCGTAGGAGGCGTCGGGCCGGTCGGTCCAGGCGGGCAGCGCCTCGCGCCAGGCGGCGACGAGGGAGTCGGGCAGGGCGACGTCGTCGTGATCCCGGTGTGTGTCGCTGCCGATGAGCTCGGCGATGTCGGTGAGCACGCGCTGCCGGAAGCGCCACAGCTGTCCGAGCGCCTCGTTGAGCGCGGGGTCGGCGAGCCGGGGCATGAGGGTGCCGGTCCCGGTGACGGCACGGGCGGCCTCGGCGGCGAGGTCCTCGGCGGTGGCGGTGAGGGACAGGCGCGTCCCGCGGGCACGCACGGCGTCGTGCAGGGCCAGCCGCAGGTCGTGCTTGAGGTCGAAGGCGCTGAGGACGGGCAGGAGCGTACGGATACTGTCCCGCACTCCCTGCGGCAGATCGGGGGCACCGAGGGCAACGGCGGCGTCCTCGTACAATCCGAGCCCCAGCTGGTCGGCGTGCGGCAACTCGTGGGCGGCCTGCGCGACGTCCTCCAGCAGCGCCCGGCGTCGCTCGGGGAGCGCGTCGACGGCCGCGGCGATGCGCCGCAGCGGCGCCCGCACCCCGGCGCCGTCCGGCAGGGCGTCCACGGTGTCGTCGAGGAACCGGGGCGACTGCTCGTCGACGGCGAGCGCGGGCAGCAGGACCTTGGCGCGCAGCGCGCCGTCCACGACCCGCTCGGCGGCGTCCTCGGCACAACCCAGGCGTACGGCAAGCCGCTTGACGACGTCACTGCGCTCGTGCACGCCGAAGCGGGCCACGGCGACGAGGGCGTCGAGATGGGGCGTACGCCCGACGGTCACCCGACGCGGCCCCTCCTCCCCCACCCGCAAGAATCCCAGCCGGCCGTCACCGGCGGGCAGCAGCGGGGCGAGACGTACGTGTACGGCGGAGCCGTGGTCGAGCACGCTCTCACTGATGGTCTGAACGGCCCCCCGCTGAACGTCGAAAGCACTGACGAGCACGGTGGGCTTCTCCTGGTCCGCACCCGGCGTACCGAACCCGACCCCGGTGAACCGGGCCCGAGGACTGGTCCGCAGCATGGCCCGATGCGCATAGGCGACGAGCCCGGCCTCGCTCTTGCGGTCACCCCGCGACCAGCGCCCCACATGTCCGGCGTACCGCGCGCGGGCGGTGTCCAGGTCGAGGCTGACGAGGGCGAGGGAGGAGGCGAAGTCCTCCTGCCGGCACACGGCGGCGAGCTGCGCCCGCTCGGAATCGGTGACCTCCGGAATACGGGAGAGGAATTCCTCCAGCAGCCCGCAGAATTCCCGAACGGCCGACTCCCACCCGGCAACGGGCTCCCCCATGCCGGCCACGGACACGGCCAAGGGCGAGGCCGGCTTCTGCCGAATCCGCCGCCGCAACCGCACGAGCTCCGCACGGACATCGGAATCACCGGCTTCACCGGCTTCACCGATACGCCGATGCAGGAATTCATCGGCCGCCCCGGCGGCCCGGACAACCTCTTCATGGGCGGCGCCCAGAGCTTCCCAGGCACTACGGTGGGACGACGGTGCAAGGTGCCCAAAAGGAACCGGATTGGCCCTGACCACCACACGCTGATCGACTCTGAATTCCACGGCATCCTGCACTAGGTCCGGCGGCTTCCATCCAAAAAAGCGCCCGGGGGGCGGCCGAACGCCGCCCCCGGGTCACACCTCAGCTGCTGCTGGAGCAGCAGGAGCAGCTGGCCGCGCAGCAGGAAGCACCCTTCGAAGCACCCATGGCCGGCAGACCGGTGGTGTCGGGAAGCTCCTCGGCGGAAATCTCGTCGATGGCGAACTCGTCGAACTCGATGGTGGCGTCCATGATGGACCTCATTTCCATTCGTAACTGATGTGACGAAGCAACAGAGGGAACCGGACTCCGGTGAGCCGCACCCCCCGTGGCTCATGACCAGAACTAAACACGATCATCAAGAGGGAAGTCAACACCGATCGGCCCGATAAAACGCCACGAGAATTCTTTAGAAGGCCGATAACGAGGCGATAAGCGGGCGCGATAAATTGAATTGCGCGAGCGGGCGGAAAACGTCTTACCGGCCATTGCTCCGGCTGGTTCCGGACGGCTGCGCCGGACCTCCGCCGAGGCGTACTCCGGGCGCCTCGCCCCGCTGCGGCGCGCCCGCTCGGGCAAGCGCCGCCCGTCCTCCCACCCGCCGAGCGCCCTCCGGCACGGGGTCCGTTGCCGGTTTCACCCGGTGCCGCCCGTCAGTCGTCGCAGTCGCCAGCTACCATCGCCGACAGCCGGACAGTTGTACGGGGGCAGCGTCGGCAGTGGAGGGGTGTGTCCGGCGGGAGCGGCGGGGGATGTCATGGGTGACGTGAAGGCCGTGGTGTTCCCGGCGTGTGCTGCCCTGTGCGCGTTGGCGTTTCTCTACAAGGTGCGCGATCTGCGGCACCGGCGGAACGATCCTGCGCTGCGGGCGCTGCTCGTCGCCTTCTTCTGCAAGGGAGTCTCCTTCACCCTGTCCACGCCGCTGGTCGCGCAGGCGGTGGATGTCGCTGTCGGCGTGAACGATCTGGGGGCGCTGGGCATCCATCTCTTCGGTGGCGTGGCCTCCAGTGCCGCGTTTCTCACCGCGATCGTCTACTGGGTGTACCCGCCCGAGGAGGCCCGCCGTCGCGCGCTCGTCCGTCTCCTGGCCGCGGTCGTGGTGGCGGTGGTGATGGTCGGTCTCTGGTTCGCCGCGAAGAGCGGTAGCCACCAGCGCAGCGCCCACTATCTCCTGCAGAACGCGAACCGCCCGGCCGTGGCCGCCTATCTGCTGCTGTACGTCAGCGCCTTCGGCGCCGGGATGATCGAGATCATTCGGCTGTGCCTGCGGTACGGCCGTGTGGCGGGCCGGCAGTGGCTGCGCAGGGGGCTGCACACCACGGCGATCGGGGCGAGCGCGTGCCTCGTCTACTGCCTCAACCGCCTGTTCGTCCTGATCAGCGTGCAGTGCGGGCTGGATCCGCTGGACTGGGAGCTGCTGACGCCGGTCGCCAACGGCACGGGCATCTTCTTCCTGGTGGCGGGGCTGACGATGCCGTCATGGGGGCCCCGGGTGTCCGAGGGACGGCGTCTGGCCCGCAACTTCGTCGCGTACCAGCGGCTGCATCCGCTGTGGCACGCGCTGTCCACGGCGGTGCCCGGCATCGCGCTCGATCCCCAGTCGGGCAACCCCCTGGCCCGTCTGCTGCCGGGGGACATCGACTTCCGGCTCTACCGCAGGGTCATCGAGATACAGGACGGCCTGCTCGCCCTGCGGCCCTACACGTCCCCGGCCGTCGTCGCCGCCGCCCGGCAGTCGGCGCAGGAGGCGGGGGTGGCGGGCGACGCCCTGCGGGCACGCGTAACGGCCGTCTCCGTCGCAGCGGCGCTGCGCGCGAAGCGCGACCAGCGCAAGCGGCCGGACGGGGAGCCCCTGCCTGCCGGCCCGGAGGCGGCCGGGGGCGGGAGCTACGCCGACGAGGTGGCATGGCTGCTGAAGGTCGCCCGGGCGTACGCCGCTCTTCCCGCGAGTCTTCCCGCGATGGAAAGGAACGAACAATGAAGTACCGCAGGCTCGGGGCCCACGGGCCCGAGGTGTCGGCGATCGGCCTGGGCTGCATGGGCATGTCGATCGCCTACGGCGTGCCCGACGAGGAGGAGTCGCAGCGCACCCTGGACCGTGCCCTGGAGCTGGGCATGACCCTGCTCGACACCGCGGACGCCTACGGGCGGGGTCTCAACGAGGAACTGGTGGGCCGCTGGCTGCGCCGGCACGCCGGCGACCGGGACCGGGTGGTGGTGGCCACCAAGTTCGGCCTGCGCCACGACGCGGCCACGGGCCGAGTGGGCGACGTCGACACCTCGGCGGCCTACGTTCCGGTGGCGTGCCGCGCCTCCCTGCAGCGTCTGGGCGTCGACCACATCGACTTGTACTACGCGCACCGCAGGAACCCCGACACCCCCGTCGAGGAGACGATGGGCGCCCTGGTCCGCCTCGTGGACGAGGGGCTGGTGCGCCACGTCGGCCTGAGCGAGGTCAGCGCCGCCACGCTCCGCGCGGCGCACGCCGTCCACCCCGTCAGCGCGGTGCAGGTGGAGTACTCGCTCTTCACCCGGAACGTGGTGGAGGGCGAACTCCTCGACACCTGCCGCGAGCTGGGGATCGCCGTCGTCGCCTACTCCCCCCTGGGGCGCGGCATGCTCACCGGGGCCCTCTCCTCCCGCGACGACCTCGGCCCCGACGACAACCGCCGCCGCTGGCCGCGGTTCGACGAGGACAACATCGACCGCAACCTCGCCCTCGTCCGGGCCGTGGAAGAGGTCGCCGCACGGATCGGCTGCACCCCGTCCCAGGCGGCGCTGGCCTGGCTGCTGGCCCAGGGGGACGACATCGTCCCGATCCCCGGCACCAAGCGCCGCCGGTACCTGGAGGAGAACGCCGCCGCGGCCGACCTCACCCTGACCCCCGCCGACCTGGACCTGCTGCGCGCGGCCGTCCCCGAGGAGGCCGTGGCCGGCGACCGCTACCCGGCCCAGGCCCTGCAGCGGCTGGGGCACTGAGAGCCCGGTCCGGCTATGCCGCCCGCTTGAGGATCGCCACGCACTCCACGTGGTGCGTCATCGGGAACAGGTCGAACGCCCGCAGCGTCGCCGGCTTGTAGCCCGCTTCCGCGAAGTACTTGAGGTCGCGGGCCAGGGCGGCCGGGTCGCAGGCGACGTAGGCGATGCGGCGGGCGCCGAGCGAGGCCAGGTGGCGGACGGTGGTGCGGCCGGCGCCGGCGCGCGGGGGGTCGAGGACGATGATGTCGGCGCTGTCGATGCGGGTGCGGGGCAGGACGTCCTCGACCTTGCCGTGCTCGATGCGGACGCGGTCGAGGTCCTGGAGGTTGTGGCGGGCGTCCTCGACGGCGCGCTTGCCGGATTCGATGCCGAGGACGGCGCCCTTGTCGCCGACGCGTTCGGCGAGGGAGCCGGCGAAGAGGCCGACGCCGCAGTAGAGGTCGAGGGCCATGTCGCCCTTGCGGGGCATGAGGCCCTGCATGACGGCCTGGACCAGGACGTCGGCGGCCTTGGGGTGGACCTGCCAGAAGCCGCCCTCGCCGACCCGGTAGGTGCGCTCGTCCGCGCGTTCGCGGACGAAGGGGCGGCCGTGGACGCGGTGGACGGCCTTGTCCTTCTCGCCGATGCGCAGGACGGAGACGGGCTTGTCGAGTTCGACGATGGGCAGGCGGCCGCCGGGGCGGGGGGTGAGGATGACCTGGCGGTCGGCGGAGCCGGAGGCGGCGATGGCCTCGACGGAGGCGATCTGGGGCCACTGGCGCTTCTCGATGCCGAGTTCGCTCACGCCCTCGGCCGCGATCAGGCAGCGGTCGATGACCTGGACCTCGTGGGAGCGGTGCTTGCGCAGGCCCGCGTGGCCCTCGGCGTCGACGGCGTACTGCACGCGCGTGCGCCAGGCGGGGACCTCGCCCGCGGGGAGCTTGTCGCCGGGGGCGGGGACGACGGTGCCGTCCCAGCCGGCCTCCTCGGGGGTCAGGCCGGCCAGGCGCTGCAGCTGCTCGGCGATGACCTCGCCCTTCAGGCGGCGCTGGGCGCCGGGCTTGGCGTGCTGCCAGTCGCAGCCGCCGCACTTGCCGGGGCCGGAGAAGGGGCAGGGGGCCTCGATGCGGTCCTTGGAGGCGGTCAGGATCCGCACCGCGTCCGCGCGCAGGAAGCGGGAGGTCTCCTCGCCCTCGGTAACGCGGGCCACGACGCGCTCGCCGGGCAGGGCGTGGCGGACGAACAGGACGCGGCCGCCCTCGGTGCGGGCCACGCAGTGGCCGCCGTGGGCCACCGGGCCGACCTCGACCTCGTACTCCTCGCCGACCAGCGAGTTCTGCGGTGCGTCGGTCATGTCGGTCGGCTCCAGGTACGTCAAAGGGGTGAGGCGGGACAGCCGTCCAGTCTACGTCCCGACTCACCCCTTCGGCGCCGCGCCTCCTGGGTGCGCGCCTACTTCTTCGTCTACTTCTTCGTCGCGGCCTTTTCCTTCTTCGGCTCCGTCACCGGGCCACGGCGCACCGAGCCGGGGGCGTTCCACTCGGCGCGCTTGCGGGCGCGCTTGCGGGCGGCCTCGGAGGAGTCGAGCTGCCAGGGCACGGAGGTGACCATCACCCCGGGGGTGAACAGCAGCCGGCCCTTCAGGCGCAGGGCGCTCTGGTTGTGCAGCAGGTGCTCGTACCAGTGGCCGACGACGTACTCGGGGATGAAGACGCTGACCGCGTCGCGCGGGCTCTCCTTGCGCAGGCTCTTGACGTAGTCGATGACCGGCCGGGTGATCTCGCGGTAGGGCGAGTCGAGGATCTTCAGCGGTACGTCGATGCCGCGCCGGTGCCACTCCTCCTTCAGCGCCTTGGTCTCGGCGGCGTCCACGCTGATGCTCAGGGCCTCCAGGGTGTCGGAGCGCATGAGCTTGGCGTAGGACAGGGCCCGCAGGGTGGGCTTGTGGACCTTGGAGACCAGGACGATGGAGTGCAGCCGGGACGGGCGGACGATCTCGTCGCCCGGCTCGTCGGCGGCGGCGATCTCCTCGGCCACCCGGTCGTAGTGCTTCCGGATGGCGGTCATGGTGACGTAGAAGATCACCATGCCGAGGAGGGCGACCCAGGCGCCGTGCGTGAACTTCGTCAGCAGCACCACGACCAGCACCAGGCCGGTCAGGAAGGCGCCGAAGGCGTTGATCGCGCGGGAGCGCACCATGCGGCGGCGCGCGGCCGGGTCGCTCTCGCCGCGCAGCAGGCGGTTCCAGTGCCGGACCATGCCGGTCTGGCTGAGGGTGAAGGAGACGAAGACGCCGACGATGTAGAGCTGGATGAGCTTCGTCGAGTCGGCCCCGTAGATGTACGTGAGGACGGCCGCGGCGCCGGCGAGCAGCACAATGCCGTTGGAGAAGGCGAGCCGGTCGCCGCGGGTGTGCAGCTGGCGCGGCAGGTAGCGGTCCTGGGCGAGGATCGAGCCGAGCAGCGGGAAGCCGTTGTAGGCGGTGTTGGCGGCCAGGAACAGCACGAGGGCGGTGGCGGCGGCCAGCACCACGAAGAGGAACGATCCGCTGCCGAAGACCGCCTCGGCGACCTGCGAGATCACCGGGTTCTGGGTGTAGCCCTCGCCGAGCGGGACGCCGTGGTTGAGCAGGTTGGTCGCCGGGTCCTCGGCCATGCGCACGTTCGTGGCCATGGCCAGGCCGATGATGCCGCAGAACATGGTGACGGCGAGGCCGCCCATGAGGGCCAGGGTCGCCGCCGCGTTCTTGCTCTTGGGCTTGCGGAAGGCGGGGACGCCGTTGCTGATGGCCTCGACGCCGGTCAGGGCGGCGCAGCCGGAGGAGAAGGCGCGCAGCAGCAGGAAGACGAGGGCGAAGCCCGCGAGCCCCTGGTGTTCGGCGTTGATGGTGTAGTCGGCGGTGGGTGCCTTCATGCTGTCGCCCGCGATCAGGCCGCGGTAGGCGCCCCAGGCGATCATGACGAAGACGCCGCCGACGAAGACGTAGGTCGGGATGGCGAAGAGCTTGCCGGACTCCTTCACGCCGCGCAGGTTCATCAAGGTCAGCAGCACGATGACGCCGATGGCGCAGGCGGTCTTGTGCTCGATGATGAAGGGGACGGCGGAGCCGAGGTTCTCGATGCCGGAGGCGATCGAGACGGCGACGGTCAGGACGTAGTCGACGAGCAGGGCGCTGGCGACGGTCAGCCCGGCCTTGGGCCCGAGGTTGACGTTGGCGACCTCGTAGTCGCCGCCTCCGCTGGGGTAGGCGTGGACGTTCTGGCGGTACGAAGCGACCACCGTGAACATCAGCACCACGACCGCCACGGCGATCCAGGGGCTGAAGTGGTAGGCGGAGACGCCTGCCGCGGACAGGACGAGCAACACCTCGCCTGGTGCGTACGCCACGGAGGAGAGCGGGTCGGACGCGAAGACGGGGAGGGCGATGCGCTTGGGCAGGAGGGTCTCCCCCAGCTTGTCGCTGCGCAGCGCCCGCCCGATGAGGATCCGTTTCGGCAGGTCGGTCAGTTTGGACACGCAGAGGATCGTAAGGGCTCGATATCGGTCGCGCCCACCCGGCTGCCCATGGGCACGAAAGTGCGTTAAGAGGCCGTTAAGACCTGCGCCCGCGGCCATCCGCGGGCGCTTCGGGGGCGTCCGGCAGTCTCAGGTGCGGCGGGGACGCAGCGTCACGGGCAGTGACCGGTGGCCGTTGGAAATGAAGGATTCCACGGGTTGCAGGCCCTCGTCCGGAGTCGCCAGTTCCATTTCGGGGAAGCGTGTGAAGAGTGCCGGCAGTGCGATCTCGGCCTCCAGCCGGGCCAGCGGGGCACCCAGGCAGTAGTGCACGCCGTGCCCGAAGGAGAGGTGCTCCTTGGTGGCACGTATCACATCGAATCGGGCGGCGTCGTCGCCGTCGCCGTAGATCTCGGGGTCACGTCCGGCCGCGGCGTAGGCGGCGACGATCGGGTCGCCCTTGCGCAGCACGATCCCCCCGCCGTTGCCGAGCTCGTCCAGCTCGATGTCCTCGACGGCGTAGCGCAGCGGCAGGTTGGCGACCGGGGCCTGGACGCGCAGGGTCTCCTCGATCACGTCCTGCCAGCCCGCCCTGCCCTCGCGGACCAGGGCGAGCTGGTCGGGGTGGGTGAGCAGGGCGTGGATGGCGTTGTCGAGGAGGTTGACGGTGGTCTCGTGGCCCGCGCCGATCATCAGCAGCAGGGTGTCGACGAGCTCCTGCTCGTTCAGCTGCGAGTCGTCCTCGTCGCGGGCGGAGATCAGCACGCTCGTCATGTCGTCGCCCGGCGTCTCGCGCTTGACGGCGACCAGGCCGCGCAGCAGGGCGTACAGCTCGCTGTACGTCGCGGTGACCTCCTCCGGGTCGGCGGAGGTGTGGAAGATCGAGTCCACGCAGCGGCGCAGCCCCTCGCGGGTGTCCGCGTCCTCGACGCCGAACAGCTCGCAGATCACCTGGATCGGGATCGGGTACGCGTACCCCTCGCGCAGATCGGTCGGCTCCCCCGGCGGGAGCGCGGCCAGGCCGTCGAGGATGTCCGCGACCATCGCCTCGATGCGCGGGCGCAGCGCCGCGGTGCGGCGGGCGGTGAACGCCTTGGCCACCAGGGTGCGCAGGCGCTTGTGGTCACTGCCGTACGCGGTGAACATGTTCGTCACCGCCACCCACGTGTACAGCGGCCACTCCGGCGAGATCTCGCCGTTGATCCAGGCGGGCCAGTGCCGGCGCGGGTCCTTCGAGACGCGGGGGTCGGTCAGCAGCCGCTTGAGCAGGGACTGGGACGTTACTGCCCACGCCACCACGCCGCCAGGGAGCTCCACACGGGCCGCCGGCCCGTGGGCCCGGACGCGGGCGGCCTCGCCGTGGAGGTCACGGCCGGTGGGATCGAGCGCGACGACGGGGCGGGGGGAACGTTCCATCGGCGGTCTCCAGAGGTCTCGGTGCCGTCGGGCTGCGGCCCGGACGGGTGCGGGGAGTGGGGGGAGGAGGTGTCTGCGGCGGGGGACGGATCCGTGGGCGGCGCCGGCGCATGCCGCCCGTAGCCGCCCCCGGCGGGTACGGAGCGGGGTACGGGCACCTGGGCGGCCACCGGCACCGGGGGGAAGCGCACCGGCAGCGCGGTCAGCGCGCGGTGGAACGGGCCCGGGCGCCACACCAGCCGGTCGGCCGGCACGGCCAGCTCCATGTCCGGCAGCCGGTCCAGCAGCTTCTCCACGGCGGTGGCCGCGATCAGCCGGGCCGGGTCCTTGGCGGGGCAGTGGTGCGGACCCGCGCTCCAGGCCAGGTGGGCGCGGTTGCCGGTGCGACGGTCCGAGCGCAGCGAGGGGTCGGTGTTCGCGGCGGCGAAGCTCACCACGACCGGCTCGCCGGCGCGCACCGGCACCCCGCCGACCTCGGTGTCGGCCAAGGCGTAGTGCACGGCGTAGTTGGCCATCGGCGGGTCCAGCCACAGCACCTCGTCGAGGGCGTCGTCGACGGGCATGCTGCCGCCGGCCAGGTCGCCGGCGAAGCGGTCGTCCGACAGCAGCAGCCGCAGCGCGTTGGCGATCAGGTTCTGCTGGGGTTCGGTGCCGGCGCCGATCAGGACGACGAGCTGGTGCAGCATCTCCTCGTCGGACAGCTGCACCGGGTGCGCCATCAGCCAGGAGGTGACGTCCGCGCCGGGCTTGCGGCGCTTGAGCTCGATGAGTTCGAGCAGGCTGGTGGTGATGAGGGTGTCGGCGCGCTCGGCGTCGACGCCGTCGAAGATGCCGGAGAAACCCTCCACCAGGCGGTCGCCCAGTGCGGGCGGGCAGCCGAAGAGCTGCTGGAAGACCAGCAGCGGCAGCACCTTGGCGTACGACCCCAGCAGGTCGGCCTCGCCCAGCGCGGTGAAGCGGTCGATCAGGGCGTCCGCACTGCGCTCGACGTAGCCGCGCAGCGCGTTGGGATCGATCCGGGAGAGGCTGTCGTCGACGGCGCGGCGGTAGCGGTGGTGGTCCTCGCCCTCGGAGAACAGGCAGTTCGGCCGGTAGGCCATCATCGGCACGACCGGGTTGTCCGCCTCGACGCGGCCCTCCACGAAGGCCCGCCAGCGACGAGCGTCCTTGCCGAACCGCTCCGGGCTGCGCAGCACCTCCAGCGCCGCCCGGTAGTCGGTGACCAGCACGGCCCGTACCCGCGGCGCCAGTTCCACCGGCGCCAGCGGGCCGTACTCCCGCAGCCGCCGGTAGACGGCGTGCGGGTCGGCGGCGAAGTCCGGACCGTACAACGGGGTGTACGGGCCCTGGTGGGGCGCATAAGGCTGCTGATGTGCCGGGCAACCGCCCGGGACCGGCGTCGGGCCCGGCCCGGCGTCGGAGTGGTGCATCACACGGGCTCCTGAACGGTGCTGCGGCGCTGCAGATACTCGACGAGGGCGATCAGCGCACGGGTCGACGAGGCCCGGTCACGGGCGTCACAGGTGACCAGCGGGGTCTCCGGCAGCAGGTCCAGCGCCTCGCGGACCTCCTCCTCCGGGTACACGGGCGCGCCGTCGAAGTGGTTGACCGCCACCGCGTACGGCAGCCCGTGCTCCTCCAGCAGGCCCATCACGTCGAACGACTGTTCAAGCCGCCGGGTGTCGGCGAGCACGAGCGCGCCCAGGGCACCCTCCGTCATGTCCTGCCACAGCCGGGTGAAGCGCTGCTGACCCGGTGCGCCGAACAAGTACAGGACGAGACTGTCGTTCAGCGTGAGCCGGCCGAAGTCCATGGCGACCGTCGTGGTCGTCTTGCCCTCGATACCGGCGAGATCGTCGACGAGCGCGCCGGCCTGCGTCATCGTCTCCTCCGTGCGCAACGGCCGGATTTCCGACAACGAACCGACGAACGTGGTCTTGCCGACCGCGAAATGACCGACGACAAGAATCTTGACCGCCGTGCGGACGGTCCCCGGCAGATAGCGGGAGCCGTGCGAGCCGTGCGCGGCGGCGTCAGAGGCGAGCGCGGAGTCCATCCAGCACCTCCTGCAGGATCTGGGCCTCGGGCAACTGCGCCGAGGGGATGGGGGCCCGGGTGGAGAGATGACCGCTGTCCACGAGATCGCCGAGCAGCACCTTGACGACACTGACGGGCAGCATCAGATGCGCGGCGATCTCCGCGACGGACAGCGCGCCGCCGAGGCAGAGTTCCATGAGGGCACGCTTCTCGGGGCTCAGGCCCCCGAGGGGCCGGTCCCCGTGCGCCATGACCAGGGTGACCAGGTCAAAGGTGTTACGCGTGGGATGCGAGCGGCCCTCGGTGACCACATACGGGCGTACGAGCCCCTTGTCGCGGCGCGACGCCGGCGGGGTCATGCCGGGCTGCCCGGAACACCCTGCCACTGGCGCGGCGGCGTCACCAGTTCCTTGCCGAGACGGTCGACGGTCTTCTGCATCCGGTAGCTCACGGCCTCCATGTCGACGTTCTCCGACGTCGACACCGCCAGATACGCGCCCGGGCCCGCGGCGATGAGGAACACGTAGCCGTGCGCGAACTCGATCAGCGTCTGTCGCCAGGCCGTCTCGTGGTGCTGCGGATGCGTACAGAAATCACTGGTGGAACGGCTGATCGACTGCAGGCCGGACAGCGCCGCGGCCTGCCGCTCCGCCTCGTCCCGGTCGATGCCGCGCGAATGCGCGCGCAGCATGCCGTCCGCGGACAGCAGGATCGCGTGCCGGGCCTCCGGCATCTTCACGACCTCGTCCAGCATCCAGCCCAGGTCTTTGTTCAGGTGGTCGTTCACGCGTACGGGTTCCCTTCGTCTTCCGGATGCTGGTAGCGGTGGCCGCGCCCGTCGGTGCGGCCGGCGCGGGTGCCGCGCGCGAACGCGCCCATCCGCCGTGCGGTCTCCTCCGCGGTGCGCTCCGCCGCGGGCGCCGCAGGCGCCCCGGCCCCCCGCCGCCCCACGGCAGGCTCCCGCCGCCGCCGCTTGGGCAACCCACCGGCAGTGGTCTCCCACGGCGCGACGGGCTCACCGGACTGGCCGGACTGGCCGGATAGGCCGGCGGCGGTGTCGGCGGTCGGCACGGTGCGAGGCCGCGGGGCGGCGGTGTCGGCGGTGTCGGCGGTCGGCACGGTGCCGGGCCCGGACGGGTGGCCTTCGGCCGGCCGCCAGGACGGCGCCCCACCCGCGTCGGCGGGCGGGACGGTACGACCACCGGCAGCGGCACCGGACGGCTCTCCCCCGGCCCGGGGGGCGGCGGGGCGGCCTGCGGCCGGGCGCTCGGGCCAGTCGTCCGCGGACGCGAACCCGTGAGGGCCGCCACCGAACGGTGCGGCGCCCGCCTCCGCGGGCGGAACGTCGCCGCGACCTGGCGCGCCCGCATGGGGCTGCGGCGCCTCGCGCCGGGCGCCCGCACCGGCGGGCGGGAAGCCGCGACCGTGACCGGCATGCGGTACGCCGTCGGCGCCAGGCGCATCGGCCCCGGCGTGCGGTACGCCGCCGTCGCCGGAGGGCGGCACGGCACCGGACGGGCCTCCCGCGCCACGCGCCTGCGGCGCGCCCGCGGGCGGGAAACCACGGCCATCGGCCGCCGCACCACCCTGCCACGCCTCCCCGCCGGCAGGCGGCACCGGGCCGGCGCCGCGCGCCCGCCGGGCGCCCCCGGGCGGAAAACCACGGCTGCCGTCCTCACGCGCCACGTCGGCAGGCGGCAGCGCACCGGCACCAGGCGCCTGCGGAACATCCGCCGACGAGTAGTTGCGACCATCGCCCCCCGGCGGCACGTCGGCCGCCGCGTCCGGCCAGGCGTACCCGCCGGCAGGCGCCTTCGGCGTGCCCGCGTCCGCGGGCGGGCCGTCGGCGGCCGCCCGGTCGGGTCGCCCGCCGGCGCCGGCGGGCGGTGTCGCACCGCTGCCGGGCGCCTGCGCGTCGTCCACGGGTGGGCGGCCGCGGTCGAGCCGGGTGTCCACGTCATCAGCCCGGAAGCTGCGGCTGTCCGCCGCGGACGGCGCAGTGCCCGCCGCCGCGCCGTCCTGCCAGGCATCCGCGCCGGCAGGCGCCCGGTGGGCGGGACGCCCGGGCGCGGGCGCGTCGGTGGCCGCGTCCTCCGGCCACGGCTCCCCGCCGGTAGGCGGTGTCGCGCCGCCCGGCGCGTGCGGGATCAGGCGGGGTGGGTCCGCCAGGGGTGGCAGGTCCGGGGGTGGCGGGGTGGTCTCCGGGGTGCGGGGGCGCAGGGGCGTGGTGGACGGGCCGTCGACGTCGAGTTGGGTCAGCAGCGTGGCGGGCAGGAAGACCACGGCCCGTACGCCGCCGTAGGGCGAGCGCGTGTCGACGGAGACGCTGAAGCCGTAGCGGGCGGCGAGGACGCCGATGACGGGGAAGCCGAACTGCGGGGGGTCGCCGAGGCGGGAGACGTCCACGGGGCGGCGGCCGGCGAGCATGGCGACGGCTTCCTCGACCTCGCGGCCGTCCATGCCGACGCCGGCGTCGTCGATGATGACGCAGGCGCCGTTGTGCACGGGCTGGATGCCGACCTCGACGGTGGTGTTGGGCTGGGAGTGGCGGGCGGCGTTGTCGAGGAGTTCGGCGACGGCGAGGACGACGGGTTCGACGGCGCGGCTGACGACGGCGAGGTCGCCGTCGGCGGGGCCGTGCACGCGGACGCGCCGGTAGTCGCGGATGCGGGAGGTGGCGCCGCGGACGACGTCGGTGAGCGGGGAGGCGACGCGCTGGCGGCCGGGCCAGGAGCCGCACAGGACGGCGATGGCCTGGGCGCGCCGGCCGAACTGGGCGTTGGCGTGGTCGATCTCCAGCAGGTCGCGCAGCACGTCGGGGTGGTCGTGGCGTTCCTGCATCTCGGAGATGGCGAGCTGCTGTTCGTGGGCGAGGCCCTGCAGGGCGCGCATGGACGCCTTGAGTGCGGCCTTGGCGGACTGGTCGGCGCGGGCCTGGGCCTTGTCGACGGCGCGGGCGAAGAGCTCGATGACGGCCTGGAGGTCGTGTGCGAAGGCGGTGCCGGCGAGGCGTGCGTCGAGGGGGCCGGGCGGGGGCGTGTCCTGGCCGACGGCGTCGACGACGGCCGGCAGGCGTACGCCGACGAGGTGGGCGGTCTCCTCGTCACGCGCGCGGAGGCTCTCCTCCAGCTGGGCGACGCGCCGGCGCACTCCGTTGGTGATCGTCCGCTGGCGCACCAGCAGGACCGCGACGGCGGTCAGCGCGATGGCCAGGCACCAGATCACCACCTCCGGTATGTGATGCGACATCAATTCCTCTTGGACGACGGGGGCATGGACACGGCGGGACAGGTCGGCGTCCTGACGTCCCGTCCGAAGCGGAATACGGCGATCATCCTAACCATCATGGTGACCCCCTGTCCGATCTTCGTCACGCATTCCCGAACAACCTTGCGTATCTCTTGATCGCTTCCGGTCATGCTTGATCACCTGCCCGGTCGGCGGTCCTGGCGCCCGCTCCCCGGAGCGTTGCGGATACGGTGGTGGCATGCGCCGACGCGGGGCGCACGCCACCACCGGGCGCGCCGCGGCGTACCCGCGTACGGGAAGTTCGCGGGGCCAGCAGATCGGGAAGAAAGTTGTGAGCAGGTTGTTGGTGCAGGTCAGCGCGGTAGTCCGGAGCATGGGGCAGTCGTAATGCACATCGTGATCATGGGGTGCGGGCGGGTGGGCTCGGCCCTCGCGCAGACCCTCGAACAGCAGGGCCACACGGTGGCGGTCATCGACCAGGACCCGACGGCGTTCCGCCGCCTGGGCTCGGGGTTCGGCGGCCGCCGCGTGACCGGTGTCGGCTTCGACCAGGACACCCTGCGCGAGGCGGGCATCGAGGAGGCGGGCGCCTTCGCCGCCGTCAGCAGCGGTGACAACTCCAACATCATCGCCGCCCGGGTGGCCCGCGAGATGTTCGGCGTGGAGAACGTGGCCGCCCGCATCTACGACCCGCGCCGTGCCGAGGTCTACCAGCGGCTCGGCATCCCGACCGTGGCGACCGTCCGCTGGACGGCGGACCAGATGCTGCGCCGGCTGCTGCCCTCGGGCGCGGAGCCGCTGTGGCGCGACCCGAGCGGCGGCGTGCAGCTGGCCGAGGTGCCGGTGTCCGAGGCATGGGTGGGGCACAAGGTCAGCAAGCTCCAGGAGGAGACCGGCGTGCGGGTGGCGTTCCTCACCCGCCTGGGCGAGGCGATGCTGCCGGTGTCGGCCACGGTGCTGCAGGAAGGCGATCTGGTGCACGCGATGATGCGCACCGACGAGGTGGAGAAGGTCGAGGCGGCCTTCGCTGCCGGTCCCGAGGAGGCTCACTGATGCGGGTAGCCATTGCCGGCGCGGGAGCCGTCGGTCGCTCGATCGCGGGCGAGCTGCTGGAGAACGGGCACGAGGTGCTGCTCATCGACAAGGCCCCCTCGGCCATCTCGGTGGAGCGGGTGCCGCTGGCGGAGTGGCTGCTGGC
Source organism: Streptomyces sp. PKA51 (assembly GCF_057552455.1). NCBI lineage: Bacteria > Bacillati > Actinomycetota > Actinomycetes > Kitasatosporales > Streptomycetaceae > Streptomyces > Streptomyces sp. PKA51. The sequence continues at coordinate 26,117 of NZ_BAAJPZ010000015.1, forward strand.
CGACGCCTGCGAGATCACCTCGCTGGACGAGGCCGCGCTGCAGCGCTGCAACGTGGTGATCGCCGCCACCGGTGACGACAAGGTCAACCTGGTCGTCTCGCTGCTGGCCAAGACGGAGTACGGCGTGCCGCGCGTCGTGGCCCGGGTGAACAACCCGAAGAACGAGTGGCTCTTCAACGAGTCCTGGGGCGTGGACGTCGCCGTCTCGACCCCGCGCCTGATGTCGGCCCTGGTCGAGGAGGCCGTGAGCGTCGGCGATCTGGTGCGCCTGCTGCGCTTCAGCCAGGGCGACGCCAACCTCGTGGAGCTGACCCTGGCCCCGGAGGCCGCGCTGGCCGGCACCCGCGTCGGGGACGTCGACTGGCCGGAGGACACCGCCCTGGTGACCATCATCCGCGGCAACCGCGTCCTGACCCCCAACAAGGAGGACGTGCTGGAGGCCGGTGACGAGCTGCTGTTCGTGGCGGCCCCGGCGCGCGAGGAGCAGCTGGAGGACCTGCTGTCGGTGCGCCGCGAGGAGGCGACGGGCTGACGCGGGAGCGCGTACGGCGAGGGCCCCGGGACGTGTTCGTCCCGGGGCCCTCTTCGTGTACGTCCGGCCGGCCTCAGCCCGCCTCGGCCTGTGCCTCGCGCTCGGCGCGCTCGGCGGCCTCCATCTCGGCGAAGACGTCGATGGGCGGCGGCGCCTTCGACAGGAAGATCCAGGTCAGGTAGACCGAGAGCAGCATCGGCGGAATGCCGAGCGCCACCTTCACCCAGCCGAGCTGGGTGGCGTCTCCCCACCAGTACAGGGGGAAGAGGATCGCCGACTTGGCGAGCAGGATCAGCCCCCAGGCCCAGCTGGCCTTGGTGTAGGCGACCTTGCGGCCGGGGTTGCGGGTCCGCCAGGAGAGGTTCTCCTTGAAGATCGGGCCCAGGATGAGGCCCATCAGCGGGTACCCGGCGAGGGAGGAGACGATGTAGGCGATCGCCAGGCCCAGGGTGTAGAGCATCCCCGGCAGGTAGAAGTTCTTGGCGTCGCCGGACATCATCGCGAAGACCGCGCCGAAGGCGACCCCGAAGACGCCGCTGAAGGCGTGCTTGAGGGTGTCGCGGCCCACCAGCCGGGCGATGCCCAGCACCAGGGAGAGGCCGAGGGCGGCGATGGCGGCGATGTGGATGTCGCGCTTGACGGTGTAGAGCGCGACGAAGACCAGGCCCGGGACGGTGGTCTCCACCATGCCCCGCACGCCGCCGAACGCCTCGAACAGCGCGGCTTCCGTGGCCGCCCGGGAGTCCGTCCCGTGCGGGTGCTGCGAGGCTTGCTGGTCCGTCATCTTGTCGATGGACGACAACGGCTACTCCTGTCCGAGCGGTCGGAGTTCGTATCGGGGGTTGAACAGCACCCGCCGGCCGCGGCTCATGGAGACCCGGCCGGAGGCGATCAGCTTACGGCCGGGCTCGATGCCCGCGATGGAGCGGCGGCCCAGCCATACGACGTCGATCGCGCCCGAACCGTCGAACAGCTCGGCCTCGAGCGCGGGGACCCCGGCCCGCGGACGCAGGGTGACGGTCCGCAGCGTGCCGGTGACCTTGACTATGTCCCGGTCGTCGCAGTCGCATATGCGCGCGCAGCCGGTGGCCTCCGTGTCCTGCTGCAGCTCGGCGTGGTGCAGCTCCTCCTGCGAGGTGGAAAGCCGGTCGAGCATCCGGCGGAAACGGCCGGTCGGCTTGTCGGAACGGGGTTCGGCACTCATGCCCCCAGCGTAGCGGGGCACGCGTGCCCCCGGAGCAGCGGCGACGGCCCGTACCGCACGGTGACGGCCCCCGCCGTCATACCTCGAAGCGGTAGCCCATTCCCGGCTCGGTGACGAAGTGCTTGGGGTGCGAGGGGTCCTGTTCCAGCTTGCGGCGCAGCTGGGCCATGTAGACCCGCAGGTAGTTCGTCTCCGTGCCGTAGGAGGGGCCCCAGACCTCCTGCAGCAGCTGCTTCTGGCTCACGAGACGCCCCGTATTGCGTACCAGTACCTCCAGCAGGTGCCATTCCGTCGGGGTGAGGCGGACGTCGGTGCCGCCGCGGTTGACCTTCTTCGCCGCGAGGTCGACCGTGAAGGCCGCCGTCTCGACGATCGCGTCGTCGCCCGCGGCCGAGGCGCCCACCGGCTCGGCCCGGCGCACGGCGGCGCGCAGCCGGGCCAGCAGCTCGTCCATCCCGAAGGGCTTGGTGACGTAGTCGTCGGCGCCCGCGTCGAGCGCCTCGACCTTCTCGTCGGAGGTCTGGCGGGCGGAGAGCACCAGGATCGGCACCCGGGTCCAGCCGCGCAGGCCCTTGATGACCTCGACGCCGTCCATGTCGGGCAGGCCGAGGTCGAGGATGACGACGTCGGGGTGGCGCGCGGCGGCGAGCTGGAGTGCGGTGGCGCCGTCGGGCGCGGCGTCGACCTCGTACTTCCGCGCCTTGAGGTTGATCACGAGGGCGCGGACGATCTGCGGCTCGTCGTCGACCACGAGCACCCGGTTCATGCGGCATCCACCTCTGCTGTTCGGTTCTGTCTGCTGTGTGCGTACGGCCCGTACGCCGCGCCGGCGCTCACGTGGTGACCTGGGCGGGCAGGTCCGGCCGGACGGGCGGGCGGCCGGCGGCGGCGCACAGGGTCAGGACCATGGTCATGCCGCCGCCGGGGGTGTCCTCGGCCGTCAGGGTGCCGCCCATGGCCTCGGCGAAGCCGCGGGCGACGGCGAGGCCCAGGCCCACGCCGGCACCGCGCGGGGCGTCGCCGTAGCGCTGGAAGGGCTCGAAGATGCGGTCCTTGGCGCTGTCGGGCACGCCGGGGCCGCGGTCGGCGACGCGCACCTCGACGCGCTCGCCCAGGGCGCTGGCGGAGACCAGGACCGGAGTGCCGCCGGGGCTGTACTTGACCGCGTTCTCGACGATGTTGGCCACGCTGCGCTCCAGCAGGCCGGGGTCGACGGCGACCATGGGCAGCGACTCGGGGATGTCGAGGTCGACGCTGCCCTCGGGCACGCCGCCCAGCGCCATGGGGACGACCTCGTCGAGGTCGATCTCCCTGATCAGCGGGGTGACCGTGCCGGTCTGCAGGCGGGACATGTCGAGGAGGTTGCCGACGAGGTGGTCGAGGCGGTCGGCGCCGTCCTCGATGCCGGCGAGCAGCTCGGCCTCGTCCTCGGGCGACCAGGCGACGTCGTCGGAGCGCAGGGAGGTCACGGCCGCCTTGATGCCGGCGAGCGGGGTGCGCAGGTCGTGGCTGACGGCGGCCAGCAGAGCGGTGCGGATGCGGTTGCCCTCGGCGAGCCGGCGGGCCTGCTCGGCCCGGTCGACGAGCCGCTGCCGGTCCAGGACGACGGCCGCCTGGGCGGCGAAGGCAGCCAGGACGCGCCGGTCCTCGGCGGGCAGCACGCGGCCCGAGAGGGCCAGGGCGAGGTTGTCGCTCACGGGCATGTCGACGTCGGCGTCCTCGGGCCGCAGCAGCTGTTTGCCGTCGCCGGTGACGACGCTGCCCACGCACGTCCACGGCTCGACCTCGCTGGCGCGCTCCAGGAGGGCGACGGACTCCATGGCGAAGGTCTCGCGGACCCGCTCCAGCAGGGCGTCCAGGCTGGTCTCGCCGCGCAGGACGCTGCCGGCGAGGAAGGAGAGGATCTCCGACTCGGCCCGGAGCCTGGCGGCCTGGTGGGTGCGGCGGGCGGCGAGGTCGACCACGGAGGCCACGGACACGGCCACGACGACGAAGATCGTGATCGCGATGATGTTCTTCGGGTCCGTGATCGTCCACTGGTGCAGCGGCTCGACGAAGTAGTAGTTGAGCAGCAGGGAGCCGAAGGCCGCCGAGGCCAGGGCCGGCAGCAGGCCGCCCAGCAGGGCCGCCGCCACCGTCGCGCACAGGAACAGCAGCATGTCGTTGGCGAGCCCGAGGTCCGCCGGGATGACCTGCGTGAGCAGCAGGGTGAGCAGCGTCGGCATCCCCACGCCGACCAGCCAGCCGGCGAGGATGCGGCCGCGGCCGAGGCGGGCGCCGCGGGCCACGGGCAGGCCGCGGCCCTTGGCGACCTCGTCGTGGGTGACGATGTGCACGTCGAGGTCGGGGCCGGAGTCGCGGGCGACGGTCGCGCCCACGCCGGGGCCGAAGATGTACTGCCAGGCCTTGCGGCGGCTGGAACCGAGCACGATCTGGGTGGCGTTGACCCCGCGCGCGAACTCCAGCAGCGAGGCCGGCACGTCGTCCCCTATGACGTGGTGGAACGTGCCGCCCAGGTCCTCCACGAGCGTCCGCTGGACGGCCAGCTCCTTGGGGGAGGCCGAGGTCAGGCCGTCGCTGCGGGCGATGTAGACCGCGAGGATCTCGCTGCCGGAGCCCTTGGCGGCCATGCGGGCCGCGCGGCGGATGAGGGTGCGGCCCTCGGGGCCGCCGGTCAGGCCCACGACGATGCGCTCGCGGGCGTGCCAGATGCGCGAGACGTCGTGCTCGGTGCGGTACTGCCGCAGGTACTCGTCGACCCGGTCGGCCGTCCACAGCAGGGCCAGTTCGCGCAGGGCGGTCAGGTTGCCGGGGCGGAAGTAGTTGGAGAGGGCGGCGTCGACCTTGTCGGGCTGGTAGATGTTGCCGTGCGCCATGCGGCGGCGCAGCGCCTGCGGCGACATGTCGACCAGCTCTATCTGGTCCGCGCGGCGCACCACCTCGTCGGGGACGGTCTCGCGCTGGCGCACGCCCGTTATCGACTCGACGACGTCGCCGAGCGACTCCAGGTGCTGGATGTTGACGGTCGAGACGACGTCGATGCCGGCCTGCAGCAGCTCCTCGACGTCCTGCCAGCGCTTGGTGTTGCGGGAGCCGGGGACGTTGGTGTGGGCCAGCTCGTCGACCAGGGCGACGGCCGGGCGGCGGGCCAGGATCGCGTCGACGTCCATCTCGGTGAAGGACGACTCGCGGTAGGTGATCTCGCGTCTGGGCACCTGCTCCAGGCCGTGCAGCATGACCTCGGTGCGGGGGCGGCCGTGGTGCTCCACGAAGCCGACGACCACGTCGGTGCCCCGCTCCACCCTGCGGTGCGCCTCCGAGAGCATCGCGTACGTCTTGCCGACGCCCGGTGCCGCCCCGAGATAGATGCGAAGGTTGCCGCGTCCCATGGCCCCATTGTCTTTCACGTGTCGCGACGGTGTTCGCTTCGCCGCATACCGTCGACCTTACGGCCAACGTTCGGGACATTTCGGACGTCGGCCACCTCGGGGGCAGGTATTGACGCAGCTCTGACGCCCACGGCGGGGGGAAGGAAACTCGGATGCGGGGTCCGGGCGCACGGCGGCACAATGACGCCGCCGCCACCGCCGACGCGAGGGGACCGCCGCCATGCCGACCCGCATACGCTCCGCGCACACCTCCGACCTCACGGCCCCCGAGCTCGCCGCCGTCCGCTCGCTGATGGACACGGCCTTCGACGACTTCACCGACGACGACTGGGACCACACCCTCGGCGGCATGCACGCCCTCGTCCTCGACGACGACGGGGCCGTCCTCGCCCACGGCGCCCTGGTGCAGCGCCGGCTCCTGCACGGCGGCCGGGCGCTGCGCACCGGGTACGTCGAGGGGGTGGCCGTCCGGGCCGACCGGCGCCGCCGGGGCCACGCCTCGGCCGTGATGGCCACGCTGGAGCGGGTGCTGCGCGACGGCGCGTACGAGCTGGGCGCGCTCGGCGCCGCGGACGAGGCCGTGCCGCTCTACACGGGCCGCGGCTGGCAGCCCTGGCAGGGCCCGCTGTCCGTACTTGCCCCGACGGGCCCGTACCGCATGCCGGAGGAGGCCGGCGGCATCTTCGTGCTGCCGGTCAACGGCACCCGCGTCGACACCGCCGGGGAGCTCATGTGCGACTGGCGCCCGGGCGACGTGTGGTGAGACCCGCACCGCGGGTCCCCTACGGGGCGCACCGCTTCCGGTGCAGCGTCCCGTAGGGGCGCGGGGAACTGCGCGACAAGCCACGACATGCCCGCGGACCGGCACGGCAGGGCCGCCGGGCGGCCTCAACGACTCCGCGGTCCCGGGCGTTTGCCGAAGACGACCGTCGCGCCACGTTCCTCGCACGTGGCCACGCTCGGCTCCAGGCCGCCGGCCGTGAAGAGGGCGGCGGTCAGGGCGGCCTGCCGTGCGCCGGTCTCGACCAGCAGGTGGCCGCCCGGGGCGAGCCACTCGCGGGCGGCGGCCGCGACGCGGCGCTGGACGGCCAGCCCGTCGCTGCCGCCGTCGAGCGCCACCAGCGGTTCGTGGTCGCGGGCCTCGGAGGGCAGCAGGGCGATCTCGCCGGAGGGGACGTAGGGGGCGTTGGCGATCAGTACGTCGACGCGGCCGCGCAGGGAGTCGGGCAGCGGGGCGTACAGGTCGCCCTCGTGGACCCGGCCGCCGAAGGGGGCGAGGTTGCGGCGGGCGCAGCGCACCGCGGCCGGGTCGATGTCGGCGGCGTGCAGTTCGATGCCGCCGACGGCGGCGGCGACGGCCGCGCCGAGTGCGCCCGTGCCGCAGCACAGGTCGAGGACGACGGAGCCGGGTGCGGCCAGGGCCGTGGCGCGGGCCGCGAGGAACTCCGTACGGCGGCGCGGGACGAAGACGCCGGCGTCGACGGCCATGCGCAGGCCGTGGAATTCGGCCCAGCCGAGGACGTGTTCGAGGGGCAGTCCGGCAGCTCGCCGTCCGGCCATGGCCTCGGCGTCGGCCGGGGTGCGGGCGGTGGAGAGGATCAGGGCGGCCTCGTCCTCGGCGAAGACGCAGCCGGCGGCGCGGAGCCTGGTGATGAGGGGGTGGGACATGAAAGAGCCTTTCGGGGGACCGAAGGGCGCTCTCTCTTACGTCACCTGGACGTGGTCGCGGGTGAGAGCGCCCAGCCTGCCGCAGCGGTAATGGGTCTCACCTCCTGATGTCGTCGTGGCCCGGCAAGATCACGGATCTCGCCGGGCCACGACTTTACCCCACGGATGCGGGGGCTCAGCGCCTCAGTTCGCGCAGGGCAACGTTGAGTTCGAGGACGTTGACGTGCTCCTCGCCCATGAAGCCGAGCAGGCGCCCCTGGACGTGGTCCTCCACGAGCTCGGCGACCTTCGCCTCGGGCAGGTGGTTGGCCTTGGCGACGCGCTGCGCCTGCAGCCGGGCGTAGGCCGGGGAGATGTCGGGGTCCACGCCGGAGGCGGAGGCGGTCAGGGCGTCGACGGGGACGTCGGCGGGCGCGACGCCGTTGAAGGCGGCGACGTCGGCGCGCCGCTTGGTGACGTTGTCGAGCAGCACCTTGCTGTCGGCGGCGAGGTTGGAGGCGCCGGAGACCAGGAGCTTGACCTGCGTGTTCTCGGTGTTGGGGCCGGCCGCCGAGGGGCGTCCCTGGAAGAACTTCGGGTCGGGCAGGGGGTTGCCGTCCTTGTCCTTCGTATCGAGGTCGTAGCTCTGGCCGAGCAGCCGGGAGCCGACCGACTTGCCGTCGGTCTTGATCTCCGAGCCGTTGGCCTTGTCGTTGAAGGCGGCCTGGGCGATGCCGGTGACGACCAGCGGGTAGATCACGCCGCAGACCAGCGTGAGGACGAGCAGGGCGCGCAGCCCCGCGCCGACCAGGCGGGCCGTGGTGCGTACGGAGTTGTTCATGACGTCACCCGATGCCAGGGATGAGGGAGATGAGCAGGTCGATGATCTTGATGCCGATGAACGGGGAGATCAGGCCGCCCAGTCCGTAGATCAAGAGGTTGCGGCGGAGCATGGCGTCGGCGCTCATCGGGCGGTAGCGCACGCCCTTCAGGGCGAGCGGCACCAGCGCGATGATGATCAGCGCATTGAAGACGACGGCCGACAGGATCGCCGACTGCGGCGAGTGCAGGCTCATGATGTTGAGCTTGTCGAGGCCGGGGTAGGCGACGGCGAACATCGCCGGGATGATGGCGAAGTACTTGGCGACATCGTTGGCGATCGAGAAGGTCGTCAGGGCGCCGCGCGTGATGAGCAGCTGCTTGCCGATCTCGACGATCTCGATGAGCTTGGTGGGGTCGGAGTCCAGGTCCACCATGTTCCCGGCCTCCTTGGCGGCCGAGGTGCCGGTGTTCATGGCCACGCCCACGTCCGCCTGGGCCAGGGCCGGGGCGTCGTTGGTGCCGTCACCGGTCATGGCGACGAGCTTCCCGCCGGACTGCTCGCGCTTGATGAGCGCCATCTTGTCCTCGGGGGTGGCCTCGGCGAGGAAGTCGTCGACGCCGGCCTCCTCGGCGATGGCCTTGGCCGTCAGCGGGTTGTCACCCGTGATCATGACGGTCTTGATGCCCATGGCGCGCAGCTCGTCGAACCGCTCGCGCATGCCCTCCTTGACGACGTCCTTGAGGTGGACGACGCCCAGGACGCGGGCGCCCTTGTCGTCCTCGACGGCGACCAGCAGCGGGGTGCCGCCGGCCTGGGAGATCTCGTCGGTGAGCGTACGGGCGTCCCCGGCGACGCGGCCGCCGCGCTCCTCGACCCAGGCGATGACCGAACCGGTCGCGCCCTTGCGGACCTTGCGGCCGTCGACGTCCACGCCCGACATGCGGGTCTGGGCGGTGAAGGGCACCCACTCGGCACCCACCAGCTCGCCCTCGTGGCGCTCGCGCAGGCCGTACTTCTCCTTGGCCAGGACGACGACCGAGCGGCCCTCGGGCGTCTCGTCGGCCAGCGAGGACAACTGGGCGGCGTCGGCGACCTCGGCGGCCGTCGTGCCCTTGACGGGCACGAACTCCGCGGCGCGGCGGTTGCCGTAGGTGATGGTGCCGGTCTTGTCGAGCAGCAGGGTGGAGACGTCGCCCGCGGCCTCGACCGCGCGACCGGACATGGCCAGCACGTTGCGCTGGACGAGCCGGTCCATGCCGGCGATGCCGATCGCGGAGAGCAGCGCGCCGATGGTGGTCGGGATGAGGCAGACCAGCAGCGCCGCCAGCACGATCATCGTCTGCTCGGCCTTCGCGTAGATGGCGAAGGGCTGCAGGGTGAGGACGGCCAGCAGGAAGACGATGGTGAGCGAGGCCAGCAGGATGTTGAGGGCGATCTCGTTCGGCGTCTTCTGCCGGGCGGCGCCCTCGACCAGGTTGATCATCCGGTCGATGAAGGTCTCGCCCGGCTTCGTCGTGATCTTGACGACGATGCGGTCGGAGAGCACCTTCGTACCGCCGGTGACGGCCGAGCGGTCGCCGCCGGACTCGCGGATGACCGGCGCGGACTCGCCCGTGATGGCGGACTCGTCGACGGAGGCCACGCCCTCGACGACGTCGCCGTCGCCGGGGATGACGTCACCGGCCTCGCAGATCACCAGGTCACCGACGCGCAGCTCGGTGCCGGGCACGGACTCCTCCGAGCCGCCGGCGGTCAGCCGGCGGGCGACGGTGTCGGTCTTGGCCTTGCGCAGGGTGTCGGCCTGGGCCTTGCCGCGGCCCTCGGCGACGGCCTCGGCGAGGTTGGCGAAGATCGCGGTCAGCCACAGCCAGACGGTGATGGCCCAGCCGAACCAGTCGCCGGGGTGGGCGATCGCCAGGCCGGTGGTGACGACCGAGCCGACCTCGACCACGAACATCACGGGGGACTTGACCATCACCCGCGGGTCGAGCTTGCGGAAGGCGTCGGGCAGGGACGTCATCAGCTGCGCGGGGTCGAACAGGCCGGAGGGGACCCGGCCGGGCTCGTGGCCGCCGCCGTGCCCGGCGGCCGGGCCGGAGTCCTCGGTGGCGGTACGGACAGGGGTGGTGGTGCTCATGAAAGTCCCTCCGCCATCGGGCCAAGGGCCAGGGCCGGGAAGTAGGTGAGGCCGGTGATGATGAGGATCGCGCCGACGAGCAGGCCGGCGAAGAGCGGCTTCTCGGTGCGCAGGGTGCCCGCGGTCTCGGGGACGGGCTGCTGCTCGGCCAGCGAACCGGCGAGCGCCAGGACGAAGACCATCGGCAGGAAGCGGCCGAGCAGCATGGCCAGGCCGATGGTGGTGTTGTACCAGGGGGTGTTGGCGTTCAGGCCGGCGAAGGCGGAGCCGTTGTTGTTGGCGCCGGAGGTGAAGGCGTAGAGCACCTCGGAGAAGCCGTGGGCGCCGCTGCCGTCCACCGAGTTGCCGGCGGTGTTGAGGATCGACTCCGGCGGCGAGGACAGGGCCATCGACAGCGCGGTGAAGCCGAGCACCAGGGTCGGGGTGATCAGGATGTAGCAGGCGGCGAGCTTGATCTCGCGGGTGCCGATCTTCTTGCCCAGGTACTCGGGCGTGCGGCCGACCATCAGGCCGGCGATGAAGACCGCGATGACGGCCATGACGAGCATGCCGTACAGACCGGAGCCCACGCCGCCGGGGGCGATCTCGCCGAGCATCATGCCCAGCAGGGTGATGCCGCCGCCGAGGCCGGTGAAGGAGGAGTGGAAGGAGTCCACGGCGCCGGTGGAGGTGAGCGTCGTGGTGGTGGCGAAGATCGCGGAGGCGCCGACGCCGAAGCGCTGCTCCTTGCCCTCCATGGCCCCGCCGGCCGCCTGCAGCGCCGCGCCGTGGTGGGCGTACTCGGTCCACATCATCAGCGCCGTGAAGCCGAGCCAGATCAGGCCCATGGTGGCCAGGATCGCGTAGCCCTGCCTGACGTTGCCGACGAGCTTGCCGAAGGTGCGCGTCAGCGCGAAGGGGATGACGAGGATCAGGAAGATCTCGAAGAGGTTGGTGAAGGCGTTGGGGTTCTCGAAGGGGTGGGCGGAGTTGGCGTTGAAATAGCCGCCGCCGTTGGTGCCGAGTTCCTTGATGACCTCCTGCGACGCCACGGCGCCGCCGTTCACCTGCTGGGTGCCGCCCGTCAGCTGCCCGATCTCGTGGATGCCGGAGAAATTCTGGATGGCACCGCAGGCGACGAGGATCAGCGCGCCGACGACGGACAGCGGCAGGAGAATGCGGACGGTGCCGCGCACCAGGTCGGCCCAGAAATTGCCGAGGTCACCGGTGCGCGAGCGGGCGAATCCCCGCACGAGGGCGACGGCGACGGCCATGCCGACGGCGGCGGAGACGAAGTTCTGCACGGCCAGGCCGAGCGTCTGCACCGCGTGGCCCATGGCCTGCTCGCCGGAGTACGACTGCCAGTTGGTGTTGGCGACGAACGACGCGGCGGTGTTGAAGGCCTGGTCCGGACTGATGGCGTGGAAGCCGAGCGAGAGCGACTTCGGCAAGGCGCCCTGGAGGCGCTGGAGCAGGTAGAGGAAGAGGACGCTGACGAACGAGAAGGCGAGGACGCCGCGCAGATAGGCCGGCCACCGCATTGCGGCATTGGGGTCGGCGCCTATGAGGCGGTAGATCCACTTCTCGGAGCGCAGGTGTTTGCCGGAGCTGTAGACCGCGGCCATGTAGTCGCCGAGCGGGCGGTGGACCAGGGCGAGTGCGGCGATCAGGGCGGTGAGCTGGAGGACTCCGGAGAGAACGGGGCTCATGGGTGTGCTCAGAACCTCTCCGGGAAAACGAGGGCGAGGATCAGGTAGCCCAGCAGGGCGACGGCCACGACCAGGCCGACAAGGTTCTCGACGGTCACAGCTTCGTCACCCCCTTGGCGACGAGAGCCACGAGTGCGAAGACCGCGATCGTGGTGACGACGAAGGCCACGTCGGCCATCGTGTGCTCCTAGAGAGGGTTCGACAGGATCGGACCTCTAGAGGAAACATCCACTACCGGCGCGTACGACCGCTGTTGACGCCTCCCTTACGGCCATTAGCGCGCCTTTGACGCGATCCATACGCGGCCGCGGAAGACCTGCACAAAGACGACCGGGCCGGAACCCGCAGTGCGGATTCCGGCCCGGTGAAACACTCGATTCCGGCCGCCGGAAAGGCGGCCCTGCTATCTGTGTGTCAGCGCACCTCGGAGATTTCCGGGCCCCGCTCCAGGCGGTCCACGCCGCCCGCGAAACGGGAGCCGGACGGCTCCTGCTGGAGCCCCTCGGCGACCATCTGGGCGTCCTCGGGCAGCTTCAGGACGATCGGGTCGCGCGGCGCCATCGGGCCCTGCCCGCGCACCACGACGGTGTCCCGGAAGATCTGCTCCAGCAGCCCCGCGGTCTGCGGCTGCACCGCGCCCTGGCCGGAGATGACGCCGCGCAGGAACCAGCGCGGACCGTCACAGCCGACGAAGCGCACGAGCTGCACGCCCTGGGTGCCGTCCGGCAGCGCCACGGGCACCTGGGCCCGCAGCTCCCAGCCGAGGGGGCCCTCGACCTCGTCCACGACACCGCCCTGCTGGGTGATGCCGGCCGCGATCTCCTCGCGCACCTCGGGCCAGATGCCCTCGCGCTTGGGAGCGGCGAACGCCTGGAGCTGGACGGCGCTGTCGCGCAGCACCACCGTCGCGGCGACGATGGCGTCACCGGCGACCTCGACGCGCAGCTCCATGCCCTCGACGCCGGGCACGAACAGCCCGCCCAGGTCGACCCGGCCGTCGGCCGGGTCCCGCACCTCGGAGACGTCCCACGGCCCGTCGGGGCGGGGGCCCGGCTCCAGCCGGACCCGCATCTCGCTGCCCTGCGCGGCTTCGCCCGCCAGGGGGTCCTCAGCCGAATTTTCGGAGGTCACGTCGTCGAGGCGATCCGGCCCGACAACGTCCTCGCTGCGCTTGCGGCGACGACCGAACACGTCACTGTCCTTCCCGGTCGCAGGCGACCGAAGCGAATCCATTCCCCACGGCAGCGTGGCCACCGGTGGACCCGAAGCCCCCTTCGCCCCGTGCCGAGCCGGGAAGCTCCGCCACCTCGTGGAAGCGGACCTTCTCGACCTGCTGGACAACCAACTGGGCGATCCGGTCGAACCTCTCGAACCGGACGCTCTCGCGCGGGTCCAGATTGACCACAATCACCTTGATCTCTCCACGGTACCCGGCATCGATGGTGCCCGGGGCGTTGACCATGGAGACCCCGCAGCGGGCCGCCAGGCCCGAGCGGGGGTGCACGAACGCCGCGTAACCGTCGGGCAGCGCGATCGCGACACCCGTGGGCAGCACGGCCCGCTCGCCGGGCGCCAGCACCGCGGCCTCGGTGGTGACCAGGTCCAGGCCCGCGTCACCGGGGTGCCCGTACGAGGGGAGGGGCACCTCGGGATCCACACGATTGATGAGGACGTCGACGGGCTGCCGGCTCACGGGTTCACCTCGAAGGCTCGTGCCACCTTCACCTGATCCGGGTCGGCGAGGGCGGCCTGGATCTCCTGCTTGCGGCCGTTGGCGATGAAGTGGTCGACCTTGACCTCGACGAACACCGCGTCCGCCTGCACCGCGACCGGGCCGTCGGGGCCACCGATGCGGCCGGTGGCCGTGCAGTAGATCTTGCGGCCGTGCACCGCCAGCGCCTCGGCCTGCAGGTGCAGCACGGTGTCCACCGGCACGGGACGCACGAAGTCCGTCTCCAGGCGGCCGGTCACCGCGATCACGCGCAGCAGCCAGCCCAGCGACCCCAGCGTCTCGTCCAGGGCCGTGGCCAGCACCCCGCCGTGCGCGAGGCCCGGAGCGCCCTGGTGGGCCTCCCTGACCCGGAACTCGGCGGTGACGCTCACGCCCTCGCCGGCCCGCGTCTGCAGGTGCAGCCCGTGCGGCTGGCCGCCGCCGCAGCCGAAGCAGTGTTCGTAGTGCGACCCGATGATCTCTCCGGGCGCGGGGGCTTCGGGGTGCCGCACCGGGGGGACCGCGTCCCCCGGCGGTGTCAGCGCTGTCGTTCGTCCACTCACAGGGGCTGACCTTACCCGCGCGGACGGCACCCGGTCCCGTCCGTGCCAAGCTTGTGCACATGCAGCCTTACGAAGAACGCCTGACCGCCCCCCGCTCCTGGTGGTTCGTCGCGGTCCTCGCCGGGATCGCCATGGGGGTGATCCTGCTGCCGCTGGGGCCCCTGCCCATGCTCGGCGGGCTGGTCGGCGGCGGGGCGCTCGCGGCCGCGGCGGTGAGCTCGTACGGCTCGGTGCGCATCCGCGTGGTGGGCGACTCCCTCGTCGCGGGTGACGCCCGCATCCCGCTGACGGCCCTGGGCACGCCCGAGGTGCTCGACGCCGAGGAGGCGCGCGCCTGGCGCACCCACAAGGCCGACGTGCGCGCCTTCATGCTGCTGCGCGGCTACGTGCCCACGGCCCTGCGCGTGGAGGTCACCGACCCGGCCGACCCCACGCCGTACCTGTACCTGTCCACCCGCTCCCCCGAGCGCCTGGCCGCCGCCCTGACGACCGCCACCGCGGCGTGAGGAGAGCGTGAGGAGCGAAGCCGGCCCAGGGCCTGTCCGGGGCCCCGTAGGGGCGCGGGGAACTGCGCGATCGACCACCGACGGCCCGCAGTCGACGCACCACCTTGGGGATCCGGGCGAAGCACGGCACCTCATCTGCGGGCGCGCCGTGGCTCGTCGCGCCCACGCGGCGGCAGCCGCACATCGACGACGCACCGTGCCCCTACGGGGCGCCGTGATACCGCGTGACGCAGGTCCGCAGGACAGGCCCTAGGCCAGCCCCAGGCCCTCCTCGGGCAGGTCGCCCCAGGGCACCTGCCGACCGCGCAGGTCCGTGCGGATCTTCTCGGCGAGCTTCTTGGTGTCCCTGCGGTTCATCATCGCGCCCACCGCCGCACCGATCATGAACGGGGCGAGGTTGGGCAGGTTGCGGAAGGAGCGCTTGAGGACCCGCTGGCGCAGCTCGCGCCGCAGCTGGCCGCCGAGCGCGGCATTGACGGTCAAGGGGGACGTGACGTCGATGCCGCGCTCGTCGGCCCAGGCCCCGAGATAGGCCAGGGTGCGCTGGCGGGCGGTGCCGGGGGCCCGCACCCCGTAGACCTCGTGCAGCTCGGCGATGAGCTTGTACTCCACGGCGGCCACGCCGATGATCTCCGCCGCGAGCTCGGCGGGCATGGCGGGCGGTACGGGCAGCATGGCCGCCGCCCCGACACCCGCACCGACGGTGGAGGTGCCGTGGACGGCACCGGCCACCAGTTTGTCCGCGAGCTCCTCGGGCCCGAGCCCGGGGAACTGCGCGCGCAGGGTCGCGAGGTCCCGCACCGGGATGCGCGGCGCGTTCGCGACGATCAGGTCGGCGACGGCGCCCATGCCCGCCCGCACGCCCCGGCCGCTCTTCCTGAGCTGCACCACCGCGCCACGGCGCGCGGCGGCCGCGAGCGCGGCCGAGCGGCTCCGCTCGACCTCCTCCGGGGCACCGGGCGCCGCCGGGCCGCCGGAGGGCTCCCCGGCGGCCCCCAGGGCCGCTGTGGGCTGCCGGGAGGAGCGCTTGCGGAACGGGATCGAGCCTGCCATCGCAGACCGCCGTCTCACTCGCAGTCGCGGCAGATCGGCTGCCCGTTCTTCTCCCGGGCCAGCTGGCTGCGGTGGTGCACGAGGAAGCAGCTCATGCAGGTGAACTCGTCGGCCTGCTTGGGCAGGACCCGGACGGCCAGCTCCTCGTTGGACAGGTCGGCACCGGGCAGTTCCATGCCCTCGGCAGCCTCGAAGTCGTCGACGTCGACGCTGGAGGCGGACTTGTCGTTCCGCCGGGCCTTCAGTTCTTCGAGGCTGTCACTGTCGACGTCCTCGTCGGTCTTGCGTGGGGTGTCGTAATCCGTTGCCATGTCGCTCTCCCCCTCTGGGTGTCTGCGGTATCTCCAGCGCACGTAACGCGTGGGAGGCCGGACTTGTGCCCGACCCGAGGCGGAGATTTTGCCTCACATCAAGGTCTGTTACTCAATCGACACCCAACCGCACACCTGAAGAGGTGATCGGGACGGGTGGCGATCCGGACCGTACACCGTCCGGAAGCCGTTCCCGGCAACGCCATTTCGTGTACTTCCCGTGATCAGGACCCCCGGAAACCCCCATTTTCCCGGTGTCGGGCCCTGGGGGGCCACTACGGAGAGTAGATGGCCGGAAGTCCGCGCATGTGACGGATCACACACGGCCGGGGTGCCGCCGGAAGCGGAATTTTCCGCCCAAAGCGAACCCGGCGAGGACATTGTCCCAGGCTTCGCGCCCGGTGTCCTCACGTGGGCAGCACGACCCTCATGATCAGACCGCCGCCCTCGCGCGGCTCGGCCGTGATCCGCCCGCCGTGCGCCCGGGCGACCGAGCGGACGATGGACAGGCCCAGGCCCACGCCCTTGTCGCTGCCCGTGCGCTCGGTGCGCAGCCGGCGGAAGGGCTCGAAGATGTTGTCGACTTCGTACGCCGGGACGACCGGCCCGGTGTTCTCCACGACCAGCACCGACTGGCCGGGCTGGGCCTGCGTGGTGACCTCCACCCAGCCGTCCGGGGTGTTGTAGCGCACCGCGTTCTGCACGAGGTTCAGCGCAATGCGCTCCAGCAGCACGCCGTTGCCCTGGACGACCGCGGGCTGGCGGGTGCCCCGCAGCTCCACGCCCCGGGTCTGGGCCTCGGCACGCACCTGGTCCAGGGCCTGGGAGGCCACCTCGGCCAGGTCCACCGGTTTGCGGTCGACGATCTCGTTGTCGCTGCGGGCGAGCAGCAGCAGGCCCTCGACGAGCTGCTCGCTGCGCTCGTTGGTGGCCAGCAGCGTCTTGCCCAGCTGCTGCAGCTCCGGCGAGGCACCGGGATCCGACAGGTGCACTTCGAGCAGCGTGCGGTTGATCGCCAGAGGGGTGCGCAGCTCGTGCGAGGCATTGGCCACGAAGCGCTGCTGCGCGGTGAAGGCCCGCTCCAGGCGGTCGAGCATCTCGTCGAAGGTGTCCGACAGCTCCTTGAGCTCGTCGTCCGGCCCGCCGAGCTCGATGCGCCGGGACAGGTCGGTACCGGCCACGCGCCGCGCGGTACGGGTGATCTTGCCCAGCGGCGAGAGCACCCGGCCGGCCATGGCGTAGCCGAAGGCGAAGGCGATCACGGCGAGGCCGAGGAGGGCGAGGAGGGAGCGCTTGAGGAGCGTGTCGAGCGCCATGGTCTGCAGGTTGGCCTGGCAGATGCTCAGGACGTGGTTCGCCTCCTGGTAGGTGGAGACATTCCCGAGCTGCGGGCAGAGACTCGGGTTCTCGACCGCGAACTGGGTGCCACCCGTCAGTTTGATCAGCGGCTGGCTGCCGACGCCCAGGGCGTTCGCCGCCAGCAAGTAGATGATCGTCAGCAGCAGCACGCCCGCCATCAGGAACATCCCGCCGTACAGCAGGGTGAGGCGTATGCGGATGGTGGGCCGCAGCCAGGGGAACGGGCGGACGACCGGCTGGCGCGGGTCCCAGGTCGGCTTCGGGGGCGTCGCCGGGGGCGCGGGGGCCGGCGAGGGCGTGGCGGAGGACATGGCCGATCAGATCCGGTATCCGGAGCCCGGCACGGTGACGATCACCGGGGGCTCGCCGAGCTTGCGGCGCAGCGTCATGACGGTGACGCGCACGACGTTGGTGAAGGGGTCGGTGTTCTCGTCCCAGGCCTTCTCCAGCAGCTGCTCGGCCGACACCACGGCTCCCTCGCTGCGCATGAGCACCTCCAGCACCGCGAACTCCTTGGGCGCCAGCTGCACCTCGCGGCCGTCGCGGAAGACCTCGCGGCGGTTCGGGTCGAGCTTGATGCCGGCCCGCTCCAGGACGGGCGGCAGGGCGACGGTGGTGCGCCGACCGAGCGCCCGCACGCGGGCGGTCAGCTCGCTGAAGGCGAAGGGCTTGGGCAGGTAGTCGTCCGCGCCCAGCTCCAGGCCGGCCACGCGGTCGCTGACGTCGCCGGAGGCGGTCAGCATCAGCACGCGGGTGGGTATGCCGAGCTCCACGACCTTGCGGCAGACGTCGTCACCGTGGACGAGCGGCAGGTCGCGGTCCAGGACGATCACGTCGTAGTCGTTGACGGCGATGCGCTCCAGGGCGGCGGACCCGTCGTACACGACGTCGACGGCCATGGCCTCCCGGCGCAGTCCGGTGGCAACGGCGTCTGCGAGCAGCTGCTCGTCCTCGACGACGAGTACGCGCACGGCGCTGGTCCTTTCCTTCTCATCCAAGGATGTGTTCGTCAGGGTGTTCCTCCATCCTGCCTCGGAAGTCGATAAACCGGCTGTAAGAGTCGACCGGATGCGATGTTTCCGCCCGCGCGGGGATGGGGAAGACGTCTGCACACCCGCGATCACGCTCTGTCGTACGCATCCGCGTACGCGGGTACCCCGTACGTGATCGTTCATCGCCGTGGCACACCCCCGTGCCGCCCATCCACGACGAGGGGGCGCAGTTCCATGGACGCGTTCACCGCTGGCATCCTGCAGCGCATAGAGAGCACCCGGTCCGGCCTGGACCACGCCCGGCGCACGGGCGACGACTACCTCGCCGACGTCGAACAGGCGGAGCTCGAGGAGCTCCACCGACTGGCCGCCGAACACGGCGTCCATGTGAGTCCGGCTTAACGCCGGAGCACGACGGTGCCCCGCACCCGAAAGGGTGCGGGGCACCGTGCTGTGCGCAGCGCCCCGTAGGGGCGCGGGGAACTGCGCGATCAGCCACCGGCGGCCTGCAGCCGACGTACCACCCCGAGGCCCGGGCGATCTGCGGGCGCGTCGCGGCTTGTGGCGCCCACGTGGCGGCAGCCGCAGTCCGACACCGCCCCGCGCCCCTACGGGGCGCTAGTCGTGCCAGGCGCCCAGGGCGTCCAGGCGGGCCTGGAGGGGCTCGAACAGGCCCTCGGGTGCGGCCACCGTCAGTTCGCCGGAGGCCGGCTCGCCGGGGCGGCCGCCGGTGAGGGCGCCGGCCTCGCGGGCGATGAGGGCGCCGGCGGCGAGGTCCCAGGGCTGCAGGCCGCGCTCGTAGTAGCCGTCGAGGCGGCCGCAGGCCACGTCGCACAGGTCGATCGCCGCGGCCCCGGCCCGGCGGATGTCGCGGACCTCGGGCAGCAGGGCCCGCACGACCTCCGCCTGGGCGGCGCGGCGGGCGGTGAGGTAGCCGAAGCCGGTGGCGATCAGCGCCTGCCCGAAGGGCGGCGCGGGCCGGCACCGCAGCCGGCGCTCGCCCAGCCAGGCGCCGCCGCCGCGCACCGCGTGGTAGGTCTCGCCGCGCCGGGGGGCGGCGACGACGCCCACGACCGCCTCGCCGTCCAGTTCGGCGGCGATCGACACCGCCCAGGACGGCAGGCCGTAGAGGTAGTTGACGGTGCCGTCGAGCGGGTCGACGACCCAGCGCACGCCGCTGGTGCCCGGGATGCTCGCGCCCTCCTCCCCCAGCAGGCCGTCGTCCGGGCGGTGCTCGGCGAGGAAGCCGGTGATGAGCTTCTCGGCGGCGAGGTCCATCTCGGTGACGACGTCGACGGCGCTGGACTTGGTGGCGGCCACGCCGAGGTCGGCGGGGCGGCCCTGTTCCAGGAGCGTTCCGGCGCGCTCGGCGGCCTGCAGGGCCACCGCGAGCAGTTCGTCGGTGAGGGTGTCGGTCACGGAAGCGGTGCTCCTTATGCGTACGGGCTGTCGGCGCCCGCGGCGGCGGGCCGCTGGGCGCGGGCCGGGCAGCAGCCGACGGGGCAGACGTCGTGGGAGGGGCCGAGGGCGCCCAGGGCGCAGCGCTCGGGCCGCTCGCCGCGCTCGGTGGCGGCGCGCTCCAGGACCAGCTCGCGCACGGCGGCGGCGAAGCGCGCGTCGGCGCCGACGGTGGCGGCGCGGGCGACGGGCAGGCCGAGCTCGGCGGCCTTGGCGGTGGCCTCGGTGTCGAGGTCGTACTTGACCTCCATGTGGTCCGAGACGAAGCCGATGGGGACCATCACCACGGCGGGGGCGCCCGCACCGTGCAGGCTTTCGAGGTGGTCGCAGATGTCCGGTTCCAGCCAGGGGATGTGCGGGGCGCCGCTGCGCGACTGGTAGACCAGCTGCCAGGGCCGCTCGACGCCGGTCTCCTCGCGCACCGCCCGCACGATCGTGCGGGCGACGTCCAGGTGCTCGGCGACGTAGGCGCCGCCGTCGCCGTGCGCCGGCGCGGGGCCGGAGGTGTCGGCGGCGGCGGTGGGGATGGAGTGGGTGGTGAAGGCCAGGTGGGCGCCGTCGCGGACGTCCTTCGGCAGCTGTTCGAGGGCGGCGAGGGTGGCGTCGACCATGGGCTGCACGAAGCCGGGGTGGTTGAAGTAGTGGCGCAGCTTGTCCACGCGGGGCAGGGGCAGGCCCTCGGCTTCGAGTGCGGCGAGGGCGTCGGCGATGTTCTCGCGGTACTGCCGGCAGCCGGAGTAGGAGGCGTAGGCGCTGGTGGCCAGGGTGAGCACGCGGCGGTGCCCGTCGGCGACGATCCGGCGCAGGGTGTCGGTCAGATAGGGCGCCCAGTTGCGGTTGCCCCAGTAGACGGGCAGGTCCATGCCGTGCGCGGAGAAGTCCTGCTGGAGGGCGCGCAACAGCTCGCGGTTCTGCTCGTTGATCGGGCTGACGCCGCCGAAGAGGAAGTAGTGCTGCCCGACCTCCTGGAGCCGCTCGCGGGGGATGCCCCGGCCACGGGTGACGTTCTCCAGGAACGGAACGACATCCTCTGGCCCCTCGGGCCCGCCGAAGGAGAGCAACAGCAGGGCGTCGTACGGAGCGTGGGCTGGCTGATCTGACAGGTCCGGCATGGCTCCGATCCTGCCACCCGGCACTGACAGCCGGAAATTCCCTACGCCGCAGGGTGGCGCGGTCGTAAGCTGTATCGGCCACGAACGTTCCTTACGGCGCCCTCGTCCCGCCGCTCGCCCGTTCTTCAGGGAGCCGTCCTTGCCCAGTCCCTACCGCGCGATATTCGCCGCCCCCGGCACCAAGGGCTTCGCGGCGGCCGGCTTCATAGGCCGGCTGCCGCTGTCGATGACCGGCATCGGCGTGGTGACGATGATCTCGGCGATCACGGGCCGCTACGGCCTGGCGGGGGCGATATCCGCCACGATCGCCCTGTCGGCCGCGGTCGTCGGCCCGCAGATATCGCGCATGGTGGACCGGCACGGGCAGAGCAGGGTGCTGCGCCCGGCGACCATGGTTTCGCTGCTGGCGCTGGCCGGGCTGCTGGTGAGCGCGCATCAGCGCTGGCCCGACTGGACGCTGTTCGTCTTCTCCGCCGGCGCCGGCTGCGTGCCGAGCATCGGGTCGATGGTGCGGGCCCGGTGGGCGGCGATCTATTCCGGCTCCCCGCGGGACCTGCACACCGCCTACGCGGCGGAGTCCGTCATCGACGAGGTGGTCTTCATCCTCGGGCCGATCCTGTCGGTCGGCCTGTCCTCGTCGTGGTTCCCGGAGGCGGGCCCGCTGCTGGCCGCCTGCTTCCTCGCGGTCGGCGTCTTCTGGCTGACCGCGCAGCGCGCCACCGAGCCGCGGCCGCATCCGCACACCGACCACTCCGGCGGCTCGGCCCTGGCCTCCCGCGGCCTGCAAGTACTGGTGGCCGTGTTCGTGGCCACCGGTGCCCTCTTCGGCGCGATCGAGGTGGTCACCGTGGCCTTCGCCGACGAACAGGGCCACAAATCGGCCGCGAGCCTGCCGCTGGCCGTCTACGCGCTCGGCTCGGGCATCGCGGGCCTGGTCTTCGGCCTGCTGCACCTGAAGGGCGACGCGGCCCGGCGCTGGGTTGTGGGCGTGTGTGCGATGGCCGTGAGTATGATCCCCCTCCAACTGGTCGGGAACCTGCCGGTCCTGGCCGTGGCGCTCTTCGTCGCGGGCCTGGCCATCGCGCCGACGATGGTGACGACGATGGCCCTCGTCGAGCAGCACGTACCGCGCGCGAAGCTGACCGAGGGCATGACCTGGACGAGCACGGGCCTGGCGGTCGGGGTGGCGCTGGGGTCGTCGGCCGCCGGCTGGGTGGTCGACGGGTTCGGGGCGCGGGCGGGGTACGCGGTGCCCGGCGCGGCGGGGCTGCTCGCGGCCGTCGGCGCGTTCCTCGGATACCGCCGGCTGCGGCCGGCGCCTGAGCGGGTGGGGGTACGCGCCGATGCGGGCGACGACGAACAGCAGCTCATCTCGTAACACGTCATCCGGCACCGCCGGAAGCACGGACGGGCACACGACCGGGCACGCGACCCGGCACGGGCTGCGCGGCGGCGCGTGGCGCAACTGGGCGGGCACCGTCACCGCCCGGCCGACCCGGACGCTGGCCCCGGCCTCGGCGCAGGAGCTCGCCGAGGCCGTCGCACGGGCCGCCGCGGACGGCCTGAAGGTCAAGGCGGTCGGCAGCGGCCATTCCTTCACCGCCGCGGCCGCCACCGACGGTCTGCTGGTACGGCCGCAGCGGCTGACCGGCGTCCTGGGCCGGGACCGGGCGGCGGGAACGGTCACGGTCGCCGCGGGGACGACGCTGCGGCAGCTGAACCGGGCGCTGTCCGCCCGCGGCCTGTCGCTGACGAACATGGGCGACATCATGGAGCAGACCGTCTCGGGGGCCATCAGCACCGGCACCCACGGCACGGGCCGTACCTCCGCATCGCTGGCGGCCCAGGTCCGGGGCCTGGAGCTGGTGACGGCGGACGGCTCGGTGCTCACCTGCACGCCCGAGGAGAACGCGGAGGTCTTCGCCGCCGCCCGGCTGGGGCTCGGGGCCCTGGGCGTCATCACGGCGGTGACCTTCGCCGTGGAGCCGGAGTTCCTGCTCACCGCCCGCGAGGAACCGATGCCGCTGCCTGCGGTGCGGGAGGACTTCGCGGCGCTGGTCGAGGAGAACGAGCACTTCGAGTTCTACTGGTTCCCCCACACGAGAAGCTGCATCACCAAGCGCAACAACCGCGCCGCCGGTCCCCCGGCCCCCCTGGGCCGCGCCGCCGGCTGGGTGCAGGACGAACTGCTGTCCAACGGCGTCTTCGGCGCCGCCTGCGCGCTCGGCCGCACCGTGCCCGCCACCGTGCCGGGCATCGCCGCGCTCTCCAGCCGAGCCCTGTCGGCCCGTACGTACACCGACGTGCCGTACAAGGTCTTCACCAGTCCCCGCCGGGTGCGCTTCGTGGAGATGGAGTACGCGCTGCCGCGGCAGGCCGCGATGGAGGCGCTGGGCGAGCTGGAGGCGATGATCGAACGGATGCGGCTGCGGGTGAGCTTCCCGGTGGAGGTGCGCACCGCCCCGGCCGACGACGTCCCGCTGTCGACGGCACAGGGGCGCGAGACGGCGTACCTCGCGGTGCACATGTACCGCGGCACGCCGTACCGCGCCTATTTCAGCGCCGCCGAGCGCATCATGACCGCGCACGGCGGCCGCCCGCACTGGGGGAAGCTGCACACCCGCGACGCCGGTCACCTGGCGGCGCTGTATCCGCGCTTCAAGGAGTTCACGGCCGTCCGGGACCGGCTGGACCCGGACCGCGTCTTCGGCAACGACTACCTGCGGCGCGTCCTGGGCGAGTGAGCCGGGCCGCGGCTCAGGAGGCGGTGCCGGCGGACGGGCCCGTGCCGGTGCCGCCGGCCGCCGCGTTCTGGCCGCCCTGACCGCTCGGGCTCTGCCCCGGCTGCGGCGAGGACGACTGGCCGGTCCCCTGTCCGCCGCCCTTGCCGTCGTCGCCCTTGCCGCTGTCCGGGGAGGTGCCGGGGCCGGGCGTCGGGGTGGGCGAGCCGCCGCCGGAGGGGGACTGCGAGGGCCCGGGCGACTGCTTGCCCGTGCCGCCGCCGGGCTGCGACGCGCCGGGGGACGGGGTGGAGCCGCCGTCGTCCTCGTCGCCGGGCGCGGTGTTCCCGTCCGGGGTGCGGTCGTGGGAGGGGTCGTGCTGCTTGTCCCGGCCGCCGCCGTTGTCCGGGCGGAACAGGCGGCTGACGGTGGTGCCGCCCTTGTCGCCGTCCGCGCTGGAACCGGAGGCCAGCTCCACCGCGGTCACGGTGCCCATGGCCAGGACGAAGACGGCGCCGGCGGCCAGCAGGGAGCGCTTCCAGCCGCGCAGCCGGGTGCCGTGGACGGTGCCCGTGGAATACGCGTCGGAGTACCCGGAGAACGCGGCCGGCGAGTCGTCGAAGCGTGCCTGTTCGTGCGCGCCGGGGTACGCACCGGCGTGCGCCCCGGGCTGCGCCCGACGCGCCCGGTCCACGGCCCGGCCGGCCGCGCCGACGGGGACCTTGCGCAGCTTGGCGGCGGACTGGGCGCCGGTCGCATCGCGCAGCTGCTCGCCCGTACGCCTGAACAAGTGGTGAAAGAACGTGCCACCCGTGGTCGCCACGATGCTGACGACACCGGCACCGGCGACGGTCCCGTAGACCCCGAGCTGGCCGGCGAGCAGGGCGGCGATCACGGCTGCGAGGGCACTTCCGGCCACCTGTGCGACGCTCAGGTCCACACGCTTGACCTTGGCTTTTTCCTCGCTTTCGGGTTTTTCGTCCATCTCCAGCCTCTGTCGGTGCGTTCCGTCCCTCTTGTAGTCCGAAGAGACATTCGAGCCTAACGAACAGTTCCGGATCCGGCGATTGTGTGAACCACACCACCCGTGGGAAGGGCTACCGGCCGAGGGGTGCGCTCCAACTCCCCTGACGCGGGTGAACTTCGCTGGCGCGCCGATCCACCCCCAGTGGCCCGAATGGAGTACTGTGACGAGCCCTGGCCCCAATATCCCGTCCGGTCGCCCGGATCCGAACGGAACGGACGGAACGGACGGGAGGGGCCCGGGCGGCTCTGGCCCCGTCAACTCGGCAAGGTTGTGGCAGGCTGCTACCCGGGCAGGCCACACTCGACTAGCGGAAGCAGCGACGCAGGTGACGTCGGCAGGCACCACCCGGGAGGTCCCCATGCCCGAACTGCGTGTCGTGGCAGTCTCCAACGACGGCACACGGCTGGTGCTCAAGGCGGCAGACAGCACGGAATACACGCTGCCGATCGACGAGCGGCTGCGCGCCGCCGTGCGCAACGACCGTGCGCGGCTGGGCCAGATCGAGATCGAGGTGGAGAGCCACCTGCGGCCGCGCGACATCCAGGCCCGCATCCGGGCCGGCGCCTCCGCCGAGGAGGTCGCCCAGCTCGCGGGCATCCCCGTCGAGCGGGTGCGGCGCTTCGAGGGCCCGGTCCTGGCCGAGCGCGCGTTCATGGCCGAGCGCGCCCGCAAGACTCCCGTGCGCCGCCCCGGCGAGAGCGCCGGCGGCCCGCCGCTGGGCGAGGCCGTCGCCGAGCGGCTCGTGCTGCGCGGCGCCGACAAGGACACCGCCCAGTGGGACTCCTGGCGCCGCGACGACGGCACCTGGGAAGTGCTGCTCGTCTACCGCGCCGCCGGCGAACCGCGCGCGGCGAGCTGGACGTACGACCCGCCGCGCCGGATCGTTCAGGCGCTGGACGACGAGGCCCGCGCGCTCATCGGCGAGACCGACGAGGCACCCGAGCCGAGCTTCCCGTTCGTCCCGCGCATCGCCCGCCTGCCGCGCGAGCGGGGCCTGGACCGGGACCGGCAGGTGCCGGCCCCCTCCTCGGAGCCGGAGGCACCCTCCGGCGAGGCCGCGGAGGAACCGGTCAAGGAGCGCGACTCCCTGACCAGCCTGCTGGAGGCGGTACCCAGCTTCCGCGGCGACATGGTGGTGCCCGAGGCGCCCCCGGCCCCCGCGGAATCCCCCCGGGAGGACGAGGCGGAGATCGCCGAGCCGCCCGCACCGGCCGCCAGCGCCGGCTCGGCGTACGCGGACGTGCTCATGCCGCGGTCGGTCGCCGGGCACCGCGAGCGCCTGGTCGGCACCACGGACCGCCAGGCCGAGGCGGACGGCGTCCGCCCCGGCCGACGGGCAGCGGTGCCCAGCTGGGACGAGATCGTCTTCGGCACCCGCCGCAAGAAGCAGGACTGACCGGGCGCCCCCTAGGGGGCGCGAGGCCGCAGACCGGGGGCCGTGCTTCGCCCCCGGGCCTCGGGGTGACACGTCGACTGCGGGCCGTCGGTGGCCGATCGCGCAGTTCCCCGCGCCCCTTACGGGGCGCCCCGAAGGGCGAGGGGCAGTGCCGATCTGCGGCTGCCGCCGCGTGGGCGCGACAAGCCACGACGCACCCGCAGACGGGGTGCCGCGTCGCGCCCACGGGGCGCTAGCCCGGCTGGGGCCCCGTGGCCACCGGGCGGGCCGGGTCGGCCACCCACTCGCTCCACGAACCGGCGTACAGGGCCGCGTCGATCCCCGCAACCGCAAGGGCCAGCACCTGGTGGGCGGCCGAGACGCCGGAGCCGCAGTAGACCCCGACCTCCACGCCGTCCTTCGCGCCCAGCCGCGCGAACCGCTCCGCCAGCTCGGCGGCCGGGCGCAACAGCCCCTGCTCCGTGACGTTTTCCGTGGTGGGGGCCGAGACGGCACCGGGGATGTGACCGGCGACGGGGTCGATGGGCTCCACCTCGCCGCGGTAGCGCTCCGCGGCGCGCGCGTCCAGCAGCAGTCCGCGCCGGGCCAGGGCGGCGGCGCCGTCCGCGTCCAGCAGCGGCAGCGCGCCGGGCGCGGGCACGAAGTCGCCCTCGGCCACGTCCGGCACGCCGCTCTCCAGCGGCCGGCCCTCGGCCTGCCAGGCGGCGAGCCCTCCGTCGAGCACCCGTACCGAGGGGTGGCCGGCCCAGCGCAGCAGCCACCAGGCGCGGGAGGCGGCCCAGCCGGTGCCGCCGTCGTAGACCACGACGGGCCGGTCCGCGCGGACCCCGGCCCGGCGCATCGCCGCGCCGAACTGCTCCACGTCGGGCAGCGGGTGACGGCCCTTCGGCCCGGGCGGGGCGGCGAGCTCGGCGTCGAGGTCGACGTACACGGCGCCGGGCAGGTGCCCGGCCTCGTAGTCCGGACGGCCGTTCGGGCCGCCGAGCTGGTAGCGGATGTCCAGGAGCGTGGGCGGCCGTTCGCCGGCGGCCTCGTTCGCCCACTGCGTCACGGTGATGATGGGGTCCATACCCCCATCCTGGCGTATCCCCGTTGCGCCGAACGGCCCCCTGGCCCAACTGCGCGATGCTGATCGATACTGGACGGCGCCGCCGCGGGCCCGAAGCCGGCCGCGATTTTGGGGCATTCTCTGCGGGAACCGTGAAGCGCGGCCACCACGACGGTCCGAGGAGAAACTGACGATGACCGATGTACGGGGCTCCTTCGAGCACCGCGAGGCGGAACCCGGGCGGCAGGTGCCGGGCACACCGTGCTGGACCAGCCTTCTGGTGCACGACCTGGAAGCGATCAAGGAGTTCTACGGCAGTCTGTTCGGCTGGACCTACCACAGCCCCGGCATGCGCCAACTCGGCCCGTACGTACGGGCGGCGCTCGACGGCCACGACGTCGCCGGCATCGGCGAGCTGCCGCCCGACCGTCAACATGCCAACGCCTGGACCACCTATCTGGCGAGCGACGACGCCGACGCCTCCGCGGAGTGGGTGCACTGCTCCGGCGGGACGCTCGGAGTCGGCCCCCTCGCCGCCGAGGACGCCGGCCGGCTGGTGCTCGCCTCGGACCCGGCCGGGGCCTCCTTCGGGGTGTGGCAGGGCCGCCGGTTGTGGGACGCGCGTCCGGCCGGC
This sequence comes from Streptomyces sp. PKA51, assembly GCF_057552455.1. NCBI lineage: Bacteria > Bacillati > Actinomycetota > Actinomycetes > Kitasatosporales > Streptomycetaceae > Streptomyces > Streptomyces sp. PKA51. The sequence goes on from NZ_BAAJPZ010000015.1 coordinate 53,427, forward strand.
CGCCCGGCGGGCCCGGGCCATCCGGTGTGGCACGAGCTGGTCACCCACGACGCCTCGGCGATGCTGAAGTTCTACCGCGCACTGTTCGGCTACGAGGCCAAGCCGGCCGGCGACGCGCAGACCGACAAGCTCGTGCTGCACGTGGACGGCCGGCCCGTGGCCTCGGTCACCGGCGCGGGGCCCGCACTGCGCCAGCCGCACTGGCTGACGTACTTCGAGGTGGCCGACGTGGACGCCGCGGCCGCGCGGGTGGGCGATCTGGGCGGCCGCGTGGTCACCGCGCCGCACCGTACGCCGGCCGGGCGCACGGCGACGGTCGCCGATCCCGAGGGTGCGGTCTTCGCCCTGCTGTGCTCGGCGGACCGGGCGGGGTAGGGCGTGCCCGGCGGAGTGCCGTGCTGCGCCCGGGGCCCGGGCGTGCCGCGTCGGCTGCAGGCCGCCAGTGGCCGATCGCGCAGTTCCCCGCGCCCCTTACGGGGCACTGCTGTCCGCGGCCCGGGCGTGCCCGGCGCACCTGCGTCCTGCGATGCTACGGCGCCCCGTCAGGGGCGCGGGGAACTGCGCGATCGGCCCGCGACGGCCCGCAGCCGACACACCGCCCCGGGGCCCGGACCATCTGCGGGCGCGTCGTGGCTCGTCGCGCCCACCCGGCAGCCGCAGATCGACAACGCCCCGCGCCCCTGACGGGGCGCCGTGGTGGCGCGTGACGAAGCCCCGCCGGGCACGGCCTAGGCGGCGTCGGGGTCGATCGGCAGCACGTCCGGGGACAGGGCGGCCGCGTGGGCGGCGGCGGACGTCAGGCGGCGGCGGTGGTGGCGCCGGCACAGCACCTCGTAGCCGACCACGGTCTCGGGCTGGCCCACGTCTCCCACCACGATCTGCTCGCCCTCGACGACCATGTGGCCGCCGATCGTCCGGGCGTTGTGGGTGGCTCGCGCCCCGCACCAGCACAGGGCCTCGACCTGCAGCACCTCGATGCGGTCGGCCAGCTCGACCAGGCGCTGGGAGCCGGGGAAGAGGCGGGTGCGGAAGTCGGTGGTGATGCCGAAGGCGAAGACGTCCAGTTCCAGGTCGTCGACGACCCGGGCCAGCTGGTCTATCTGCTCGGGGGCGAGGAACTGCGCCTCGTCGCAGATGACGTAGTCCGCCCGGCCGCCCGCGGAGAGGTGGGCCACGACGTGCGCGTAGAAGTCGAACCCCTCCCCCGCCTCGACCGAGTCGGTCACCAGCCCCAGGCGCGAGGAGAGCTTGCCCTCGCCCGCGCGGTCGTTGCGGGTGAAGATCAGGCCCTGCAGGCCGCGTGCCGAGCGGTTGTGCTCGATCTGCAGAGCGAGGGTGCTCTTTCCGCAGTCCATCGTTCCGGAGAAGAACACCAGCTCGGGCATGGGGAGGCCAGGGCCTTTCGTCGGTCGGTCCATCGAAGGGGTCGCTTGGGCGGGGACGCGCGGTCAGGTGCGGACTTCGAGCAGCGGCACGAGCTGCTCGACGGGCGTCATCGAACCGTGCAGGCCGACCATCGTCGACTCGTTCGGCTCGGTCTCGGTGGCCACGATGGCGATGTCGTCGCGGGCGGCCGCGACCACGTCGCCGATGCGGGCGTGCACCCGGTCGTCGACGCCCGCGCCGGGCGGTCCGAACCAGCCGGCCTCGATCGCCTCGTCGCGCCCCGCGACCCACATCTGCTCGCCGAGCACCTCGCGCCACACCGCCAGCACGTCGGCGGCCGCGCCGGGGACGGCGTAGACGTGGCGGGCCCGGGCCTCGCCGCCCAGCAGGGCGACGCCGGCGCGCAGCTCCCAGTCGTGGTCGAAGTCGATCCGCGACTCGGGGTCGAACGGGATGTCGATCATGCCGTGGTCGGCGGTGATGTACAGCGCGGAGCGCGGCGGCAGCTGCTCGGCCAGGCGCCGGGCGAGCAGGTCCACGTACATCAGCTGGCCGCGCCACTCCTCGGAGTCCACGCCGAAGCGGTGGCCCTTGCCGTCCACCTCGCTGTAGTACGTGTAGACGAGCGCGCGGTCGGCCGCGGCGAGCCGGTCGGCGGCGAAGTCCATCCGCTCCTCGCCGGACAGCCGCCCGTGGAAGGTGCCGCCGCTGAGCGCGATCCGCGTCAGCGGGGTGTGCTCGAAGTCGGGTGCGGAGACCTGGCAGGTGGCGATGCCGGCCGCGTCCGCCAGCTGGAAGACGGTGGGGTACGGCTGCCAGGCGTGCGGATCGGTCCACGGCCGCCAGCGCAGCTGGTTCATCAGCTGCCCCGTCGCCGGGTCGGCCACCGTGTAGCCGGGCAGGCCGTGCGCGCCGGGCGGCAGGCCCGTGCCCACGGAGGCCAGCGAGGTCGCCGTGGTGGAGGGGAAGCCCGCGGTCATCGGCCGGCCGGTGCCGTTCAGGGACGTGGACAGCAGCGAGTGCAGGAAGGGCGCCTCGGCCGGGTGGTCGCGCAGCAGCTCCCAGCCCAGGCCGTCGATGAGGAAGACGCAGACCCGGTCGGCGGGCTCCAGGTGCAGGCCGGAGGCGAGCCCGGGCACGCCCAGGCCCGCGGCGACGGAGGGCAGCAGATCCGCGAGGGATCCGGTGCCGTAGCGCGGCAGCGGGGCGTCGCGGGGGTCGAGCGGGGCCGGCTCGGGCCAGGCGGAGCCGGCGGCCAGGGGGCCCGGGGTGGATCCGGCCATCACCGGCCGGTCGCCGCGGAGGCCACCGTGGCCTCGGAGAGCGCCTGGGCGAAGTCCAGGGTCTGGCGGACGGTGTCGGGGCCGTCGCCGGCCTCGCTCACCCGCAGGCTGAGGTCGTCGGCCGTGGAGGAGCCGGTGTAGCCGTGGTCGGCGTCGCAGTTCGGGTCGCCGCAGGCGGCCGGTTCGAGGTCGATGCGGGAGACCGCGCCCCAGCCGATGGTGAGGACGACCTCGCGCGGCAGCGTGCCGGGGGTGTAGGACTCGGGGTTGGCGACGACGCGGCTGAGCACGACGGAGGAGATGCGCTCCAGCTTCACGGACTCGGTGGAGGTGGTCGCGTACGGCGAGGGCGAGGTGCCGTCGGCGGCCTGCTCGTCGGTGTGGCTGACGATGAATCGGGTGTCGGTGAGCACCAGCACGGTCACATGGCGGCGCACCTCGTTGGAGTCGAACGTCGTCTCCTGGTGGACCAGGTACGACGCGACCGGCTCCCCGCCCACGGCGGCCTCCACCGCCTCGGCCACGAGAGCCGGGTAGTAGCCGCTGCGCTCGATCGCCGCGCGCAGCCCCTGGGTGGTCGTACCGGTCTTCGCCATGGCTCCCATCCTACGGGGCGTACGGGGCCCGTCCGTCGCCGAACCCCGGCCGCGGCCGGTTACGGACCGCGGTGCGGCCGGGCCCGCGGCGGGGCTTTCAGGACCGGGGCAGGCTGCGGGGGCCGAGGTCGCCGCGGGCCGGGGGCGCGGCCAGGCGTATCGAGGCGCCCAGGACGTGCACCCCCTGCTGGGCCACGATCACCGGCTCCAGGTCGGCGCCCACGACCTCGGGGTGGTCGTCCACGAGCCGGGACAGGCGCAGCAGCAGCTCCTCCAGGGCCGGGGTGTCCACCGGGGCCGAGCCGCGCCAGCCGAAGAGCAGGGGCGCGGTGCGCACGGAGCGGATGAGATCGGCCGCGTCGCGGTCGGTGACCGGGACGAGGCGGTGGGCGGTGTCGCCGAGCAGCAGCGAGGGCGCGCCGGCCAGACCGAAGGAGAGCACCGCGCCCGCGGCGGGGTCGATCACCGCCCGCACGACGGTGTCGACGCCGCGCGGCGCCATGGACTGCACGACCAGGCGCAGCTCCGCGGGCTTGCCGAGCAGCTCGGTCAATTCCGCGTAGGCCCGGCGCAGTTCGCCCTCGCCGCCGAGGTCGAGCCGTACGCCGCCGAGGTCGGCGCGGTGCCGCAGGTGGGGGGCGGTGGGCTTGAGCGCCACGGGGAAGCCCAGGCGCCGGGCGGCGTGCACGGCGGCGTCGGCGTCGGGGGCCGGCAGTGCGGGCAGCACGGCGATCCCGTAGCGGGCCAGGAGGCGCTGGGTGTCGGCGGCGGAGAGGGTGACGGCCCGGTCGGTGGCGCCGTGGGCGGCGAGCAGCACGGCGATGTCGGCGGCGGCGCCGTCCTCGTCGATGTCCTCGAACTCCGGCACCCGGCCCGCGACGGCCACCTCGCGCCGCCAGCGCGCGTACCGCACGGCCTCGGCCAGGGCTCCGACGGCCCGCTCGGCCGCGGGGTAGGCGGGGATGCGCACGGCGGGCGCGGGGGCGTCGCCGGGCGGGGCCTCGCCGGCGGGGGCGGCGAGGGCCTGCGGGAGGCCGGGGATCTCCAGGTGGACGACGGCCACGGGCTTGGGCGTCGGCGCGCCGGCCACGGCCTCGCGCAGGGCGGCGGCGAGGTCGGGCGCGGAGGCGGCGGGGGCGGTGTCACCGACCCAGGGGATGGCGGTGACGAGGACGGCGTCGCACGACCGGTCGGCCAGGGCCTGGGCGAGGGCCGTGCGGAAGTCGGCGGGCGTGGCGGCCGTGGTGAGGTCGCGCGGGAGCAGCGGGCGCAGCCCGGCGGTCAGGCAGGCGTCGTAGGTGAGCAGGGTGAGGGAGTCGGAGTTGCCGAGGATGGCGATGCGGGGCCCGGCGGGCAGCGGCTGGGAGGCGAGCAGCAGCCCGGTGTCGGCGAGCTCGGTGACCGTGTCGACCCGGATGACGCCGGCCTGGCGCAGCAGGTCGGAGACGGTGGCGTCGGGGACGCGGGTGGTGGGCACGGCGTGTCCGGCGGGCGCGGCGGCGCCGTGCCGGGCGCCCTTGACGACGACGAGGGGCTTGCGGGCGGCGGTGCGCTTGGCGAGGCGGGTGAACTTGCGGGGGTTGCCGATGGACTCCAGGTACATCAGGGCGACGTCGGTGTCGGGGTCGTCGTGCCAGTACTGCAGGAGGTCGTTGCCGGAGAGGTCGGCGCGGTTGCCGGCGGAGACGAAGGTGGAGGTGCCGGCGAGGCCGGCGGCGCGCCGGTGCAGCTCGGAGAGCAGGGCGATGCCGATGGCGCCGGACTGGCTGAAGAGGCCGACCCGGCCGGGCGGCGGCAGCTCGGGGGCGAGGGAGGCGTTGAGCCGGACGCCGGGGGCGGTGTTGATCAGCCCGAGGGCGTTGGGGCCGATGACGCGCATGCCGTACGAGCGGGCCTGCCGGACGAGCTCGCGCTGGCGCCGGCGCCCATCGGCGCCGCTCTCGGCGTACCCGGCGGAGAGGACGACCAGGCCCTGGACGCCGTGCCGGCCGCAGTCGGCGACGACGTCGGGCACGTGGGCGGCGGGCACGGCGACGACGGCGAGGTCGACGGGGTCGGGGATGTGCGTGACGGAGCGGTGGGCGGGGACGCCCTCGGGTTCGAGGCGGGTGAGCTCGTGCGGGAAGGCGTGGTTGACGGCGTGGACGCGCCCGGCGAAGCCGCCGGCCAGCACGTTGCGCAGGACGGTGCGGCCCATGCCGCCGGCCTCGCGGCCGGCGCCGACGACGGCGACCGAGCGGGGGGCGAGCAGGCGCTGGACGGAGCGGGCCTCGGCCCGCTGCTCGCGGGCGCGCTGGACGGCGAGGGAGGCGTCGGTGGGCTCCAGGTCGAGCTGGAGGCGGACGACGCCGTCCTCGAAGCTGCGCTTCTGGGTGTAGCCCGCGTCCGTGAACACCTTGATCATCTTGGTGTTGGCGGGCAGCACCTCGGCCGTGAAGCGGCGGATGGCGCGCTCGCGGGCGACGGCCGCGATGTGTTCGAGGAGGGCGGAGGCCACGCCGCGGCCCTGGTGGGCGTCCTGGACGAGGAAGGCCACCTCGGCCTCGTCGGCGGGGGCGGCCGCGCGCAGGCCGCGGGCGTCGACGCGGTCGTAGCGGACGGTGGCGATGAACTCCCCCGCGACGGTCGCCGCGAGACCGACCCGGTCGACGTAGTCGTGGTGGGTGAAGCGGTGCACGTCCCGGTCGGACAGGCGCGGGTAGGGCGCGAAGAAGCGGTAGTACTTGGACTCGTCCGAGACCTGCTCGTAGAAGCTCACCAGGCGCTGCGCGTCGTCGGGCGCAATGGGGCGGATCTGGGCGATGCCGCCGTCGCGCAGCACGACGTCCGCCTCCCAGTGGGCCGGGTACGCGTGCTCGGGCGGCGTCTGCATGGGGCCAGGGTAAGGCCGCCCGCCGACAGCCGGCCCGGGCCGGAGGGGCCCGTGTCCACGAGCCGGACGGCGCAGCCGGGCGGCCGGGCCGGGGCACCGTGGACCCCGTGCCACAATGGTCTAGACAACCACTGTCGACTCGAAGGGCAACACCATGGTTGAGCGCCGCGTCAACGTCGGCTGGGCCGAGGGCCTGCACGCCCGGCCCGCGTCGATCTTCGTCCGTGCGGCGACCGCCGCCGGCGTCCCCGTGACGATCGCCAAGGCGGACGGCAACCCCGTCAACGCCGCGTCCATGCTCGCCGTGCTGGGCCTGGGCGCCCAGGGTGGCGAGGAGATCGTCCTGGCCACCGAGGCCGAGGGTGCCGAGGCCGCGCTCGACCGCCTGGCCAAGCTGGTCGCCGAGGGGCTCGAGGAGCTTCCGGAGACCGTCTGATCCACGGATCGGACCGACCGAGACCTTCCGCGGCGGGGCCGCGGTGGCCCGCTGCCGCGGCCGCCGCGGCCCCTTCGTGTTGCCGGCGCCCCCGTAAGGGGCGCGGGGCGGTGTCGATCTGCGGCTGCCGCCGCGTGGGCGCGATCAGCCGCTGACGGCCCGCAGCCGACGCACCGCCCCGCGGTCCGGGCGGAGCACGGCACCCTGTCTGCGGGCGCGACGAAGATCCGCCGGACAGACCCTAGGAGGGGACGCCCGTGGCGTCCGCGGACTGCCGCGCCGGCCGCAGGCGGAATTCTCCGGGCGGCCGCCCGGCGCGGCGGGTGGCGAGCTCCCGCGCCCGCTCGGCGTCGCCGCGGGCCACCGCGTCCACCAGCGCCCCGCAGGTCTCCCACGCCTCCAGCGGGCGCGCCGGCGGCACCGGCACGTACACCCAGGCGATCTTGCGGCGCAGCTGGGTGAGGAGCGCGGCGAGGCTGGGGCTGCCGGAGGCCTGGGCGAGGGTCTCGTCGAACCAGTCGCCGAGCCGGCACAGCTCCCCCACCCGGTCCGTACGGGCCCGGTCGCGGCCCAGCCGGACCAGCCCGCGCAGCACCTTCAGGTGCGCCTCGGTGCGCCGCTGGGCGGCCCGCGCGGCTCCCAGCGGCTCCAGCAGGGCGCGAACGTCCAGCAGGTCGGCGGCCTCGCGCTCGCTGGGCTCGGCCACGCAGGCGCCCGCGTGGCGGCGGGTGGTGACGAACCCCTCGGAGGCGAGGGTGCGCAGGGCCTCGCGCACGGGGACCCGGGAGACGCCGTAGCGGCGGGCGAGGAGTTCCTCGACGAGCCTGCTGCCGGGCGGGTGGACGCCCGCGACGATGTCGTCGCGGATGGCGGCGCACACGGCGTGCGCGGACAGCCGGCGGACGCCGTCCCGGGCTCCGCCGCCGGCGGGTCCGGGGACGGTCACCGTGCCGGCGCCGTCGCCGTTCACGAACGGTCTCTCATCGCTGTACCTCCGGATGTGCCCCGTCGCCTGACGCCCACTCAGCGACTCTATGCGAGCCGGCCGGGCATTTCCGATGGTGCCTCCTGCCGCACGGACGCCTTTCGGCCAGCCGGTACGGTGCACGAAGGCCCCGGCCGCAGGGGCCGGGGCCGTGCTCGCGCCGTGCGCGGGGGCGTCAGACGTTGACGCCGTGCGAGGCCAGGTAGGCGATCGGGTCGATGTCGGAGCCGTAGGTCGGGGCCGTGCGGGCCTCGAAGTGCAGGTGCGGGCCGGTGACGTTGCCGGTGGCGCCGGACAGGCCGATCTGCTGGCCCGGGGTGACCGACTGGCCGACCGAGACGTCGATGGACGACAGGTGGGCGTACTGCGTGTACGTGCCGTCGGCCATCTGGATCACGACGTTGTTGCCGTAGGCGCCGCCCCAGCCGGCCTCGACGATCGTGCCCATGCCGACCGCGTGCACCGAGGTGCCGGTCTCGGCGTGGAAGTCGATGCCGGTGTGGCTGCCGGAGGACCACAGGCCGCTGGAGGCCTTGTAGGACGTGGAGACGTAGGAGCTGTCGAGCGGGCTGACGAACGTCCCCAGGCGCTTGCGCTCGGCGTCGCGGGCGGCACGCTCCTTGGCGGCGCGCTCCTCGTCGAGCTTGCGCTGGGCCTCCTCGGCGCGCTGCTTGGCCTCGGCGGCCAGCTTCTTGGCGTTGGCCTCGGCCTGCTGACGGGCGTTGGCCTCGTCGGCGACGCCGCGCTGGGTCTCGGCCTGGGCGTCGACGTTGCCGGCCATGACGTCACCGATGACGACGGCCTGCGTCAGGCCGGTGTCCTCGGGGCGCTGGGAGTCGTCGGAGGCGGCGAAGGCCGGGGCGGCGACACCGGCGACCACACCGGCGGCGGTCAGCGTGGCGATGCCCGCGACGTTGGCGCCCACGCGCACGGCGCGGCTCGGACGACGGTGCTTCCCGGTGGGACGGGTGAACGACATGGCTGTCGCTGATCCTTTCCTTCCTTCTCGCCTACCGGGTTAGCTGACGGGTTCGGAGCAGGAAGGTCTCCTACGGTCCCCTCGTGAAAGGGAACCGATTCACCCCAGGGGACTTTGGGTCCCCGGCTCCCTGCGACCCTGGGGGCCGCGTGGGACTCGGCGATGGCTGCCCGGGACCGCGGTTTGCGGCTCCGATCTGACGGACTGCCGAGCTGACGCTAATCGCCGTCAGATTCGATCGGCAAACAGAAGTGGGTTTTTATGACGTACGCCACACGACCAACACGCAACCACCGCCTGAAAGTGGACATAAAGGTGGCGCGTGGGTCCCCTCGGACCCACGCGCCACCTCAGTCGAACTGATGCTCCGTCAGGCGGAGATCACCGTCACCGGGCCGATGCCCAGCGCCTTCACGGGTTCGGCGATCTGCGCCGCGTCACCGACGAGCACCGTCACCAGCCGGTCCGCCGGGAAGGCGCTCACGACGGCGGCGGTGGCCTCCACCGTGCCGGTCTGCGCGAGGCGTTCGTACAGGTGTCCCTGGAAGTCGTCCGGCAGGAACTGCTCGACCTGGTCGGCGAGCGTGCCGGCGACGGCGGCCGCCGTCTCGTACTTCAGCGGGGCCACCCCCACCAGGTTCTGCACGGCGACGTCGCGCTCCTGGTCCGTCAGCCCCTCGGCGGCCAGCGTGCGCAGCACCGTCCACAGGTCCTCCAGGGCGGGACCGGTGTTGGGGGTGTCGACGGAGCCGCTGATGGCGAGCAGGGAGACGCCGGTGCCCTCGGGCGAGGACAGCAGCACCTGCCCGAAGGAGCGCACGCCGTAGGTGTAGCCCTTCTCCTCGCGCAGGACGCGGTCCAGCCGCGAGGTGAGGGTGCCGCCCAGGCAGTACGTGCCGAGCACCTGGGCCGGCCAGACGCGGTCGTGCCGGTCGGGGCCGGTGCGCCCGATCAGCAGCTGGGTCTGCACCGCACCGGGACGGTCGACGATGACGACGCGGCCGGTGTCGTCGGCCGTGACGGGCTGCGGGGCGCGCCGCTGCGCCGGCGCGCCCGTCCACGCGCCCAGCGACTGCTCCAGGACGTGGTCGAGGTCGGTGCCGGTGAAGTCGCCGACGACCACCGCGGTGGCCGCGGCGGGCCGCACATGGGCCTCGTAGAAGGCGCGCACGGCGGTGGCGTCGATGCGCTCGACCGTCTCCTGGCTGCCCTGGCGCGGCCGGGACATCCGCACGTCGGCCGGGAACAGCTCGGCGGCCAGCGCCATGGCCGCCCGGCGGGCGGGGTTGGCCAGCTCGTGCGGGATCTCGTCGAGGCGGTTGCGCACCAGGCGCTCGATCTCGCCGTCGGGGAAGGCCGGGGCGCGCAGGGCGTCGGCCAGCAGGCCCAGCGCCTTGGGCAGCCGGGAGGCCGGCACCTCCAGGGACAGCCGTACGCCCGGGTGGTCGGCGTGGGCGTCGAGGGTGGCCCCGCAGCGCTCCAGCTCCGCGGCGAACTCCTCGGCGCTGAGCTTGTCGGTGCCCTCGGAGAAGGCCCGGGCCATGATCGTGGCGACGCCGTCCAGACCCTCGGGCTCGGCGGCCAGCGGGACGTCCAGGACGATCTCGACGGCGATGACCTGCTGCCCGGGGCGGTGGCAGCGCAGCACGGTCAGGCCGTTGGGCAGCTGCCCGCGCTCGGGGGCCGGGAAGGCCCAGGGGGTGGGCAGGCCCGGCCGGGGCTGGGGGTGGAACACCATCGAGGGGCCGGCGGTGTCCGTCGTGCTCGCGGCTACGGCGTCGCTCACTGGGCCGTCTCCTCTTCTTCGATCTCGGTGGCGTTCTTGATGGTGTCCTCGTCGACCGTGGGCGCGGTCTGCGGCGTGGGCTCGTAGACGAGCACGGCACGGTTGTCGCGGTGCAGGCGGGCCTTGGCGATCTGCTGCACCTCCTGCGGGGTCACCTCCAGGACGCGCTGGACGGCGGTGAGCGCCAGCTGCGGGTCGCCGAAGAGCGTGGCGAAGCGGCACAGCTCGTCCGCCCGGCCGCTGACGGTGGCGAGCCGGTCCAGCCACTCGCGCTCCAGCTGGGCCTGGGCGCGCTCCATCTCCTCGGGGGTGGGGCCCTCGGCGGCGAAGCGGGTGAGCTCCTCGTCGACGGCGGCCTCGATGTCGGCCACCTCCACGCCGCCGGACGCCTTGACGTCCAGCCAGCCCAGCGAGGGCGCCCCGGCCAGGCGCAGCAGGCCGAAGCCGGCGGCGACGGCGCTGCGGTCGTGGCGCACCAGGCGGTTGTGCAGGCGGGAGGACTCGCCGCCGCCGAGGATCGTCAGCGCCACGTCGGCCGCGTCCGCCTCGCGGGTGCCGTCGTGCGGCAGGCGGTAGGCGGCCATCAGGGCGCGCGAGGGCACCTCCTCGCGGACGACCTCGCGCAGCTCGCGGCCGATGTTCTCCGGCAGGGCGCCGTCGCGCGGGGGCTGTTTGCCGTTGTGCGCGGGGATGGAGCCGAAGTACTTCTCGATCCAGGCGAGGGTCTGCTCCGGGTCGATGTCGCCGACGACGGACAGCACGGCGTTGCCCGGCGCGTAGTAGGTGCGGAAGAAGGCCCGCGCGTCCTCCAGGGAGGCGGCGTCGAGGTCGGCCATGGAGCCGATGGGCGTGTGGTGGTACGGGTGGCCCTCGGGGTAGGCCATGGCCGTCAGCTTCTCGAACGCGGTGCCGTAGGGCACGTTGTCGTAGCGCTGGCGGCGCTCGTTCTTGACGACGTCGCGCTGGTTCTCCATCGACTCCTCGTCGAGGGCGGCCAGCAGCGAGCCCATCCGGTCGGCCTCCAGCCATAGGGCCAGCTCGACCTGGTGGGCGGGCATCGTCTCGAAGTAGTTGGTGCGCTCGAAGCTGGTCGTGCCGTTGAGCGACCCGCCGGCGCCCTGCACCAGCTCGAAGTGGCCGTTGCCCTTGACCTGTGCGGAGCCCTGGAACATCAGGTGCTCGAAGAGGTGGGCGAGACCGGTGCGGCCCTGCACCTCGTGGCGGGAGCCGACGTCGTACCAGAGGCAGACGGCCGCCACGGGGGTGAGGTGATCTTCGGAGAGCACCACCCTCAGGCCGTTGGCCAGCCGGTGCTCGGTCGCTGTCAGGCCGCCGGAACCGGCCTGTTGCGTGGCCGTGTGACCCATGGGCATGTACGTCCCTTCGATCTCTTGAGATCTCGCGGTGCCTCGCGACGACTCGCGTGATTGAACAGTGCTGTCACTGTATGCAACCGCGCAGGCTTCCGGCGAAGTTCCCCGGGCGCCCAGGGGTCCCCTGCACGGGTGGTGAGGCGTGGCGGCCGGGTCGCGGTCGGCGTTGTCGGTGGAGCGGTCCACAATGGTCCGCGTCAGATCAGCCCCGGCAATCGATCGAAGGAGCCGCAGCCGCGATGGCCCGCCGCAGCACGAAGACCCCGCCGCCGGAAGAGTTCGAGGAGCGGATCCTCGACATCGACGTCGTCGACGAGATGCAGGGCTCCTTCCTCGAGTACGCCTACTCCGTCATCTACTCGCGCGCCCTGCCCGACGCCCGCGACGGCCTCAAGCCCGTCCAGCGCCGGATCCTGTTCCAGATGAACGAGATGGGCCTGCGGCCCGACCGTTCGCACGTGAAGTCCGCCCGCGTCGTCGGCGAGGTGATGGGCAAGCTGCACCCGCACGGTGATGCGTCCATCTACGACGCGCTGGTGCGCATGGCCCAGCCGTTCTCGATGCGGCTGCCGCTGGTCGACGGCCACGGCAACTTCGGCTCGCTCGGCAACGACGACCCGCCGGCGGCCATGCGGTACACCGAGGCGCGCATGGCGGCGCCGACGTCGCTGATGACGGAGTCGATCGACGAGGACACCGTCGACTTCTCCCCGAACTACGACGGCAGCGAGCGCGAGCCGGTGGCCCTGCCCGCCGCCTATCCGAACCTGCTGGTCAACGGCTCGTCCGGGATCGCGGTCGGCATGGCGACGAACATGCCCCCGCACAACCTCGGCGAGGTGATCGCCGCCGCCCGGCACCTGATCCGGCACCCGGGCGCCGACCTCGACACGCTGATGAAGTACATCCCCGGTCCCGACCTGCCCACCGGCGGCCGGATCGTGGGGCTCGGCGGCGTCCGCGACGCGTACGAGACCGGGCGCGGCACCTTCAAGATGCGCGCGACGGTCGCCGTGGAGAGCGTCACCGCCCGCCGCAAGGGCCTGGTGGTCACCGAGCTGCCGTTCACGGTGGGCCCCGAGAAGGTCATCTCCAAGATCAAGGACCTGGTCGGCTCGAAGAAGCTGCAGGGCATCGCGGACGTGAAGGACCTCACCGACCGCGCCCACGGCCTGCGCCTGGTCATCGAGGTCAAGAACGGCTTCAACCCCGAGGCGGTGCTGGAGCAGCTCTACAAGCTGACGCCGATGGAGGAGTCCTTCGGCATCAACAACGTCGCGCTGGTGGACGGCCAGCCGCTGACGCTGGGCCTGAAGGAGATGCTGGAGGTCTACCTCGACCACCGCTTCGAGGTGGTGCGCCGGCGCAGCGAGTTCCGCCGGGGCAAGCGGCGCGACCGGCTGCACCTCGTCGAGGGTCTGCTGGTGGCCCTCGCGGACATCGACGAGGTCATCCGAATCATTCGATCGAGCGACAACGCGGCGGCGGCCAAGGCGTCACTCGTGGAGCGGTTCTCCCTCTCCGAGGTGCAGACGCAGTACATCCTCGACACCCCGCTGCGCCGCCTGACGCGGTTCGACCGCATCGAGCTGGAGGCCGAGCGGGACAAGCTGACCGAGGAGATCGAGAAGCTGACGGAGATCCTCGAGTCGGACGCCGAGCTGCGCAAGCTGGTCTCCGCCGAGCTCGCTGACGTGGCGAAGAAGTTCGGCACGGAGCGGCGCACGGTGCTGCTGGAGTCGGCCGGTGTGCCGGCGGCGGCCATGCCGCTGCAGGTCGCGGACGACCCGTGCCGGGTGCTGCTGTCCTCGACCGGTCTGCTGGCCCGTACGGCCACGGGCGAGGCGTCGGGCGCGGGCGAGGAGAGCCGGCGCGCCAAGCACGACGTGATCGTCTCGGCGGTGCCGGCGACGGCTCTGGGCGAGGTCGGCGTGGTGACGTCGGGCGGGCGGCTGCTGCGGGTGCGGGTGATCGACCTGCCGCAGCTGCCGGAGACGGCGGGCGCGCCGAACCTGGCGGGCGGCGCGCCGGTCTCGGAGTTCGTCTCGCTGGCCGACGGCGAGCAGGTGGTGTGCCTGACGACGCTGGACGAGTCCTCGCCGGGGCTGGCGATCGGCACCGAGCAGGGCGTGGTCAAGCGCGTGGTGCCCGACTATCCGGCCAACAAGGACGAACTGGAGGTCATCTCGCTCAAGGACGGCGACCGCATCGTCGGCGCGGTCGAGCTGCGCACGGGCGAGGAGGACCTGGTCTTCGTCACCGACGACGCCCAGCTGCTGCGCTACCAGGCTTCTCAGGTGCGGCCGCAGGGCCGTCCGGCGGGCGGCATGGCCGGCGTCAAGCTGTCCTCCGGGGCGAAGGTGATCTCCTTCACCGCCGTCGACCCGGCGGAGGAGGCGGTGGTGGTGACGGTCGCGGGGGCCCGTGGTGGGCTGCCGGGCACGGCCTCGCCGGGTACGGCGAAGGTGACGCCCTTCGACCAGTACCCGCGCAAGGGCCGGGCCACCGGCGGTGTGCGCTGCCAGCGCTTCCTCAAGGGCGAGGACTGCCTGGTGTTCGCCTGGGCGGGCCGCTCCCCGGCCCGGGCCGCGACGGCCGCCGGCGCCCCGGCGGAGCTGCCCCCGGTCGACCCGCGCCGTGACGGCTCGGGCGTGGCCCTGGCCAAGCCGGTGGCCGTGGTGGCCGGGCCGGTGTAGACCCGCCGCGCGGCCAGGGCCTGTCCGGCGGATCCGCGCCCCTGAGACGGGGTGTCGTGGTGCCGCCGGGCACGCCCTACGACCGTACGTACCGCAGGACGCCCCACATGCTGTGCTCGTCGGCGTCCTGCGGTGCGGGGTCCTTGCACTCCTCCAGCCCCTGGTGGAGTGCGGCCGCGTCGATACCGCTGCCGATCATGACGAGCTGGGTGGCGCGGGTCTCCGAGCGGCCCCAGGGCGAGGCGTGGAAGCGCAGGAAGTCGCCGACCGCGTGCACCGTGTACTTCTGCCGGTGGCCGGCTATGCCGAAGTGGACGAAGCCCTTGATGCGGTAGAGGCCCTCGGGCCTGCTGTCGAGGAAGGCCATCAGCCGGCGCGGGTTCATGGGGGTCTCGGAGACGAACTCGACGCTCTCGTAGGCGGCGTGCAGGTGCCCGTGATGGTCGTGGTCGTCCTCCTCCCGGCACAGGTCCTCGAAGGAGAGCTGCCTGACGGCCTCGACGTGCTCCTCGCGCGGTGCGCGGTCGAAGAGCATGTGGGGGTCGACGCGCCCGTAGGCGACGGGCAGGACGGGCGTGCCGGGGGCGAGGCCGGTGAGGGTGTCGAGCAGGGCGGCCCGCTCCTCGTCGCCGATCCGGTCGGCCTTGTTGAGCACCACGAGGTCGGCGATGCCCACGTGCCGGTCGAGCTCGGGGTGGCGGGCGCGGGTGGCGGTGAACTCCGCCGCGTCGACGACCTCGACCAGCCCGCCGTAGACGATGGACTCGTTCTCGCTGGCCAGGATCATCCGGATGAGTTCCTGCGGCTCGGCCAGGCCGCTGGCCTCGATGACGATGACGTCGATGCGGGCGGCGGGGCGGGCGAGCTTGTCCAGGAACGTGTCGAGCTCGCTGGTGTCCACCGCGCAGCACAGGCAGCCGTTGCCCAGCGAGACCATCGAGTCCACCTGGCCGGCGACGCTCATCGCATCGATCTCGATCTTGCCGAAGTCGTTGACGACGGCCCCGATGCGGCTGCCTCCGCTGTGCCGGAGCAGGTGGTTGAGCAAGGTGGTCTTGCCCGATCCGAGGAAGCCGGCGAGCACGACGACCGGGATCTGCCGCTTGGCCAAGGGAATCCTCCGTACTCTTGTCGTCCACACTGATGTCACGCGTACGCGCGTCACGGGTACTGGCGTCATGCGCACGGGCGTCACGGGCACGTGCGTCACGCGCACTGATCAGCCAAGTGTCGCACCGGTGGCCAGTCAGGTTAGGCTCACCTACGTGAGTACCTGTGCGACCGCCTCCCGCGAGCTGGCCGAGCCACTGGCCGGCACGGCCGCGACCGCGCGGACGTGGCTGCTGATCGAGCAGCCGGGGCCGTGGGGCGCGGACGCCCTCGCCGCCAGCCACCTCTCCCCCGCCGTCGCCCGGGCCCTGGCCAGGGCCGTCGAGGGCACCGGGGTGCGCGTCGCCCTGATCCGCCGGCCGGGCCGGCACGCGGACTGCCACGAACCGGCCCTGCAGCGCGTCTTCGCCGCCCACACCGCGCCGGGCCGCTCCTGGATCCGTACCACCGCCCTCGCCGATCCGGCCGTGCTGCCGGAACTCGACTTCGCGGCGCTCGGGGCCGGTGAGCACGGCGGGCTGTGGGAGGCGTACTGCGGCGAGCCGCTCGCCCTGGTGTGCACCAACGGCAAGCGGGACCGCTGCTGCGCGCTGCTGGGCCGGCCGCTGGCCGCCGAACTGGCCGCGTCCGGCGGTACGGAGGTGTGGGAGGTCACCCACATCGGCGGCCACCGTTTCGCGCCGACCCTGTTCGTGCTGCCGTACGGCTACGCGTACGGGCGGGCCACCGCCCACGCGGTCAAGGACGCGCTGGAGGCGGCCCGCGCCGGCCGGGTGCGCATCGCCGACTGCCGGGGCCGCTCGGCGTGGGACCGCCCCGGACAGGCCGCCGACCTGGCGGTGCGCGCCCTGATCGGCGAGGAGGGCGCGGACGCCCTGGACGTGACCGCCTGCGAGGGGGCCGCCCCGCA
Source organism: Streptomyces sp. PKA51 (assembly GCF_057552455.1). NCBI lineage: Bacteria > Bacillati > Actinomycetota > Actinomycetes > Kitasatosporales > Streptomycetaceae > Streptomyces > Streptomyces sp. PKA51. The sequence continues at coordinate 69,839 of NZ_BAAJPZ010000015.1, forward strand.
CTGGACGGTCACCGTGGCGCACACCGACGGCCGGGCCTGGCGGGTCGAGGTGGCCCAGGGCGCCTCCGCCCCGCCCCGCCCGGAGAGCTGCGGGAAGGCCCTGGGCACGCCGGCCCGGATGGACGTCGTGGCCGTCACCCCGCTGCAGGAACTGCGGACGGGAGGCTAGGGCCTCCGGCGGATCTTCGTCGCGGGGTATCACGGGCGCCCCGCAGGGGCGCTGCATGATCCACCGGACAGGCGCTAGCCCGCCTTCTTCACGAACTCCGTGGTGTAGGTCTTCTGGAGGTCGACCTTGGCGTTCTTCAGGTTGGGGTTGAAGGACTTGAGCACCTGCAGCACGGTCCCGGGCCCGTCGGGCGGCATCACGCCGTCCTTGGTGAACATGGGCAGCGTGGACCGGATCGACTTCACGTACAGGTCCTTGCCGCCCTTGGCGTAGTCGGCGGGCATCTGGTCGGCGATCTCCTCGGGGGTGTGCTCCGACATCCACTTGAGGGTCTTGACCATGGCGTTGGCCAGCTTCTGGACCGTCTCCTTGTTCTTGTCGACCCAGTCGTTGTTCATGTACAGGCTGGAGGCCGGGTACAGACCGCCCAGGGCGGCCTGGGAGCCCTCGGGCGTGCGCATGTCGACCAGGACGGTGCCCAGGCCCTTGGAGAGGATCTGGGCGACGGTCGGGTCGGTGGTCATGCCGCCGTCGATGGCGCCCTTCTCCAGTGCGGAGATGAACGTCTGGCCCGCGCCGACCGCCACGGGGGTGATGTCGGCCGCGTCCACGCCGTTCTTCACCGCCAAGTACTTGGTGAGGAAATCGGTGGAGGAGCCCAGTCCGGTCACGCCCAGCTTCTTGCCCTTGAAGTCCTTGGGCGAGGCGAGCGTGCCGGCGGCGCTCTTGGAGACGATCTCCACCTCGCCCGGGGTGCGGGCCAGTTGGACCACCGACTCCACCTTCTTGCCCTTGACCTGCAGGTCGAGGGTGTGGTCGTAGAAGCCCACCACGCCCTGGACGTCGCCGGAGACGAGCGAGGTGGTGGCCTGGACGCCGGCGGGTTCGCTCAGCAGCTTGACCCGCACGCCCTCCTGCTCGAAGTAGCCGAGCCGCTGGGTGAGGACCGCGGGCAGGTAGATGACCTTGTCCAGGCCGCCCACCATGATCTTGACGGTGTCGCCCTGGAGCGAGTCCTTGGTGGTGCTGCTCGCGGACGACTCGTCCGCGCAGCCGCTCAGGGCCAGTGCCATCACCCCGGCGACCGCCATCGCGGTGACCTTCGCCGGTCTTCCTCCGGTCTTGCGGGACGTGCTGTACGTACGCATGATCCGTTCCTTACGGTGGAGTCGGGGGGTGTGGGGTGGGTCCGGGCGGGTCAGCGCTCGCTGCCCGGCGCGCCGGGCCGCCAGCGGAAGAGCCGCTTTTCGGTGAAGGACAGCAGGGCCTCGGCCAGGAGGGCCACGAGGGCGAGGACGACCATCGCCGCGTACACGCCCTGGGCGTTGAAGGTGCCCTGCGACTGGGCCACGAGCAGGCCGATGCCCTTCGCCGCGCCGAGGTACTCGCCGACGATCGCTCCGATGAGGGCGAAGCCGAAGCTGACGTGGAGGCTGGTGAAGATCCACGAGGTGGCGGAGGGGATGACGACCTGGAGGGTGACGCGGCGGTTGCTCGCGCCCAGGATCCGGGCGTTGGCGACCAGGTTGCGGTCGACCTCGCGGGCGCCCTGGAAGGCGTTGAAGAAGACCGGGAAGAAGACGAGCACCACGGCGGAGGCGACCTTGGAGGCCGTCCCGAGGCCGAACATCATGAGGAAGATCGGGGCCAGGACGATCCTCGGCACCGCGTTGAGCACCTTGACGTAGGGGCCGAGGACGTCGGCGAGGAAGGGGACGCGGCCGAGCGCGATGCCGAGGAGCACGCCCGCGACGACGCCGAGGACCCAGCCGAGCAGCGCCTCCTGCAGCGTGGCCCAGACCTGTTCGCCCAGCGAGCCCTGCGGGGTGCCGTGCATCGTCCACTGCACCATCTGGTCCCAGATGCGCGAGGGCATCGAGAAGTTGAAGGGGTCGATGGTCTCCGTGCGCGCCAGCACCTCCCAGGCGCCGAGGAGCACCGCGAGCAGCAGCACGCGGGTGACGAGGACGAGGAGCCGGCGGTTGCGGTGGGCGCGGGCGCGGTCGGCCGCCCGGCCCTTGCCCACCCGGCCGCCGGGCAGGGCGGTGCCGGGAACGGTGGCGGGGACGGCGTCGGGGACGGTGTCAGGCGACACGGGCGGCACCCCTCTCGCGCGTGATGCGGACCTCTTCGCCGAGGCAGGACCAGATCTCGCGGTACAGGTCGACGAACCGCGGCTCCAGCCGCACGTCCTCGACCTTGCGCGGGCGCGGCAGGTCGACGGGGAAGACGGCTTTGACGGTGGCGGGGCCGGCCGTCATCACCACGACCTTGTCGGCCAGCGCGATGGCCTCCTCCAGGTCGTGGGTGACGAAGACGACGGAGGCCGCCGTGCCCGTCCCGGCTCCGCCCCACAGCTCCAGCAGTTCGTCCGACATCAGGGCCCTGGTCTGCACGTCGAGGGCCGAGAACGGCTCGTCCATCAGCAGGATCGCCGGGTCGTTGACGAAGGTCTGGGCGAGCGCGACGCGCTTGCGCTGGCCGCCGGAGAGCTGGTGCGGATAGCGGTCGGCGAAGGCGGCCAGGCCCACCCGGGCCAGCCAGTCGCGGGCGCGCTCGCGGGCCTCGGCCTTCGGCGCGCCGCGGAAGCGCGGCCCGGCCATCACGTTCGACAGCACCGTGCGCCAGGGGAAGACCGCGTCCTGCTGGAAGACGAAGCCGACCTCCGGCCGGATGCCGGTCACCGGCTCGCCGCCGACCAGCACCTCCCCCTCGGTCGGCTCCTCCAGGCCGCTGACCAGGGTCAGCGTGGTCGACTTCCCGCAGCCGGTCGGTCCGACCACCGCGACGAACTCGCCGCGCTCCACGGTCAGATCGAGGTCGCGCACGGCCGTGTGGGGCACTCCGGAGGGGGTGCGGAAGGTCTTGCTCGCGCCGCGCAGTTCGATCGCCGGGACACCGTCCGGTGGGGTGTGGTGTGTGCTGCCGTGGTTCATCCGTACGCCTCCACCGGGGTGTTGCTGCCCCGCGCTGACGTGCGGGACGACCGGTGGAGGAGGCTAGGAGCGACGCCGGAGGCGACGGCAGTCTTGTGTGCGCTGTGCGACTTGAGCGTACGAAGCCTGTTCTGCTCGTTTTGCTCGCGATAGAACAACAAAAGTGACACGGAAGCTCAACGAACGGCCATCATCCGGCTACGTTGCGTGCCTTGCACTCCCCACGCTCGGAAACCGAAAGGCTCACGCATGCGCCCCCGGTGGCCCCGGCGCGTCTTCGCCCAGGTCCTGTCCGTCCAGTTACTGATCACCACCGGCGTCACCGCACTCACCGCCGGGCTGCTGCTCGCACCGCTCGGGAACCAACTGGACGACCAGGCCGAACAACGGGCGCTCGCCATCGCCCAGGCCACCGCCGCCCAGCCCGGCCTCGCCCACGCCGTGCTCGCCGGCGACCCGCGGCCCGACGGGCCCGTCCAGATCGCCGCCGAACGCATCCGCCAGGCCACCGACGCCAGTTACGTGGTGATCGTCGACACCCGCGGCATCCGCTACTCCCACACCACGCCCGCCGAGATCGGCCGGCACGTGAGCACCGACCCGGGCCCCGCGCTGGCCGGCCGCGAGTGGAAGGGCATCGCCAAGGGCACCCTGGGCCGTTCGGCCCGGGGCAAGGTGCCGCTGCGCGACGGCGAGGGGGCGATCGTCGGCGCCGTCTCGGTGGGCATCGCCTACGACGACGTGCGCGACGTCCTGCTGCACGCGCTGCCCGGCGTCCTGACCTACGCCGGTGCCGCGCTCGCGGTCGGCGCCGTGGCGGTCTTCGCCGTCTCCTGGCGGCTGCGCAAACGCACCCACGGCATCGAACTGTCCGAGATCTCCGCGCTGCTGGAGGAACGGGAGGCCATGCTGCACGGCATCCGTGAAGGGGTGGTCGCCCTCGACCGGCGCGGACGCCTGCGGCTGGTCAACGACGAGGCGCAACGCCTGCTCGGGCTGGGCCCCGAGGCCCTGGGCCGGCCGCTGGACGCCGTGCTGCCGCCCGGACGCACCACCGACGTGCTGGCCGGCCGGGTGACCGGAAAGGACCTGCTCACCGTGCGGGACGGGCGCGTGCTCGTCGCCAACCGCATGGACACCTCCGACGGCGGCACGGTCGCCACGCTGCGCGACCGCACCGAACTCGAACAGCTCGGCCGCGAGCTGGACGCCACCCGCGGCCTGACCGAGGCGCTGCGCGCGCAGGACCACGAGCACGCCAACCGGCTGCATACCCTGGTCGGACTGCTGGAACTGGGCCTGTACGACGAGGCCGTGGAGTACGTGGCGGAGGTCGCCGGCGCCCACCGGGCCACCGCCGAACAGGTCACCGAGCGTGTGCACGAGCCCCTGGTCAGCGCCCTGCTGGTGGGCAAGGGCGCGGTCGCCGCGGAGCGCGGCGTGGCCCTGCGGGTGAGCGCGGACAGCCTGCTGCCCGACCGCGTGGTGGACCCGGAGGACCTGGTCACCGTGCTCGGCAACCTCGTCGACAACGCGCTCGACGCCGCCTGCGGACACCGCCCGGACGCATTCGTCGAGGCCGATCTGCGGACGGAGGGCACCACGGTCGTCGTCACCGTGCGCGACAACGGCCCCGGAGTGCCGCCCGAGCTGCGGGAGCGGGTGTTCGCCGACGGCTGGTCGACCAAACAGGCCGCCCCGCACCGCCCCCGGGGCCTGGGACTTCCGCTGGTGCGCCGGCTGGCCGAACGCTACGGCGGCTCGGCGCGGGTGGACGAACGCGAGGGCGGCGGGGCGCAGTTCACGGTGGAGCTGCCCGAGGCGCTCGCCCCGCAGGCCCGGCCGGCACCGGGCACTGCGCCCGGCCGAACGCCGCAATCCCTCGAAGGAGTGAGCCGATGATCGAGGTCATGGTGGTGGACGACGACTTCCGCGTCGCCGAGATCAACGCCGCGTACGTCGCCAAGGTGCCCGGCTTCCGGGTGACGGCGACGGCTCACAGCGCGGCGCAGGCACTGGCCGTGCTGCAGCGCGGCGGCGTCGACCTGATGCTGCTCGACCACTATCTGCCGGACGAGACGGGCCTGTCGCTGGTGCGCCGCATCCGGCAACTGGGCCACCACACGGACGTGATCATGGTCACTGCGGCCCGGGATGTGACCACCGTGCAGACGGCGCTGCGCTACGGCGCCCTGCAGTACCTGGTCAAGCCGTTCACGTTCCCGGGGCTGCGCGTGAAGCTGGAGGCGTACGCGCGACTGCGGCGGACGCTGGAGGACGCCGAGGAGGCGGAGCAGGAACAGGTCGACCGCATCTTCTCGGCGCTGCGCACGGCCGCGGTGGACCCGCCCCTGCCCAAGGGGCACTCGGCGCCGACGGCGGATCTGATCCGCCGGGTCCTGGCGGACGCCGCACGGCCGCTGTCGGCGCACGAGGTGGCCGAGCGGTCGGGGCTGAGCAGGTCGACGGCCCAGCGCTACCTCAAACGGCTGGAGGAGTCGGGCCGGCTCAGCCTGACCCTCCGCTACGGCGAGACGGGCCGCCCCGAGCACCGGTACGCCTGGACGGTGCGCCAGCCGGGGCGGCCGGCCTGATCAGCCTCTGACGCGGGCGCAGCGCAGGATGCTCAGATTGTGGTTGCAGGCGTGGACCTCGGCGAAGCACTGGTTGGTGAACCATACGGTCGAACCGTCGGAGAACAGGCAGACGACGGGCTCGTAGTACGTGGGGCAGAAGCCGGCGCACTCCTGGACGACCGGCACCACGGCCGCTGGAGCCGCGGCGTGGGCGGGTGCGCCGAAGGCGAGTCCTGCCACGCCGGTCAGCAGGAGGGTGGCGAACGGTGCGACGAGCTTGCGCATGATCACTCCTTCGCTCGGGTGTAGCTGCCGTCTCTACCACCGCCGGCGGGCGAGGAGTGAGGTGCCGGTCGGTCAGACGACCGCCGGGGCGCGGCCCGTCAGGGGACGCGCTTCCCGGGCGGGGGCGGCGGGGGCGCGGCGATGCCTCGATGGAAGGCGTACCGCACGGCCTGGGCCCGGTCACGGACGCCCGTTTTGGCGAACAGGTTGTTGATGTGCGTCTTGACCGTCGCCGTGCTCACGTGCAGGCGCCGGGCGATCTCGGCGTTCGTCAGCCCCTCCGCCACCAGGGACAACACCTCCGCCTCACGGGCCGTCAGCCCGTCGGGCAGCTCCCTCGGAGCCGGCGCCGCGGCGGGGGCCGGCACCGGCGCGGAGGAGGCGGAGAGCCTCTCCAGCAGGCGGCGCTGCACATGCGGCGAGAGACCGGCCTCACCTGACATCACGTGCTCGACGGCCCGGACGATCTCCTCGGCCCCGGCGTCCTTGGTGAGGTAGCCGCGCGCCCCTGCCTGGAGGGCCGGGAAGAGGGAGTCGTCGTCGCCGTAGGTGGTCAGGACGACCACCTGGGTCTCCGGGTGCTCGGCCCGGATCCGCCGTGTCGCCTCCACCCCGTCGCAGCGCGGCATCCTCAGGTCCATCAGGACCACGTCGGGGCGGTGTTCGGCGACCTGGCGCAGGGCCTCCAGCCCGTCGGCCGCGGAGGCGACGACCTCGATGCCCGGCAACAGCCCCAGCAGTATCACGATGCCCTCGCGGACCACGGTCTGGTCGTCGGCGACCACCACCCGTGCCGGCCTGCGCCCGCTGCCGCCGCCCTGTGCCGCCAGGTCACCGCCCATGTGCCCCATCGCGTCCGCTCCTTCGCCTCCCCGCCCCACCGGCGGGCCCGCCGCGCCTCGGCCTCACCCGGGCTCGCGACCCTTCAGGCGGGCACCTTCAGCCTCACGTGGAAACCCGGCCCACCGGCCACGGCCGGCCCGGCCTCCAGGGTGCCGCCGAGCAGCTCGGCACGCTCCCGCATGCCGAGCAGACCGTATCCGGCGCCCGGCACCTCCGGCTTCCCGACCCTGCCCGACGCGCCGCTGTCGCGAACCCACAACTCCACCTCCCGCTCCAGATAGGTGAACGCCATCTCCACCCGGGCGCCCGGCGCGTGCTTGCGCACATTGGTCAGCGCCTCCTGGGCGACCCTGCGCACCGCGAGCCCCGCCTCGGCCGGCAGCGCCCGTGGCTCGCCGGCCACCTCCAGCCGTACGCCCTCCGCCTCGGCGACGTCCCGGAGGTACTCCTCGACCGGCGTCAGCTCCCCGCGCAGCGCGGACAGCGCCTGCCGCGTCTCGGCCAGGCCCTGCCGTGCCATGCCGCGGGCGGCGGAGACCCGTTCGAGAACCTGCCGTCTGGCCTCGCCCTCCGGCACCCCGGCCTCGATCAGCAGCCGGGCCGCCTCCAAGTGCACCAGCTGCGCGGAGAGGCTGTGAGCCAGGACGTCGTGTATCTCCCGGGCGATCCGCGCCCGCTCCGCGAGCGCCGCCGACTCCGCCTCCGCCTGCCGGATCGCCCGCTCCTGTGCGAGGAGCCTGAAGCCCGCCCCCCGGGCCTCCTCGTCGAGCCGGAGCGCATAGCCGATGAGCAGCACCGCGGCCACCGTCACGGCGGTCGCCGCGGGCGCCTTGTCACTGGTGCCGGCGTAGGCGCCCAGCGGGAGGGCCGCCGCGACCAGCCCGGGCCCCAGCGGCAGGCGCTCCACCGCGACGGCCGCGCCCACGCACCACAGGCCGGAGGAGGCAACGTGGGCACCGGCCGCCTCGGCGGCGGCGCCCAGCGCCGCGGGCACGGCGAGCAGGGCCAAGGAGGACGGCAGCCGCTGGGCGAGCGTGGTGCGGTAGTACCCCCACACCGCCGCCGCGCCCAGCGCGAATCCGGTGGCGAGCGCGGCGTACCCCCATCCGTGGAAGGCGCCCTCCCGCAGGACGCCCCACACGAACCAGGCGGACAGCACGACCCGCACCACCCACGTCACGACCAGGCGCCGCCGGGGCACTCCCACGTGGGCGAGCGCCTCGCGGGCGGGCCATTCGGTCCAGTTCTCGATCGGCACGCCCACCACGCTACGGAGCGGGGCGGCGGGCGCGAATCGGAGCACGGGTGGATTCGGGGTGGAGCGGCCCGTCCACCCCCCGGTCCACCCCCGGGTGGAGGCGCGTTACGCGTCGATGCGCGAGCGGTCCAGCGTGGCCGCGGAGTTGGTGATGAACTCCTTGCGCGGCGCCACCTCGTTGCCCATCAGCAGCTCGAAGGCGCGCTCGGCGGCCTCCAGGTCGCTGATGTTGATGCGGCGCAGGGTGCGGTGGCGCGGGTCCATCGTGGTCTCCGCGAGCTGGTCGGCGTCCATCTCGCCCAGACCCTTGTAGCGCTGGATGCCCTCCTTGTAGCGGACGCCCTTGCGCTCCAGCTCCAGCAGCGTCTGCCGCAGCTCGTTGTCGGAGTAGGTGTAGATGTACTTGTCCTGCCCCTTCTTGGGGTTGATGAGCTCGACCCGGTGCAGCGGGGGCACGGCCGAGAAGACGCGACCCTGCTCGACCATCGGGCGCATGTAGCGCTGGAAGAGCGTCAGCAGCAGGCAGCGGATGTGCGCGCCGTCCACATCGGCGTCGGCCAGGAAGATGACCTTTCCGTACCGGGCCGCGTCGATGTCGAAGGTGCGGCCCGAGCCGGCTCCTATGACCTGGATGATGGCGCCGCACTCGGCGTTCTTCAGCATGTCGGAGACCGACGACTTCTGAACGTTGAGGATCTTGCCGCGGATCGGCAGCAGCGCCTGGAACTCGGAGTTGCGGGCGAGCTTGGCCGTGCCCAGCGCCGAGTCGCCCTCGACGATGAACAGCTCGCTGCGCTCGACGTCGTCGCTGCGGCAGTCGGCCAGCTTGGCCGGCAGCGAGGAGGACTCCAGGGCCGTCTTGCGGCGCTGGGCCTCCTTGTGCTGACGGGCGGCGATGCGGGTGCGGGCCGCGGCGACGACCTTCTCCAGGACCGCGCGGGCCTGCTGCTTGGTGTCGCGCTTGGTCGACGTCAGGAACGCCTTGAGCTCCTTGGCGACCACGTTGGCCACGATCCGGGAGGCGGCCGAGGTGCCCAGGACCTCCTTGGTCTGGCCCTCGAACTGCGGCTCGGCCAGGCGCACGGTCACCACGGCCGTGAGCCCCTCCATGGCGTCGTCCTTGACGACGTCGTCCTCGGCCACGCGCAGCAGCTTGGCCGAGCGCAGCACCTCGTTGACCGTGCGGGCCACGGCCCGCTCGAAGCCGGCCACGTGCGTGCCGCCCTTGGGAGTGGCGATGATGTTGACGAACGACTTCAGGGTCGTGTCGTAGCCCGTGCCCCAGCGCAGGGCGATGTCCACGCCCAGCTCGCGGGTCACCTCGGTCGGCGTCATGTGGCCGCGGGAGTCCAGGACGGGCACGGTCTCCTTGAAGGTGCCCTGCCCGGTGAGGCGCAGCACGTCGCACACGGCCTTGTCGGGAGCCAGGAACTCGCAGAACTCGCTGATGCCGCCGTCGAAGCGGAAGACCTCCTCGGTGGCGCCCTCGCCGTCCAGGTCGCGCTCGTCGCGGACGACGATGGTCAGGCCCGGCACCAGGAAGGCCGTCTGCCGCGCCCGCGCGTACAGCGTCTCCAGGGAGAGCTTGGCGTCCTTGAGGAAGATCTGGCGGTCCGCCCAGTAGCGGACGCGGGTGCCGGTGCGCGCCTTGGGGATCTTCTTGCCCTTGAGCAGGCCGCTGGAGGGGTCGAAGGGGGCGTCGGGGCCCGGCTCGGTGAAGATGCCGGGCACGCCGCGGCGGAAGCTGATCGTGTGGGTGCGGCTGTTGCGGTCGACCTCGACGTCCAGGCGCGCGGACAGCGCGTTGACCACGGACGCGCCGACGCCGTGCAGACCGCCGGAGGCGGCGTAGGAGCCGCCGCCGAACTTGCCGCCGGCGTGCAGCTTGGTCATCACGACCTCGACGCCGGACAGGCCGGTCTTCGGCTCCACGTCCACGGGGATGCCGCGGCCGTTGTCCCGCACCTCGACGGACCCGTCGTCGTGGAGGACCACCTCGATGCGGTCGCAGTACCCTCCGAGGGCCTCGTCGACGGAGTTGTCGATGATCTCCCAGAGGCAGTGCATCAGACCACGGCTGTCCGTGGAGCCGATGTACATGCCGGGTCGCTTGCGGACGGCCTCCAGGCCCTCCAGGACGAGCAGGTGCCGCGCGGTGTAGTTGGATCCGTCCCGGTCTGCCCCGGTCAGCAACGCAGTGGACGGCACGGACGTCTCGGCGGTCACGCGGTTCGCTCCTCGCTGAATTTCTGGCTGGCCCGGATGGGGGCACATGAGTGGCTCGGTCGCCGTTCAGAGGGTACCGAGGCCTGATAGAGCCTTTGTGCCGCCACCCTTGAGAACGCCCATGCTAATCGAGCGTCGATCAAGCGTTCGATAGCTCGTAGGGGTGACATGCACATCACGTTCCCTTCGAGGCATGAACCATCTAGGCTCCGGGCACGTCCTCAAGAACAACCCGGCAGCCAGCCGGGGGGACGACAACCCCCAGCGATGTGAAACCGTAAGCCCACGCACTACGGCTCATTCGCCGCCAAATCGTCAAGATCCGGCTCACTCGGAAGGAAGTTTCGAGAAAAAGCCTCGAGCGGGAACGTTTTCGGCCTGGTTGGATGTTGACCCTGGTACGACAGCTCGTCGAGCTAGAGAAGAGGCGACGTGACTACTGTTCTGACCCCCGCGAGCCCGCTGACGGCCGCTGACCGCTGCGACCGGTGCGGCGCTCAGGCATACCTGCGCGTCGTACTCATGAGCGGCGGTGAACTGCTCTTCTGCGCCCACCACGGTCGCAAGTTCGAGCCGGAACTCAAGAAGATCGCCGCGGAGATACAGGACGAGACGGAGCGGCTGACGGCCGTCCCGGCGTCCGCGACCGACGAGGACCGCTGAGTCCACTGTTGGAACGCTGACACATCGCATCCGACGACGAGCGAGGTCCGGTCCGTACGACCGGGCAGCCGCGGGCGGCCACCCCTGTGGGGGAGGCCGCCCGCTCTCGTACGCCCGCACCCCTCAGGACGGGCGTACGGGACGTGTGCCCACCGGCTGCACCGGGCCCGGTGACACCGGCGGGGCGGCGGGTGGCTGCGCCGCGGGCGGCGGCGGTGCCGCCGGGGGCTCGGCCGCGGGGGGCCGGGCCACCGGCAGCTGGGCCACCGGGGGCGGCTTGAGCAGCGGCGGCACGACCGGCTGGGCGGCCGGTGGCGGCAGCAGCGGCGGCCTGACCTGCGGGGGCGCCGGTTGGCTGGATTGCGGCGGCGCGGCCGCCGGCGGCTGTGCCGGTGGTTTCGGCTGCTGGGGGTTCTGCGGGGGCGGGGGAAGAGGCGGAGTGGCCACAGGAGGCCCTCCCGTCACAGGGTCGGCACTGTGTGCCCGTACCAGCGCCGCAACGGCGGAGATCCGCGTATAGACCCCCGGACGGCCCGGCTGGGCGCAGCCGCTCCCCCACGACACCAGCCCGACGAGCTTCCCGCGGGCCACGAGCGGCCCGCCGCTGTCCCCCTGGCAGGCGTCCCGGCCGCCGAGGGGAAGGCCGGCGCAGAGCATGGTCGCCGGGCGGTACACCCCCTCGGGGCCGCCCTGGTACGCCCGGCGGCACAGGGTGTCGTCCAGGACGAGGATCCGGGCGGCGCGCAGGGTGTTCGAGTACAGGCCGGTCCCGCGGGTGTCCCCCCAGCCGTAGACGCCGGCGGCCGTACCGGTCTCGTAGCCGGGGTCCCCCTGCCCCGCCATCGCGATGGGCGCCACGTCGGCGACCGGCTCCGCCAGGGTGATGACGGCCACGTCTCCCTCGTTCGTGTCCGCGTCGAAGGCGGGATTGACCCAGCTGCCCTTGAACGGGATCTCCTTGCCGGCGTTGCCGCGCAGGTCGTCGCGGCCGACGATCACCCGCAGGTCCTTCGCCTCCGTCGCGTCGACGCCCAGCACCTCGCGCGTCAGGCAGTGCGCCGCCGTGACGACCGTCGACCGTCCCACAAGAGCGCCGCCGCAGAACTGGCCGGAGCGCACCGGGCCGAAGCGCTCCCGGCTCGCCAGCGCCACCGTCCAGGGGACGGTGGCGACCTTGACGACCTGTCCGCCGACGATGCCGCGGTCGACGGCACCGTGGACCGCGCCCGCGGGCAGAGGGATCGCCAGCACGAGCGCGAGCGCCACGGCCAGCGGATACCTCAGGGCGCGCATGGGACCTCCTGACGCTGTGCGGTCACTTCCTTACCAAGCGTCAGGTGGTATGCGCCCGCGCGCATCCCGAGCGCGGCAGGGCCCGGTTCCTCGTGAGGAACCGGGCCCTGCCGAAAGGGGACGGTGACGAGCCGTCCGGACTAGTCGAGGTAGTCCCGCAGCACCTGGGAGCGCGACGGGTGACGCAGCTTCGACATCGTCTTGGACTCGATCTGACGGATGCGCTCACGCGTCACGCCGTAGACCTTGCCGATCTCGTCCAGCGTCTTGGGCTGGCCGTCGGTGAGGCCGAAGCGCATGGAGACCACGCCCGCCTCGCGCTCGCTGAGGGTGTCCAGCACGGAGTGCAGCTGCTCCTGCAGGAGCGTGAAGCTGACCGCGTCGGCCGGCACGACCGCCTCGGAGTCCTCGATGAGGTCACCGAACTCGCTGTCGCCGTCCTCACCCAGCGGGGTGTGGAGGGAAATCGGCTCACGGCCGTACTTCTGGACCTCGATGACCTTCTCGGGGGTCATGTCGAGCTCCTTGGCCAGCTCCTCCGGGGTGGGCTCGCGGCCCAGGTCCTGGAGCATCTGGCGCTGGACGCGCGCGAGCTTGTTGATGACCTCGACCATGTGCACCGGGATACGGATGGTGCGGGCCTGGTCGGCCATCGCGCGGGTGATCGCCTGGCGGATCCACCAGGTCGCGTACGTGGAGAACTTGTAGCCCTTGGTGTAGTCGAACTTCTCCACCGCGCGGATCAGACCGAGGTTGCCCTCCTGGATCAGGTCCAGGAAGAGCATGCCGCGACCGGTGTAGCGCTTGGCCAGGGAGACCACCAGACGGAGGTTGGCCTCCAGGAGGTGGTTCTTGGCGCGCCGGCCGTCCTCGGCGATGATCTCCAGCTCGCGCTTGAGCTTCGGCGCCAGCTTGTCGGCGTTCGCCAGCTTGTCCTCGGCGAACAGACCGGCCTCGATGCGCTTGGCGAGCTCCACCTCCTGCTCGGCGTTGAGGAGGGGGACCTTGCCGATCTGCTTGAGGTAGTCCTTGACCGGGTCGGCAGTGGCACCGGCCACGGCCACCTGCTGGGCGGGCGCGTCGTCCTCGTCCTCGTCGGACAGGACGAAGCCCTTGTTCTCGCCGGCCTCGTCCTCCTCGTCGACCTTGCCCGGCGCGGGGGTCTCGTCGAGCAGCTCGTCCTCGAGGAGCTCGTCGGCGTCCTTCTTGCCGGCGGTCTTCTTGGCCGTCGTCTTCTTCGCGGCGGCCTTCTTGGCCGTCGTCGTCTTCTTCGCGACCGTCTTCTTGGCCGCGGTCTTCTTGGCGGGCGCCACGGCCTCATCGGCCTCGCCGTCGTACGCGCCCGCGGCCGCGGACACGCCGGACGCCGGGGCGGACGACTGCCGGGCCGTGGCCGTCTTGGTGGAAACGGCCTTGGTGGCGGTGCGCTTCGCCGGGCTCTTCGCTGCGACGCTCTTGCGGGTGCGCTTGGGCGCCTCTGCGGCACTGACCATCAGCGTCACACCCTCCTCGTCGAGGACCTGGTTGAGGCTGCGCAGTACGTTCTTCCACTGGGTTGGCGGAATCTGGTCAGCCTCGAAGGCCCGACGCACGTCGTCGCCGGCGATCTGCCCCTCGGCCTTTCCCTGCTCGATGAGCGCCATCAGAGACTCGGATTCGGCGATCTCCGGCGGGAGCGTACGGGATGTGCTGGCCGACACGAACAACCTCTCGGAACGATGGAAACGGCTTCCGGCCACGTCCGCGCTGGACGGGGCCGACGACCGTCGGCAAGGATGAACCGACGGCGCGGGCAGTGGTGCAGAGCAACACAGCGCCTCGAACGAGGCCCGTATTCCCTCCGCGGCCACCACCTCTTTAGTCATCGCGCTGCCCGGACGAGCGTTACGCCCGATCGCCGTGGCCCGAGTCACACCGCATAACGGGGTGAACGGCCCTCGAAGTGGACAGATCGCCGACTCCGCTGCCGTCGGCGGCCGCACGGAACCACCCCTCCTGCTCGCGCGTACGGCCGTACGCGCGCGCCGGACGAGCGGTCCCGCACGCACCGCTTCAGTCCGTACGGTTGCGATCCGCGGTCAGTGTTCGCGCGGCGCGGGGACCACGCGCTCGACCTCCGGGTGCGCCACCAGCAGCTGGCGCATCGCCGCCTCGGCCGCCGCGGCGTCGCCGGTGGCCACCGCGTCGACGATCCGCAGGTGCTGCCCCACGCCGGCCTCGGTCGGGCGGTCGCACCCCCCGCCGGAGACACCGGAGACGTGCAGGGCGGCGGTGACGATGCCCGAGAGGTGCTCGAGCATCCGGTTGCCGGCGACCTGCAGCAGCAGGGAGTGGAACTCGGCGTCGGCGCGCGTGAAGGTGAGGGAGTCGCCCTGGGCCAGTGCGTGCCCCATGATCTCGGCCATGTCGGCGAGGCGCTGCTGGACGTCCTCGCGGCCGTGGCCGGCGGCCAGGCGGGCGGCCAGCGGCTCGATCGTCCAGCGCAGCTCGCACAGCTCCCGGCGCTGGTCGTCGCGCTGGGGCCCGAAGGCGCGCCATTCGATGATGTCGGGGTCGAGCAGGTTCCAGTCGCTGACGGGACGGACCCGGGTGCCCACGTTGGGGCGGGCGCTGACCAGGCCCTTGGCCTCGAGCACGCGCAGGGATTCGCGGACGACGGTGCGGGAGACCTCGAAGCGCTGGCCGATCTCCTCGGGGACCAGCGGGCGGTCGGCCCCCAGGTCGCCGGAGACGATCATCTGGCCGAGCTGCTGGACGAGCTGGCCGTGCAGGCCTCGGCCGCGGCTTCCGGCGGCGCGGCGGCCGGCACGGCCGAGCTCCGCGTCGCCGTCCCAGGCGGACGAGGCGCCGCGGTCGGTCCCGGGGGCCTCCGCGTAGGAGTAGCGGTCAAGCTCGCCCGGGCCGGCGAGGCCGGAGTCTGCGGGGCGAGCCGCGGTCATCATGGTGTGCGCAAGGGTACTCACGCTTCCTTTGTCGGCGACACCTCCAGGCCCCTTGAGGTCTTTGGTGAAAAGCACACGAAAGGGTGATCGCCCATTACCTCGCAATTGACGCCCAAACGGACAGAACCGGGCACCGCCCCGAGGGGGGCGACTACGGAAGGTAAGGGAGGCGTGAGCGTTCCCGCAGCACCCCTCGGCCTATTGTCACTCTGCGTTCGCTCCCTTCCGGACCGGCGCAATAGCACAGCCCTCACCGCGGCCGGCCACGGAACACGGTGAGCACATAGGCCGCGAGCAGGCCCGACAGCGACAGGGCCAGCGCCCACCCCACGGGCTGGGACATCAGGCGCAGCGCGGTCGAGACACCCTGGTCCAGCTCGTGCGGCCACCGCGCGTCGGCGGCGTCGCGCAGACGTTCGGGCAGCCCCATCAGCGAACGCGCCGCGGGCCGGCGCGCCAGCGCCCCAAGGAGGGGAACGACCACGGCCGGCACCGCGAGGACGGAGACGAGGCCGAGCGCGGTGGAGCGGAAGAGCCCCGCGGCCAGCAGCCCCGCCCAGCCGCACCCGACGACCAGGGCGATCCAGCCGGCCAGCGCGGCGCCCCAGCCGTGCGTCAGGAGCGTGGCCGGGTGCGGGAACTCCCCGAGGGCCAGATGCACGACGGCCAGGTCGAGCACCGGTACGCACAGGGCCAGGGCCAGCGCGGCCGCCGAGGTCACCAGGAGCTTGGCGCCGAGCAGCCCGAGCCGCCGGGGCACCGTGCCCTGGTCGGGGGCGAGCGCCGGGTAGCGGAACTCCTGGCCGAAGGCGTTGGCGCCCAGCAGCCCGGCGGCGCACGCCGCGGGCGGCAGCGGCAGCCACTGCGGCCAGCCGGTGAGCAGCCGCGGCACGGTGGCGGCGCCGGTGCGGGCCAGCAGGAGGGAGGCGGCCATGGACACGGCGAGCGCCACCGCCCCCACCACCCACCCGGTCTGCACACCGGCGACGCGGCGCAGCTCGTACAGCAGCGGCCACGCCGGCCCGGGGGCGGTCAGGCGGCGCCGTACGCCCCCGGACGACGGCACGTTCGAGCTCTTCGGGGTCTCGCCGCCTTCTTGGGCTTCCGCCGGCGCGGGAGTTTCCTCATCCTGCGAGGGGCGGCCGTCGGCGCGGTCCAGCGGGGCGACGGGGCCGGTGTCCCCGCTCTCCTCCGCCAGACGGTGCACGAGGATGCCGTTGCGGTACGCCGTCTCGCCGACCTCCGCGCAGCTGCTGCCGTAGACCGCGATACGCGTGCCGCCCTCGCGGATCACTTCGACGGTCTCGGTGCCGGGGCGCCGGTCTGCCGTGCCGGTCCCGGCGGTCAGGACGTGCGCGAGCCGGCCGGCGAGGGGCGACTGGACGACGACGCGCGGCCGCAGGCGCGTGCCGGCGAAGGCCGCCGCCTCCTGGTCGGCCACGAGGCGGCCCCGGTCGATGGTGACCACCTGGTCGGCGATGCGGGCGGCCTCGACGGCATCGCCCGACGTGACGAGAACGGCACCGCCCTGGGCGGCGTAGCCGCGCAGCAGCCCGTGGAGCCAGGCGGTCTCGCGGGGGGACAGGCCGCGTGCGGGTTCGTCCAGGACAAGGGTGTGCGGATCGCCGAGCAGTGCGGAGGCCAGGCCCAGGCGGCGGTCCATGCCGAGCGAGAAGTCGCCCAGGCGCTGGTCGGCGAGGCCGCTGAGGCCCACGACCTCCAGCACGTCGTCCGCCCGCTCGGCGGGGACGCCGGCGGCGGCGCACAGCATGCGCAGGTGGCTGCGGGCGGTGCGGGCGGGGTGGCCGGGGACGTCGCCGAGGAGGACGCCGATCTCGCGGGTGGGGCGGGGAATCCGGTCGAGGGTGCGGCCGCGGAAGAGGGTGACGCCGCGACCGGGGTCCAGGCGCAGCATCAGACGCAGGGCGGCGGTCTTTCCCGCTCCGGGCTCGCCGAGCAGCGCGGTGACGCGGCCGGGGCGGGCCTCGAAGGTCAGGTCGTCGACGGCGGGGGGCCGGTTGCGGTGGGGGGCGCTGGTCAGTCCGATGGCCTGGATCATGGGCTCACTCGCGGGACGGCGGGAGGGACCGTACCGCAGCACCGTAACCCGGTATGTCTTATTTGCTACGCAATGCGGCCATCATCGATCAGGGCGTGTCATTTTCGATCACGCGCCGGTCTCCGGACGGCGGCCTTCGGGCCACGCGGGGCGGACCGGGCGCTCAGGCCTCGGGGCGCAGCATGGGCGGGTTGAGCAGGGTCGCCCCGCCGGCCCGGAACAGCTGGGCGGGCCGGCCGCCCTGGCGGGTCGTCGTCCCGCCGGTGGGCACCAGGAAGCCGGGCGTGCCGGTCACCTTGCGGTGGAAGTTGCGCGGGTCCAGCGCCACGCCCCACACCGCCTCGTAGACCCGGCGCAGCTCGCCGACGGTGAACTCCGGCGGGCAGAAGGCGGTGGCGAGGGAGGAGTACTCGATCTTGGAGCGGGCGCGCTCGACGCCGTCCGCGAGGATGCGGGCGTGGTCGAAGGCGAGCGGGGCGGCCTGCTCGTCCTCACGGCCGTAGCCGTCCTGGTCGAGCAGCTCGTCGACGGGTGCCCAGCGCACGCTGCGGGCGTCGCCGCCGGGCCGGGGCGCCGGCAGGTCCGGGGCCAGCGCGAGGTGGGCCACGCTGACCACGCGCATGCGGGGGTCGCGCTTGGGGTCGCCGTAGGTGGCCAGCTGCTCCAAGTGGGCCGCGTTGGGCCCGCCGGGCCCGGCCGCGTCGGCCGCCTGCAGGCCGGTCTCCTCGGCCAGCTCGCGCGCGGCCGCGGTGGACAGGTCCTCGTCGCCGCGGACGAACCCGCCCGGCAGCGCCCACCGGCCCTGGAACGGAGGCTCGCCGCGGCGGACGGCCAGCGCGCACAGCGCATGCCGCCGCACGGTGAGCACGACCAGGTCGACGGTGACGGCAAAGGGCGGGAAGGCCGACGGGTCGTAGGGCATGTCGTGATCATAGTCGTCTGCCTGACGATAATCAGGCTCTTCGGCGCTCCCGGCCGCCACCCGGCCCGCCGCTGCAGTGGGCACCGACGCTCACACCCCCAGCTGCAGTCCGGCGGCGGCCTCCTCGACCATGCCGAGGCCGAGCCTGCTGACGCGCACCGCGAACGGCTGCTCCGCCACGCGCAGCCCGGTGAACCTCAGCTCCCCCAGGGGCGCGGAGCGCGGCGGACGGACCGTCACGGTGCCCGCGGGCACGTCCGGGCGCACCCCGGCGAGCGCGGTCAGCAGCCGGACGGCGCCGGCCGCCGCGACGGCCGCGGGCCGGCAGGCCGCCGGGTGCGGCAGCGGTGCGCTGCCGGCGGTGCGCTGCTCCCCCGCGTACATTTCCGGGAGCCGGTGGCCGAAGGTCCCGGCGGCGTCCAGCACGCCCTTGAGCAGCCCGGCGGCCTCCCGCTCGTAGCCCGCCGCCATCAGACCGGCGACGGCGACCGCCGTCTCGTGGACGCGGACGGCCCCGTTGCGGTGCCCGAACGGGTTGTACCCCGCCTCCTTGGCGCCGAGGCTGCGCAGGCCCCAGCCGCAGTCGAGGGCCGGGCCGCCCAGCAGCCGGGCGAGCTGCTCGGTCTGCACCTTGTCCAGCAGCCCCGGGGCGTACTCCCCCTCTCCTTGCAGTCCGGTGTCCAGCAGATGTGCCGCGGCCGAGCCCAGGTGCACGACCCGGCGGCCGTCGGGCCAGCGCGCCGCGACGGGCCGGCCACCGCCGAGGTCCTCCGCCCAGAACTCCTCCCGGAAGCGCCGTCGCAGCCCGGCCGCCCACGTGAGAAGGGCGTCGGCCCCGGGCCGGCCGTGAGCCCGCAGCAGCCCCGCGCCGAGCACGGCCGCCCGGTGGGCATGGGCCTGGCCCTCGCAGCGGTACGGCCCGCCCGGCGCGGGGTCCGGGAGGTAGCCGGTGTCCTTCGTGGCCTCCATGAGCCACTGCAGGCACCGCTCGGCGACCGGCACCAGCCCGGCGACCTCCGGCGCGGGCAGCCCCCACCGCCATGCCTCGGCCAGCACCGCCGGGAACAGCAGCGTCGCCTCCACCCCCGTGCACCCCGGCGGCAGATGCGCCCCGGAGTGCCGCAGGGCACCGGGCAGCCGGCCGGCGCCCGGGCCGGGGCCCGTCAGCTGGGCACGGGCCAGCGTGCGCAGCGTCCCGCCGGCGAGCCGGACGCCGAGCGGCAGCGCCATACGGGCCGCCCACAGCGCCTCGGCGGGGGACGTCCGGTCGCAGCGCCAGGGAACGCCGGCGGCCAGGTGCACGTCCGACGGGTGCTCCGGGTCGCGCACGAGCAGGGCCCGCAGGTCGTCGAGGGCGGCGGCGAGCAGAGCCACGGCCCGCGGGTCATCGCCCTCGGCCGCGGCCTCCCCCCACGGCGGTGCCGCCCCGCCACGGCTCGGGGCGACGGGCTCGGCCGCCCGGCTGCCGCCGATGCCGCCGGGCTGCTCGGCCCTGATCGTGAGCTCGATGCCGTGCGTGCCCCCCGCAGGCAGCCGTATCTCCCAGCAGAGCAGCCCGGCGGAGGCCAGGACGTCGTCCGGCGGCGGCTCCGCGGTGACCACCGCGTGGGTGCCGGGTGCCGCCCAGCGCAGCCCGGAGGCGTGCACGGCGGCCGGGAGCTCGGGACCGGGGCGCCCGGCAGCGATGGCGCCCAGGCCGGCGAGGTCCGTGCCGAGCGCCACCTCGACCGTCAGTCTCAGCTCACGGGACGCCGCGCTGCGCAGCACGATGCGCTCCTTGCCCTCGGCGTCCCGCAGCCGCTCGACGGTGACGTCCGGGTCCGGTCCGGTCTCCGCCGGGGTGCGCACGGTGCCGACGAACCGGGCCCGGTCGGCGCCGAGCATCCGGCCCTGGACGGGCACGGGATCGACTCCGTCGACCCGCAGCCGGCACGTCGCCAGCAACCGGCGACCGGACCGGTAGAAGCCTTCGAGCCCCTGGCCGGTGAGCTGGCCGTGGCCCGCCGAGATCGCGAGCGCGGGCAGCGCGACGCAGATCAGCGCCTCGTGCACCGAGTGCGGCGCCGGGGGCCGGGAGGGGCCGGTGCGGCGCTGCTCGGGCGGTCGGCGCACCTGCTCCGGCGGGCGGCGGGTCGAAGGACCGTGGGGGGCGATGCCTTGCACTGTCTCTGCGCTCCCTGGGGACGTCCCGGCCGTGGCCGGCCGACGACGATTGCGGGCCACTCAGGTGAACGGCACCGGCCCCGGCGAGGTCACGGGAGAGTGAAGTGGCCTGTGTCACTGCCGCCCCCGGACGCCCTTGTGCCCGCCACGGCGGCGCGTGCGTGCCCTTCCCGCGGGGGCCTTGGGCCCCGCGGGGCCACCACGGCCGCTTCGCCCCGGCCGTCCCGCGCTCTCCCCCGGACCCGCGACTTCCGCCCTCGGGTCCCTCTCCTCCGTCGCCCCGGCCTCCGTCACCCCGGCCATCGCCTCCTCCACGGTGGCGGTGACGGCCGAGGCAGCGGTCGAGGCGGCCGTCGAGGTGGGCGTCGAGGCAGCGGCATCCGCCGCCGCGGCGCGCCCGGCCTCGGCGTGCACGGCGGCCTGCAGGGCGCGGTCGGCGCGTTCGCGGCGCAGGCAGCGGCGCAGCAGCTCCGGGTCCAGGCCGTCGTTGCAGGCCCGGTGCAGGAGCTGGGCGAAGAGGTAGTCCGGGTCGGCGCTCAGCGCCCTGGTCAGCGCGACGCGCGCCTCGGGGTGGTCGCCGCTCGACCAGGCGACCCAGCCCGCCAGGGCCAGGGGCGCGGCCGCGTGTTCGGTGTACGGCGGCACGCAGCGGCGGGCGAGGGCGCGCCAGACGCGCAGCACGGCCGGGGCCCGGGGTCCCTCCATCCATTCGGCGGCGTGGTCGCGGGTGGTGCGGTCCTGCAGGCCGAGGATGACGGCCGCGGCCTCGTCGGAGCCCAGCAGGGCGTCGTCCTCGGCATCGGCGTCTGCGCGCACCGGCGGGGGCGGGGCGTCGTGGAACCGCCCGATCAGCAGGCGCAGCAGGTCGAGCGTCTCCTCGCGCACGGTTCGGCCGGGGGTGCCGCTGAGCAGGCGGGGGACGAGGTCCGCGGCGGCGGCGTCGAGTGCCGTCTCCTGCTCCACGGCCCGTTCGCCGTCGACGGGGGCGTAGCGGGCCTCCATCTCGCGCAGGGTGCCGCGGACCTGGATGCCGGCGTAGGCGGCGGCAGCGGCCATCACCGAGGTGCCGGGCGGGTCGAGGACGGTGCCCTCGGCCGGGCAGCAGCGTTCGTCGGGACAGCAGTAGGACCAGTACCGCCCGTCGGAGACGCACAGCGCCTCGTACACGGGCACGTCCAGCTCCCCGCAGGCCAGGCGCAGGCTCTGGGCGAGGGGGCGCAGGCGCTCCATGACGCCCCGGCCGCCGTCGCCCCCGGTGGGGTCCTGGCAGAGGAAGAGGACGATGCCGTCGGGCCGGTTGCCCCGGCGCTCGCAGCCGTCGATGAGCGTCTCCGCGAGCTGTTCGCTGATTGCCTCCCACTCGGCCGGGTCCTGCGGAATGCCGAGCCGGAGGCGGCCGCCGAAGCGGCCGCGCTCTCCGTGCAGGGCGAGCAGGACGATGCTGTCGGTCGGGTGGAAGCCGAGCAAGTAGGGCAGGGCGTCGGCGAGTTCGCCCGGGGTGCGCAGGGTGACCTGGGTCTGCGACGCGTCGCGCGGCGTGGTCGTGGCGGGGGTGGACGGACGGGCCGGTTCGTTGTGGTGGCTCATGGCCCCGAGACTCCCGCGGCGCCACCGAGGCCCGCCAGGCCTGTGGATAACTCCGGGATATTGTCGTACTAGTCCTGTGGATCAGAGCCTCACCCCCGTTTTCCACAGGCTCCGCGGCCGGGTTCGCGCGTTGTCGGTCCCCTCGTGTTGCATGGGGGCATGACCAACGAAGCCCTCCGCGTCTCGGCGGACACCGTCCTCGCCCGTCTCGTCGGCGACACCACAGGCACCGCGCGGCTGCGCGAGGACCAGTGGCGCGCCATCGAGGCCCTCGTCGCCGACCGCCGCCGTGCGCTGGTGGTGCAGCGCACGGGCTGGGGCAAGTCGGCCGTGTATTTCGTGGCCACCGCCCTGCTGCGCGAGCGCGGCAGCGGCCCGACGGTGATCATCTCCCCGCTGCTGGCGCTGATGCGCAACCAGGTGGAGGCGGCCGCGCGGGCGGGCATCCACGCGCGCACGATCAATTCCTCGAACACCGAGGAGTGGGAGACCGTGCAGGAGGAGGTCGCGCACGGGAAGGTGGACGTGCTCCTCGTCTCGCCCGAGCGCCTCAACAATCCCGACTTCCGCGACCAGGTGCTGCCCAAGCTCGCCGCCGCGACCGGGCTGCTGGTGGTCGACGAGGCGCACTGCATCTCGGACTGGGGGCACGACTTCCGCCCGGACTACCGCCGGCTGCGCACCATGCTGGCCGACCTGCCGCCCGGTGTGCCCGTGCTCGCCACGACCGCCACCGCCAACGCCCGCGTCACCGCCGACGTCGCCGAGCAGCTCGGGACGGGGGAGGGTGGTGAGGCCCTGGTGCTGCGCGGGCCGCTGGACCGCGAGAGCCTGAGCCTGAGCGTCCTCACCCTGCCCGACGCGGCCCACCGGCTGGCCTGGCTCGCCGACCACCTCGGCGACCTGCCGGGCTCGGGGATCATCTACACCCTCACCGTGGCCGCCGCCGAGGAGGTCGCCGCCTACTTGCGCCGCTGCGGGCACACCGTCGCCTCCTACACCGGCAAGACCGAGAACGCCGACCGGCAGCAGGCCGAGGACGACCTGATCGCCAACCGCGTCAAGGCCCTGGTGGCCACCTCGGCGCTGGGCATGGGCTTCGACAAGCCCGACCTCGGCTTCGTCGTCCACCTCGGCTCGCCCTCCTCCCCCATCGCCTACTACCAGCAGGTCGGCCGTGCGGGGCGCGGCGTCGAGCACGCCGAGGTGCTGCTGCTGCCGGGCCGCGAGGACGAGGCGATCTGGAAGTACTTCGCCTCGCTGGCCTTCCCCTCCGAGGAGCAGGTGCGCCGGACGCTGGACGTGCTGGCCGCCTCCGACCGCCCGTTGTCGCTGCCCGCCCTGGAGCCCCTGGTCGACCTGCGGCGCTCGCGGCTGGAGACCATGCTCAAGGTGCTCGACGTGGACGGTGCCGTGCGGCGGGTGCGCGGCGGATGGACGGCCACCGGCGAGCCGTGGACGTACGACGCCGAGCGCTACGCCTGGGTGGCGCGGCAGCGCGAGGCCGAGCAGCAGGCCATGCGCGAATACGCGTCGACCACGCAGTGCCGGATGGAGTTCCTGCGCCGCCAGCTGGACGACGAGCAGGCCGCGCCCTGCGGGCGCTGCGACAACTGCGCGGGCCCCCGCCACACCGCCGGAGTCTCGGACGGCGCTCTGGACACCGCACGCGGCGAGCTGGGCCGGCCCGGGGTGGAGGTGGAGCCCCGCAGGATGTGGCCCACGGGCATGCCGGCGGTCGGGGTGGATCTCAAGGGCCGCATCCCGCAGGGCGAGCAGGCCGCCGTGGGGCGGGCGATCGGGCGGCTCTCCGACATCGGCTGGGGCAACCGGCTGCGTCCCCTGCTCGCTCCGCAGGCACCGGACGCCGCCGTTCCGGACGATGTGACGGACGCGGTGGTCACGGTGCTGGCCGACTGGGCACGGGGAGCGGGTGGTTGGGCGTCCGGCGCGCCGGACGCCCCGCAGCGCCCCGTGGGCGTGGTGACCATCGCCTCGCGCACCCGCCCGCTGCTCGTCCGCTCGCTCGGCGAGCGCATCGCGGCCATCGGCCGGATGCCGCTCCTGGGCAGCATCGCGTACCGCGACGAGGAGGCCGGGGCACGGGCGCCCCGCAGCAACAGCGCCCAGCGGCTCAAGGCGCTGGACGGCGCCCTGACCGTGCCGCCCTCGCTCGCGCAGGAGCTCGCCGCACGCCCGGGGCCGGTCCTGCTGGTCGACGACATGACGGACACCGGCTGGACCCTGGCCGTCGCCGCGCGGATGCTGCGCCGGGCCGGCGCCACGGAGGTGTTCCCCCTGGTGCTCGCCGTGCAGGGGTGAGAAGGGGCGCGACCGTGGTGCCCGCGCCCACCACGGAGTCGCGCATGCCGGTCAGTGGCCTCAATTGATCGTTGCTGCACGGGCGGTGGCCCGCGAGAATTGGGGCACCGGTTCCCGCTCCCGTGTGTCCACGGCCCTGCTGTGCCGTGGCGCGCGGTGCGCCATGCCAGGCTCCCGCCCGGGGGCCCGGGTGGGCAGACGAAGGGAGAATCATGGCCTTCGGCTTGGCTCCCCAGGCGTCCGCCGGCTCCGCTTCGCGTCTGGGCAGGCTGCTCGAACCCGCGCAGTGGGCCGCCTGCGGCGTCCCCGCGCTGCGCGGTCCCCGCAGTGTCGTCGAGGATCTGCACGCCCGCCATCTGCCGACGCCCTCCACCGCCGTCATCGCGGTCTTCCACCCCGACGAACGGATCGCGGCGAGCGCCTCCTTCAGCGGCCGCCCGGGCAGGGCAGGGCCCGTGGACGGCTGGGAGCTGCGCAACGAGCTGCTGTCGGTGCTGCGCCGGGTGATCCCGCACGACCTGCGCAGACGCGCCCCCGTCCGGACGGCGGTGCTGCTCTACTGCCGGGAGGGCGGCACCCGTTGGACCCCGGAGGACGGGGCGTGGATGTGGGCGCTGCGCGACGCCTGCATCCTGCACGGGCTGCGGTGCGGGGCGTACATCGTCCTCACCCCGGCCGGCTGGCGCGTCGTCGGCGAGGGCCGCGGCGGGCGCCGGCCCCGCGCGGTGCCCTGCCGTGCGGAGTGGTTCGGCTCCGGTGGCGGCGCACCGGAGGCACACCGCCGTACGGCCGCCCGCTGACGGGGCGGCACAGCGGCCGAGGGGCCCCTTCGGCGAAGGGGCCGGCCACCGTGATCACACGTCAGGATGTGCTCGACACCAGGGCGTTGACGCGTTGCGGGTCGCCGCAGACCACCAGCAGCGCACCGGCCCGCGTCATGGCGGCCGGCAGCGCCGCGGTGACGGTGGCGTCGGAGCCGCCGTTGACGGCGATGACGACCACGGGCCGACCCTTGGCGCGGGCGGAGTCCGCGGCGGCGTAGAAGACGTCGTCGCCGGCGTCCTGCTGCGCCCAGTAGGAGGCTTCGCCGAAGGACAGCTCGTGTGCGGCCCAGGGGTGCGGGTCGCCCGTGGTCAGGACGAGGACGTCGCCGGGCGCGCGGCCGCTGTCGAGCAGCAGGTCGACGGCTTCGTCGGCGGCATCCAGGGCACCGTCGGCGGCCGCGGGGATCAGCTGGATCTGCGGTGCGGCCGGGGCGTCCGCCGCCGCCCCGCGCGCGGTGCGCTGGGGCGGGACCGAGCCGCGGTGCGGGCTGGGGGTGCCGGGGCGCAGGGGCGCCGGGCGGGGACCGGGTACGGGACGAGGGGTCGGCGCGGTGCGGCCGGCGGCCGGCACTGCGCGGGGACCCGGGACACTCTCGTGAATCTGAGGCTCCTCGGGGATGAGAGGCATAAGTCGATGTTTATCAAACGCCGGTGCGAGTCGCGTCGGCGGGTGGGGTGCTGTGGGTCGTTCAGAAGTCGAAGCCGAGCTGGCCACCGGCCTCCAGAGCCATGTCCTCGGGGCTGATGCGGGGACGCTTCAGATGCTGCCACTTGGGCAGCGCATCCAGGTAGGCCCAGGACAGCCTGTGGTGCGGGGTGGGGCCCAGCTCCTGCAGCGCGGCCCGGTGGACCGGCGACGGGTAGCCGGCATTGTCGCCGAAGGCGAAGTCGGCGTGGACGGCGCCGAGTTCGGCCATCAGCGCATCGCGCCGCACCTTGGCGATCACCGACGCCGCCGAGACGGCGACGCACGACTGGTCGCCCTTGATGACCGTACGGACCCGCCACGGCTCGCCGAGGTAGTCGTGCTTGCCGTCGAGGATCACCGCGTCCGGCCGCACCGGCAGCCCCTCCAGGGCCCGGGTCGCGGCCAGCCGCAGGGCCGCCGTCATGCCCATCTCGTCGATCTCCTGCGGGGAGGAGTGGCCGAGGGCGTAGGCGGTCACCCAGCTCTCCAGCTCCTCGGCGAGCTCGGTGCGCCGCTTGAGGGTGAGGAGCTTGGAGTCGGTGAGTCCCACGGGCGGGCGGCGCAGTCCGGTGACGGCCGCGCACACGGTGACGGGACCGGCCCAGGCTCCCCGGCCGACCTCGTCCACACCGGCGACGATCTTTGCTCCGGTCGTCGCCCGCAGGGAGCGCTCGACGCTGTGGGTAGGCGGTTGGTAGGGCATGGCGCCAGTAAGATTACGCCCCTTCGGCCCGGCTGTCCCGCCCCGCCCCCGCCGCGCGGGCTCCGCTCAGCGCGGGGCGTCCGGAAGCCAGTCCGGAAGGGCCTCGGCGGACTCCAGCCAGGCCGCCGGCGGAGCACCTCGTTCCGCCGCCGCGACCACGCCCGCGGCGATGGCGGAGGTGGTGTCCACGTCCCCGCCGGCCCGTGCGGTGGTCCAGAACGCCTCCTCGAAGGAGCCGAGATGGCGGGCCGCGGCCCACAGGGCGAACGGCACGGTGTCGTGGGCGCTGGTGCGCCGGCCGCAGCCCAGGACGGCGGCGACGGTGGTGACGTCCGCGTAGTCGAGCATGTCGCGGGCACGGCGCAGACCGGCCTGGACGGCGCTGCGCGGCACCAGGGCGATCACGCCGTCCAGCAGCGACTCGGGGGTGACGCCCCCGGCGGGCGAGCCGGCGATGGCCGCCGCGGCGGCGACGGCCATGGCGCCCATCACCGCCTCCCGGTGCTGGTGGGTGGTGTAGGCGGAGATCTCGGCCTGGTGGGTGGCCTGCTCCGGGTCGTGCGCGTACCAGGCGCCCAGCGGGGCGATGCGGGTGGCGGCCCCGTTGCCCCAGGAGCCCTGGCCCTTGAACTGGGCGGCGGCCAGTTCGCGCCAGTCGCCGCCCTCCCTGATCAGGCGCAGCATGCGGTTGATCGCCGGGCCGTAGCCGCGGTCGAAGTCGTGGCGCTCGGCGAGCGAGCGGGCCAGGGCGTCCTGGTCGATGCGGCCGTGCGCGGCCAGGACGGCCACCACCGAGCAGGCCATCTCGGTGTCGTCCGTCCACTGCCAGGGCGCGGGCGGCAGCTCACGGCGCTGGAGGTGGGGGTAGTTGGCGGGGACGAAGAACTGGGAGCCGAGGGCGTCACCCACGGCCAGCCCCCGCAGGCTCGCCAGGGCACGGTGGAATCGGTCAGCTGTCATCGCTGCGAACTCTAACCGGTGAAGCCGTACGACTCGGGTGTACACCAGCGCTCGAACGGCCGGTCGAGGTGGTAGCGGCCGTCGGCGCCCAGCACGAGCATCCGGGACTCCCCGTTGCCCGGGTTGGACAGGCACTCGAACTCCGCGACGGTCCAGTGCAGCCAGCGCATGCAGAACAGCCGCATGGTCAGCCCGTGCGTGACGAGCAGGACGTTGGGCGGGTGGCCGGGGTCCTCGAAGCTGCGCCACAGGCTCTCCAGGAAGGCCCCCACCCGGTCGTAGACGTCGGCGCCGGACTCGCCTTGGGCGAAGCGGTAGAAGAAGTGGCCGTAGGCGTCCCGGCGGGCCTTCTGGCGGCGCACGTCGTCGCGGTCCTGCCAGTTCCCCCAGTCCTGCTCGCGCAGCCGGGGCTCCTCGCGCACCCGTATGCGGGTCGGGTCGAGCCGCAGGGCGTGCAGGGTCTCGTGGGCGCGGCGGTAGGGCGAGACGTAGACGGAGACGCGCTCGTCGCCGAAGAGCGCCCGCAGCCGCTCCCCCGCCTGCTCGGCCTGCCCGCGCCCGCGGGCCGTCAGGCTCAGGGCGTGGTCGGGCTCGCGCTCGTAGACCGAGTCGTCGACGTTGCCCTCCGACTCGCCGTGCCGGAGGAGGACGATGCGCCGGGGCCGTGCCATGCCGCCACCCTAGATCGGCTGCAGGACGCGTGCCTCACCGGTCCCGCGGACGCCGCTGCCGGCCACGGCCCGGCCGTCGCGTATCTCCAGGGCGCGCCCGGTGAAGCGCCGCCGCAGTGCGCGGTCGTGGGAGACGACGACCACGGCTCCGGGCCACTGCTCCAGGGCCTCCTCCAGCTCCTCCACGAGGCCGAGTGCGAGGTGGTTGGCGGGCTCGTCGAGCAGCAGCAGGTCGGCGGGCCGGGCGAGGAGGCGGGCGAGGGCGAGCCGGCGCAGCTGGCCGGCGGACAGGGCGCCGACGGGAACGTGCAGGTCGCGCTCGCGGAAGAGGCCGTAGGAGAGCAGCAGTGCGCACTGCTCCTCGTCGCTGCCGGGCAGGTCGCGGCGGAAGGCGTCCAGCAGGCGCTCGGCGGGCCGCCGGACGGCGACGTCCTGGGGCAGGTAGCCGGCGTCGCCCCGCCTGGTGACGGTGCCGGCATCCGGTGTGGTGAGGCCGGCCATGAGCCGCAGCAGGGTCGATTTGCCCGCACCGTTGCGGCCGTGGACCAGCAGCCGCTCGCCCGCCGTGACCTGCAGGGCGTCGACGGTCAGGCGGTCTGCGACGCGAACGCCGTCGAAGGTGACGAGGGCGCCGTCGGTCGTGCCGCCGAGGGGGCGGGCGGTGAAGCGCAGGGGGTCGGCCGGGCGTGGCACCGGGTCCTCCTGGAGCCGGCGCAGGCGCTCGCGGGCGTTGCGGACCCGGCCGGCGACGGATGCCTGGACGCGCCCGCCGGCGCGGTCGTAGGCCATCTTGTTGCCGTCCTTCATGGGCCGCCCGGCGGCGACCGTCCGGGCCGTCGTCGCGGTGGCCTCCTCCAGGGCCGCCGTCTGCGCGCACCACTGTGCGTACGCCTCCTGCCGGCGCCGACGGGTCGCGACGCGCTCCTCGACGTAGCCGGCGTAGCCGTTGCCGTAGCGGGTCAGGGTGCGGCGGTCGGCGTCCACTTCGATGACGGCGGTGGCGACGCGTTCGAGGAAGACGCGGTCGTGGGAGACGGCCACGACAGTGCCGGTGTGGGCTTGCAGCGTCTCTTCGAGCCAGTCGAGGGCGGGGCCGTCGAGATGGTTGGTGGGCTCGTCCAGGAGCATGACCTCGGGTGCGGCGGCAATGAGGCAGGCCAGGCCGAGCCGGGCCCGTTCGCCGCCGGAGAGGCTCTCCCAGGCGCGGTCCCGCCCGATGCGTCCGAGGCCCAGGGCGTGCAGGGCCTTGTCGACGCGGGCGTCGGCGTCGTAGCCGCCGCGGGCCTCGAAGGCGGTGAGCAGGTCGCCGTACTCGGCGAGGGTCTCGGGGCCGGCGGCGCCGAGGTTCTCCTCGAGCGCGCGCAGCCGCCGTTCCATGGCCCGCACGTCGGCGAGGGCGGCGTCGACGGCGTGGGCGACGGTGGTGCCGCCGGGCGGCGGCCCGGGGTTCTGGGGGAGATACCCGATACCGCCGTCGGCGTGGGCCACGACGGTGCCGGTGGCGGGGCGCTCGTTTCCGGCCAGGACGGCGAGCAGGGTGGACTTGCCGGCTCCGTTCTCGCCGACGACGCCGATCCGTTCACCCGGCCGCACCGCCAGGCAGACGCCGTCGAGGAGGAGGCGGTCGCCGCGCGAGAGCGACACGTCGTGCAGGGAGAGCTGGCTGGGCATGCGCACCTCCAGAGCAAATGCAACGCAAGTTGCGTTACGCTCAGCATGACAGACCCTCGCCGTCTAACGCAACCGGAGTTGCAATTGTCTTCGCAGCCTCCTCCTCCGACCCCCGGCACCCGGCGCCCCGGCGGACGGACCGCGCGCACCCGGGCCGCCGTCCGCGACGCGGTCCTGACCGGCCTGGTCGAACACGGCTACCCGGGGCTGACCGTGGAGTACGTCGCCGAGCGCTCCGGCGTGCACAAGACGACGCTCTACCGGCGGTGGGGCGGCGTCGAAGGGCTCGTCGCCGACGCCCTGGACCTGGCGGGCGAGGACAGCTGGACGCCACCCGACACCGGCTCCCTGCAGGGCGATCTGCGCGCCTTGGCCCAGGAGATCGTCGACGCGTTCGCGGATCCGGCGGCCGCCGCCGCGCCGACCGCGTTCATCGCGGCCGCGTTCCAGTCCGAGCGGGCGGCGGACGCGCTGCGGGGCTTCTACACCGAGCGCTTCGCGCGCTGCGGGGCACTGGTCGCCCGCGCCGTCGAGCGGGGCGAGGCCCCCACCGGGACGGACGCCGTGGCCGTCGCGCGGGCCGTCTCCGCGCCGCTGTACTTCCGGTTGTTCGTCACCCGGGAGCCGGTCGACGCCGCTGCCGCCGCCCAGGCGGCCGACGCCGCGCTCGCCGCCGTACGGGCGGGCGCGTACACCACTGCGGGCCCGGAGCCCGCCTGAGGCCGCGCGTCAGACCGTCCAGGCCTGTTCCATCTGCACGACGTCGCCGGTGATCGCGGCGACGTCGGCCTCGGTCTGCGCCCGCAACCCGAGCCGCTCGACCCGGTCCTGGCGGTACTTGCCGTGCTCGGCCTCGGAGTTCCACATCGACAGCACCAGGAACTCCGGGCCGGGCGCCTCGCCGAAGACGCCGCGCAGCATGCCGGGCGACCCGGCCATCGCCGGGTTCCACACCTTCTCCTGCATGAGCACGAAGTGCTCGACCCGCTCCTCGTGCACCCGGCAGTGGGCGAAGCGCACCACGTCGGCGTCGGTGAACTGCGGCCGGAATCCGACCTTCACGTCGAAGCGGTGCTCGAACAGCCGGACCTGGACGTCCTTGTACGTGCCGGCCTGGGCCGCGGCGAGCCGGTCGTGGGAGCGCGCCATGAAGGAGTCGTAGAACGCCCGGCTCTCCCAGAAGGCGAAGAGGTGGACGACACCGGGGCGCGCCCGGCTCCACCCGCCGCCCTGCCCCCGGAAACCCGGCTCACCGAGCAGCCCCGCCCACTTCCGCTGCCCGCGCTCGAAACCCCGTCGGTCGACCACCGTGCAGCGAATCCACTTGACCAGCACCGACCCATCCTACGGCTCCGTCAGTGGCGTGGGTCACGTACGCCGGCAGTCCACCCGGGAGAGGGCGGGTACGCCGATGGGGAGCCGGCAGCAGCCGACTCCCCATCGTTCACTCAGTTATGCGCGGTGCTCAGCTGCAACCGCTGGTCGAGCCACAGCCCTCGCACAGGTAGCAGCTGCCCGCGCGGCGCATCTTGGTGCCGCACGAGAAGCACAGCGGGGCGTCCGCGTTCAGGCCGAGGCGCATCTCCGCCAGTTCGGTGGAGTTGTGCGCCTGCTTGGGCGCCGGGGCCACGACCGGCTGGGCCGGGACCTCGGGCTTGGCGGGCTCGACGTGGCGCGGGGCGGACTGGGCCAGACCCTCGACGTCGACCTCCTCGTCGATCGGCTCGTAGGAGCCGGTCTCCAGGTGGCGCTGGCGCTCCTCGGCGGAGTGGATGCCGAGGGCCGAGCGGGTCTCGAAGGGCAGGAAGTCCAGCGCGAGGCGGCGGAAGATGTAGTCGACGATCGACTGCGCCATCCGCACGTCCGGGTCGTCCGTCATGCCGGCCGGCTCGAAGCGCATGTTGGTGAACTTCGAGACGTAGGTCTCCAGCGGAACGCCGTACTGCAGGCCGACGGAGACGGCGATCGAGAAGGCGTCCATCATGCCCGCGAGGGTCGAGCCCTGCTTGGACATCTTCAGGAAGACCTCGCCCAGGCCGTCGTCCGGGTAGGAGTTGGCGGTCATGTAGCCCTCGGCACCGCCCACCGTGAAGGAGGTGGTGATCCCCGGGCGGCCCTTGGGCAGGCGCTTGCGGACCGGGCGGTACTCGACGACCTTCTCCGCGGCGGCGGGAGCGGCCTTCTCGACCTTGGCCTCCTCCTTCTTCTTCGCGGAGAGCGGCTGGCCGACCTTGCAGTTGTCGCGGTAGATCGCGAGCGCCTTCAGGCCCAGCTTCCAGCCCTCGAAGTAGACCTCCTCGACCTCCTCGACCGTGGCCGACTCGGGCAGGTTCACGGTCTTGGAGATGGCGCCGGAGAGGAACGGCTGCGCGGCGGCCATCATGCGCACGTGGCCCATGGCGGAGATCGCGCGCTCGCCCATGGCGCAGTCGAAGACCTCGTAGTGCTCGCGCTTGAGGCCCGGGGCGTCGATCACGTTGCCGTGCTCGGCGATGTGGGCGACGATCGCCTCGACCTGCTCGGCCTGGTAGCCGAGCCGCTTGAGCGCCTTGGGGACCGTGTTGTTCACGATCTGCATGGAGCCGCCGCCGACGAGCTTCTTGAACTTGACCAGGGCCAGGTCCGGCTCGACGCCCGTGGTGTCGCAGTCCATCATCAGGCCGATGGTGCCGGTGGGGGCCAGCACGGAGGCCTGGGCGTTGCGGAAACCGTCCTTCTCGCCGAGGCGCAGGACGTCCTGCCAGGCCTCGGTGGCCGCGGCCCACACCGGGGTGTCCAGGTCGTCCATGCGCCGCGCGGCGGCGTTGGCGTCGGCGTGCTGCTTCATGACGCGCTTGTGGGCGTCGGCGTTGCGGGCGTAGCCGTCGTAGGGGCCGACGACGGCGGCCAGCTCGGCGGAGCGGCGGTAGGACGTGCCGGTCATCAGCGAGGTGATGGCACCGGCGAGGGCACGGCCGCCGTCGCTGTCGTAGGCGTGGCCGGTGGCCATCAGCAGGGCGCCGAGGTTGGCGTAGCCGATGCCCAGCTGGCGGAAGGCGCGGGTGGTCTCGCCGATCTTCTCGGTCGGGAAGTCGGCGAAGCAGATGGAGATGTCCATCGCCGTGATGACGAGCTCGACGACCTTGGCGAAGCGCTCGGCGTCGAAGGACTGGTTGCCCTGGTCGTCGTCGCGCAGGAACTTCATCAGGTTCAGCGAGGCGAGGTTGCACGAGGAGTTGTCCAGGTGCATGTACTCGCTGCACGGGTTGGACGCGGTGATCCGGCCCGACTCCGGCGAGGTGTGCCAGCGGTTGATCGTGTCGTCGTACTGGATGCCCGGGTCGGCGCACTGCCAGGCGGCCTCGGCCATCTTGCGGAAGAGCGCCTTGGCGTCGATCTCCTCGATGACCTCGCCCGTCAGGCGGGCGCGCAGGCCGAACTTCGAGCCGGTCTCGACGGCCTTCATGAACTCGTCGTTGACGCGGACGGAGTTGTTGGCGTTCTGGTACTGGACGGAGGTGATGTCGTCGCCGCCCAGGTCCATGTCGAAGCCCGCGTCCCGCAGGGCGCGGATCTTCTCCTCCTCCTTCACCTTGGTGTCGATGAAGGCCTCGACGTCCGGGTGGTCGACGTCGAGCACGACCATCTTGGCGGCACGGCGGGTGGCGCCGCCCGACTTGATCGTGCCGGCGGAGGCGTCGGCGCCGCGCATGAAGGAGACCGGGCCGGAGGCGTTGCCGCCGGAGGACAGCAGCTCCTTGGAGGAGCGGATGCGGGAGAGGTTCAGGCCGGCGCCGGAGCCGCCCTTGAAGATCATCCCCTCTTCCTTGTACCAGTCGAGGATCGACTCCATGGAGTCGTCGACGGAGAGGATGAAGCAGGCGGAGACCTGCTGCGGCTGCTTGGTGCCGACGTTGAACCAGACCGGGGAGTTGAAGCTGAAGACCTGGTGCAGCAGGGCGTGGGTCAGCTCGTGCTCGAAGATCTCCGCGTCCGCCGGGGAGGCGAAGTAGCCGTGCTCCTCACCGGCCTTGCGGTACGTCTTGACGACGCGGTCGATCAGCTGGCGGAGGCTGGACTCGCGCTCGGGGGAGCCGACGGCACCGCGGAAGTACTTGCTGGTGACGATGTTGACCGCGTTCACCGACCAGAAGTCGGGGAACTCCACGCCGCGCTGCTCGAAGTTGATCGAGCCGTCGCGCCAGTTGGTCATGACGACGTCACGACGCTCCCAGACCACCTCGTCGTACGGGTGTACACCGGGGGTCGTGTGGATGCGCTCGATGCGCAGCCCCTTGGCGCCCTTGTTTCCCTTGGAGCGGGAACCTCGCGCGGAGCCGCTCGTCGTCTCGGTCATGCCGCCTCCCTGTTACGGGCAAAACGCCCTCATGCGCCCATTTCTTCCGGACGCGAAGTGTGTCTGTTCACCCGGCCGCGCAGCGCGCGCCGAGCAGGTCTGGTCGTCGCCGCCAGCTCAGTCGGCGGCAGCAGCGGGCGCCGGCACGGCGGCACCCTCCCCGGCGCTGCCGGCCGGGTCCACGTCGGCCGCGCCCTCGGCCTCGGCGCGGCACAGGCCCTCGCGCAGTTCCGCGACGGCGGCCTCGAAGTCCTCGAGCGAGTCGAACGCCTGGTAGACGGAGGCGAACCTCAGATACGCCACGAGGTCGAGGTCCTTGAGGGGGCCGAGTATGGCCAGGCCGACGTCGTGCGTGGAGAGCTCCGCGCTGCCGGTGGCGCGCACCGCCTCCTCCACCCGCTGGCCGAGCTGGGCCAGGGCGTCCTCGGTGACCGGACGCCCCTGGCACGCCTTGCGCACGCCCGAGATGACCTTGTTGCGGCTGAACGGCTCGGTGACCCCGCTCCGCTTGATCACCATGAGTGACGCCGTCTCCACGGTCGTGAACCGGCGGGAGCAGTCGGGGCACTGGCGGCGTCTGCGGATCGAACAGCCGTCGTCGGTGGTCCGGCTGTCGACGACCCGGCTGTCGGGGTGCCTGCAGAAGGGGCAGTGCATGGCTCTCCACCTTCCTTCACCCTCGGGAAACCCTCACAACGGCCGCGCCCGGAAAAAGCGTGCGCGACATCGGCTCCGGCAGGCCCTGGAAGGGGCCCTCGCCGAGCAGCCACCAGCATAGGCGATGACTTCCTCCCCGGAGTGACCGGGTCCGGCGTCGACCACAACTTGTGGGTAGCTGCCGCCATCAAACCACTAGATCTGGTGTCGAGCGGTCAAGGAGGCCCAGCGCGTGTCGCGCCGCCGGAGCGGGACACGACCCTGCGCGGAACGCCCCACGGCACACCCGGGAGCCCGTGGATGACACACTGGCACCACGACGGTGAGCGCCCGGGCGGTCGCCGTGCGGGCTCCCGCGAGGGCGGTGCGAAGCGCCGTGCGGGGCCTGCGTCCGGTCGCGCCGATGGGCCGTCCGGCCCGGCGGTCCACTCGGAGCGGGACGCACGAAGAGTACCGCAATGGGGCGAATTGATCTCCGTCCGTACACCCTCAACCTTGATCAAGTCAGCCGAACCTCGATATTTCACTCGAACGTGTGTTTGGCGCAACCTTTCGAAAGCAACTACCGTTGTCCAGCTAGGGAGAACATCAGAGAGGGGCCGACGTGACCACCACCGCAGACAGCGCCACCATCACCGCCCAGGACCGCTCCCAGACCCGAATCGACCAGGCACATCCGCAGGCACACCCCATGAGCGACACAGCCATGAACACGGAGGGGCAGAAGCCCGCCCGCTCCCTCCCCGGACGGCCCCCCGGCATCCGGGCGGACAGCTCGGGGCTCACCGACCGGCAGCGGCGCGTGATCGAGGTCATCAGGGACTCCGTCCAGCGCCGCGGCTACCCACCATCCATGCGCGAGATCGGCCAGGCGGTGGGGCTGTCCAGCACGTCCTCCGTCGCCCACCAGCTGATGGCCCTCGAGCGCAAGGGCTTCCTCCGCCGGGACCCGCACCGGCCCCGCGCCTACGAGGTGCGCGGCTCCGATCAGCCCAGCACCCAGCCCACCGACACCACCGGCAAGCCCGCGGCCTCCTACGTGCCCCTCGTCGGCCGGATCGCCGCCGGTGGCCCGATCCTGGCCGAGGAGTCCGTCGAGGACGTCTTCCCCCTCCCCCGCCAGCTCGTCGGCGACGGTGAGCTCTTCGTCCTCAAGGTCGTCGGCGACTCCATGATCGAGGCGGCCATCTGCGACGGCGACTGGGTGACGGTGCGTCGCCAGCCCGTCGCGGAGAACGGCGACATCGTCGCCGCCATGCTCGACGGCGAGGCGACCGTCAAGCGCTTCAAGCGGGAGGACGGCCATGTCTGGCTGATCCCGCACAACTCCGCCTACCAGCCGATCCCCGGCGACGAGGCCACCATCCTGGGCAAGGTCGTGGCCGTGCTGCGGAGGGTGTGACACCCGGGTGGAACACCACCCCGGCTCGTGACGGGCCCCGGAACCACCACAGTGGTTCCGGGGCCCGTCTCCGTTTGCGGACGACGCAGGCGTACGCGCCGGGCTGCCGCTGCCGGCGTCAGCGGCCCTCCGCCGTGGCAGCGGCGTCGATGGCCGCCAGCGAGCGACGCACCTGGTTGCGGTCGGTGGTGTACCAGAAGTCGGGCATGGACGACCGCAGGAACGACCCGTAGCGAGCCGTCGCCAGCCGCGGGTCGAGCACCGCCACCACGCCCCGGTCACCGGAGGCCCGCACCAGGCGCCCCGCGCCCTGGGCCATGAGCAGAGCCGCGTGCGTGGCGGCCACGGCCATGAAGCCGTTGCCCCCGGCGTCCTCCACGGCCCGCTGCCGGGCGCTCATCAGCGGGTCGTCCGGGCGCGGGAAGGGCACCCGGTCCATGACGACCAGCTGGCAGCTCGCCCCGGGCACGTCGACGCCCTGCCACAGGGACAGCGTGCCGAACAGGCAGGTCCGGGCGTCGGCCGCGAAGTTCTTGATCAGCTCGCCGAGCGTGTCCTCGCCCTGCAGCAGGATCGGCGTCTCCAGCCGCCCGCGCAGCGCCTCCGCGGCGGCCTGTGCCGCCCGCATGGAGGAGAACAGGCCCAGCGTCCGGCCGCCGGCGGCCTCCACCAGCTCGGCCAGCTCGTCCAGCATGTCCGTGCGGTTGCCCTCCCGTCCCGGCTGGGACAGGTGGCGGGCGACGTAGAGGATGCCCTGCTTGCGGTAGTCGAAGGGGGAGCCGACGTCGACGCCCTTCCACTCGGGGCAGTCCTCCCCCTCGACGCCCTCCGGGGCCAGCCCCAGCGAGGCACCCACCCCGTTGAAGTCGCCGCCGAGCTTGAGCGTCGCCGAGGTGAGCACCACCGAGCGCTCGGTGAAGAGCTTCTCCCGCAGCAGCCCGGACACCGACAGGGGCGCCACGCGCAGCGACGCACCGTAGCGGTCGTGCCGCTCGTACCAGACGACGTCGTACTCCGAGCCCTGCAGAATGCGCTCGGCGACCGTGTGGACGTTCTCGACGGCGGCCAGGGCCTGCTTGCGCACCGCGTCCTCATCCTGCACGGACTTGTCGCGCGTGTTGCCCAGGGCCGTGACCACCGTGCGGGAGGCGTCGCGCAGGGCCATCAGGCAGTGGGCGAGATCCTCCGGGAGCTCCTCCAGCCGGCCGGGCAGGGCCAGCTCCATCAGCCGCTCGAAGCTCTCGGACGCCGTCTGCAGGGCGTCCGCGGCCTTCTCGTCGACGAGCTTGGCCGCGCGGCGCACCGCGCGGTTGACCTGCCCGGGCGTGAGCTCGCCCGTGGCCACGCCGGTGACGCGGGAGACCAGCTCGTGGGCCTCGTCGACGATCAGCACCTCGTGGCTCGGCAGCACCGGCGCGCCCTCGATCGCGTCGATGGCCAGCAGCGCGTGGTTGGTGACGACGACGTCGGCGAGCTTGGCCCCCTCCCGGGCCGCCTCGGCGAAGCACTCCGCGCCGTACGCGCACTTCGAGGCGCCCAGGCACTCACGGGAGGTGACGGACACCTGCCCCCAGGCCCGGTCGGAGACGCCCGGCGTCAGGTCGTCGCGGTCACCGGTCTCCGTCTCGTCCGCCCAGTCGCGCAGCCGCAGCAAATCCTTGCCCAGCTTGCTGGTGGGCGCGGCCGCCTCGAACGGGTCGAAGAGCCCCTCCTCCTCTTCCTGCGGCACGCCCTCGTGGAGCCGGTGCAGACACAGGTAGTTGGAGCGCCCCTTGAGCATCGCGAACTCCGGGCGGCGGCGCAGCTGCGGATGCAGCGCGTCGACCGTGCGCGGCAGGTCCCGCTCGACGAGCTGGCGCTGCAGCGCCAGCGTCGCCGTGGCGACGACGACCCGCTCACCGTGGGCGAGCGCCGGCACCAGGTAGCCGAGCGACTTGCCGGTGCCGGTGCCCGCCTGGACCAGCAGGTGGGAGCCGTTGTCGATGGCCGCCGCGACGGCCTCGGCCATGGCGACCTGGCCGGGCCGCTCGGTGCCGCCGACGGCGGAGACGGCCGAGTGCAGCAGGTCGGTCAGGGTGGTCGATGAGGAAGGCGCGGTGGCAGTCATAGCGTGGCCAGCCTACGGGGCCGCACTGACATCGCGGGCCGTGATCCCGTACGAAGCCCCGGCCTCCCCGTTACAGGACCGTCCGCAACGCACGGTCGCGGATCATCAGGGCGGCCCGTTTCCCGGGCAGCTCGACCTCGGCCGTCAGCCGGAAGCCGGCGCCGAGGAAGGCCGCCGTGGAGGGGGTGTTGCGCAGATCCGGCTCCCCGACGACGCGGCCGCACAGGGGCCGGCGGTCCAGGACGAGGTCGGCGACCGTGCGCAGGAGCAGCGTGCCCAGGCCGCGGCCGCGGTCGGCGACGCGGCCGATGAGGAAGTGGAGGCCGGTGTCGTGTGGCCGGGCCGGGTAGGAGCGGGCGAGGGCGTCCAGGTCGGCGCGGTAGATCTCCCAGTAGCTCATGGGCACGCCGCCGAGCGTCCCGAGACAGGGGATGCTGCGGCCGTCGCCGTCGAGCTGGGGGCGCAGGTGTGCGGCGGTGACGGTGTCCGGGCCGTCGAGCTCCCAGAACGCGGCGACTGCCGGGTCGTTCATCCAGCGGGTGATCAGCGGCAGGTCGCGGGGCATCCGTACGGGTACGAGCTGGAAGGTGCCGGCCGGGGTGGGCACGGGCCCCCAGCCGGGGACGCCGTCCAGCAGGTCGTCCGGAGGCAGCCCCGCATCGTCGGGAAACCTTGCTCCCTGCGGAAACCCCGCGTCCTGCGCAAACCCGACGTCCTGCGGCAACCCTGCGGAGATCTCCGGGTGTCCGGCGGTCAGGGCCGCCTCCAGGTCGTCGGGCAGCCGCAGTTCGACGGTGTCCACGCAGTCCGTGCCGCCCCCGGGCACCGTCCACCCGTCGGGGAACCGTCCGCCGTCCTGCCCGCCGTCGGGTGCCGTCGTGCCGTCGTACCCTTCCGCGTCCAAACCTGGCTCATCCTCCCCCCGCTGCCAGCGGGTTGGCGATCGTGACGTACACGGACTGGGTGGCGACGGGGCCCACGAGCTCGTCCATGCCCTGCAGCCGGGTGAGCATGTTCGCCTTGCAGTGCAGGGTCGGGGACTCCAGCAGGTGGCGCGGCAGGGCGGAGCGGCGGGTGGCGGGTGCGGTGGCGGCGTCCTTGAGGAAGCGGCGCAGGGCGGCGATCAGGACCTCTTCGTCCGCGAGGCGTTGGGAACCGAAGGCGCCGATCAGCCCGAGGACGTTGTTGATGCCGAGGTAGTAGGCGAAGCGCTTGTCGGCGACCTCGTCGGGGACGAAGGTGTCGCTCTCCTTGCCGATGCCGGGCAGGCGTTGCTCGAGCGCGGCGCGGTAGGACTCGCGGTAGTAGTAGCCCTGGTTGTCGCGGTAGCGGCCGCCGACCGGCCAGCCGTCGGCGTCCAGCAGCACGAGGGTGTTCTGCTGGTGGGCCTCCAGGGCGATGCCCGCCTCGCCGTCGAGCCACAGGAGGGGCCGCACGACGGATTCCAGGTAGCGCAGCAGCCACTCCGCGGCGACCGCGCCGGCGGGCCGGCCGGTGCGGTAGGCGAGGCGGGCGACGGTCTCGGCGAGCCGGGAGGACGTCGCCGGCACCCCGGCCGGCCCCGGCCGGCCCGGCCAGGGGCGCGGCGAGGTGAGGCCGGCGAGGCAGACGGCGTCGTCGCCGGGGCCGAAGGGGTTGTGCCGGATGACGACGTCGGCGCCGGTGAGCGGGGGGCCGTCGGGAGTGTCCACGGCGATCCAGGCGGGGTCGCGGACGATGTCGAAGCCGAGCCCTCCGGGGCAGGCGGCGCGCCAGCGTTCGGCCAGGCCGCCGCGCAGCAGGCGGTGCATCTCGACGCCGCGGTGCAGTTCCTTGCGGAGGTTCTCGCGGCGGGAGTTGGTGATGCGCAGGCCGAGGGAGAGTTTGAGCATGGCGGGGGCGCCGGGCCGGTGGAGGGTGCGCACGGAGGACGTGGGGTACCACAGGGCGCCGTGGGCTCCGAGATCGTGCAGCAGGCCGGCCTCGAAGAGGGGCGCCGCCTCGGGGCGGTGGGCGAGGTCGTGGGCCTGCCAGGGGTGCACGGGCAGGGCGACGGTGCCGGGGGGCAGGGCGCGCTCGAGGTCGGCGCCGGCCAGCCGGGCGGCGAGGGCGTCGGCGTCGACGGGGCGGCCGCGCTCGGTCCAGGCGGAGTCGCAGGCCACGACCGAGCGGTCGACCGCCAGCCAGTGCAGCTGCAGGCGCCCGCGCAGTTCGGGCGAGCAGCCGGGGGCCTGGGCGTCGGACAGGCCCTCGCGGCTCTTGGGCGCGGGGTGGAAGGGGTGGCCGAACAGGAGGGACTGCTCGCCGTAGAGGAAGAGCTCGCCCGCGTCGGGGTCGGCGGGCCGGGCGCGCCGGTCGGTGAGGAAGGCGGCGGTGCGCCGCACGGAGTCGGCGACGCGGGCGGCGAGGTCGGTGGCGTCGCAGGCCGGTCGGTGGTGGGCCGGGGCGGCGCGGTGGGCGGCCTCGCGGCCGAGGAGGGCGGCGAGGGTGACGGCGTCGAAGGGCGGGGCGTCGTCGGG
The DNA here is from genome assembly GCF_057552455.1 of Streptomyces sp. PKA51. NCBI lineage: Bacteria > Bacillati > Actinomycetota > Actinomycetes > Kitasatosporales > Streptomycetaceae > Streptomyces > Streptomyces sp. PKA51. Next base: position 110,600 of record NZ_BAAJPZ010000015.1, read on the forward strand.
CCCTCCGGTGAGGGTGGCGGGGCCGAAGCGGTGGTGTCCGGTGGGCGACCAGTAGCGCACCGGCACGCTCAAGGGGATGCCGCTGGCGTCGAGGGGCAGGTAGAGGACGTCGCCGTCGGGCCGCTCGATGCCGTGCTCGCGCACCCAGCAGCGCAGGAGGTTCTCCACGGTGGCGGCGTCGGCGGCGGTGTGCGGGTCGGGGTGGTCCAGCGGCTCGGCGGGGCCGAGGACGCCGGCGGCCCGGGGCTCGGGGAGCGCGCCGTGCCGGGGCTGCCGTGCGGGGGTGCCGTCGTGGCCGGCGGAGGACGCACCGAGGGGGAGGGACGCGTTCATGCGGGGTACGGCGCGGGGCTCACGGGGTCGGGGCCGGGGCGCCTGCCTCCTTCGGTGTGCGCGGGGCGGGGAACCGGTGGCCGGGGCGGCAGACGGCGGCGACGGCGTCGGAGAGCCGGTCGAGGACGGCCTCCGCCTGGCCGTCGGTGAGCGTCAGCGGCGGCAACAAACGCAGCACCGCCGAGTCGGGGCCGCCCGGCCCGACGATGAGGCCGCGCCGCAGGCACTCCTGCCGCACGGCGGTGGCGACGGCGCGGGCTGCGAGGGAGGCGTCCGCCGGGGCCTCGCCGGGGGCAATGAACTCCAGGCCGATCATCAGCCCTCGCCCGCGCACGTCGGCGAGGCAGGGGTATGCGCGGGCGAGCTCGCGCAGGCGCCCGAGCAGCCGGGCGCCGAGCTCGGCGGCGCGCCGGGCCAGGTCGTTCTCCCGGACGTGGCGCAGGGTGGCGGTGCCGGCCGCCATGGCGAGCTGGTTGCCGCGGAAGGCGTCGGGTGCGTCGCCGTGCGGTGGGCCGGCGTCCAGGCCGTCGTGGTGGACGACGACGGACAGCGGGAGGCTGCCGCCGATGGCGCCGGAGAGGACCATGACGTCGGGGACGACGCCGGAGTGCCCGATGCCCCAGAAGGCCCCGGTGCGGCCGAGGCCGGTGCAGGCCTCGTCGGCGACGAGCAGGACGCCGCGGGCCGCGGTGTCCCGGCGCAGGCGGCGCAGCGACTCGTCGCCGAACTCGCGCACGCCGTCGCCCTGCACGGGCTCGACGACGATCCCGGCGGGCGCGGGCGCCCCTGCGCTCTCCGCGCCGCCGGGGGCCGCGGTGGTGACCGGCTCGCGCCCGGTGGCGGTGCGCACCAGACGCAGCGCGCTCTCCAGCGCGTCCGTGGCGCCGGGAGCGCAGAAGCGGATACGGGCGCGGTCGGCGAGGGCGGGCGGCAGCGTGCGCAGCAGCTCCCCGGCGAACGTGTCGGCGACGGGAGTGGCGAGACCGGGGACGTCCAGTGGCGCGCCGGAGTCGAGGACGGAGCGGATGGCCTCCAGCACGACCGGGTGGTTGTGGCCGAGGGCGAGGGTGCCGGCGCCGGAGAGGCAGTCGAGGTAGCGGCGGCCGTCGGCGCCCTCGATGGTCAGGCCCCGGGCGCGCACCGGCACGACGGGCAGCGACCGGGCGTACGTGCGGGCGGCGGCCTCGCGGGCCGACTTGCGCCGCAGCCGGCCCAGGACGCCCTCGTGGCCCGCCCGGGACGTCCTCGGACGGGTCGGCGACGGTGGTCGGGTCGGGAGCATGGCGCGCTTTCCTCCTCCTGCCGTGGAACGACTGCCGTGGAACGACGGCCGGCCCCGTGAACGATGGCCGGGCTTCCCCCGTACGTACCAACGACGCAAGGGGCTTCGGATCACGGCCCGGTTGCAAGATCCTTCGTTCCGGAACCGAGGACCCGCGCGCGTCCGTCTCCGCTGGCACCGGCATAGTGGGGGCGACCCGGCCCTCGCCGGATCGGTGCATGACAAAATCCACCGCGCCGACGCAGCGGGCGCCGGTGCCCGACACAGCCGAAGAATCACAGGGGGAGCCCACTCCATGCCATCCACCAGGCGTCCGGTCCTCGCCGCGGCCGCGCTGACCGCCGTGCTGGCGCTGACCGCGACCGCGTGCGGTCCCAGCGACGACAGCGCCGCCGGCGACACGAAGCCGAGCGCGTCCGCCGGCCAGAAGGGCGACGACTTCCCCAGCCTGCCCAAGGGGATCCCCTCCCAGGAACTGGAGAAGTGGAAGAAGAAGTGGAAGGAGGGGGCCTGGAAGAACTGGGACAAGGACCAGTGGATGCGTGAGGCCCGCGACTTCATCAACCCCATCATCGAGGGCCACTGGAAGCCCGACACGATGAAGGACGCCCACTCCAGCGACAAGACCCTGGCCACCCAGGCCGCACCCGGCACGGTGCCGGGCGGCGGGAGCGCCGACCAGGGCGTCACCGACCCCGAGCCGCGTCCGGTCGACGCCAAGGCCGTTGCCCTGCCCTACCACAACAACGCCGCACCGGTGGGCAAGCTGTTCTTCGACAGCCCCGAGGGCCACATGGTGTGCTCGGCGACGGTCGTCAAGGACCCGGCACACCCCGGCAAGTCCAACATGGTGTGGACCGCGGGCCACTGCGTGCATGCCGGCATGAAGGGCGGCTGGTACCGCAACATCGCCTTCGTGCCGTCCTACAACGACAAGGGCGTGCCCACCGCGCAGATCAACACCGCGCCGGTGCAGGACGTCGCCCCGTACGGCGTGTGGTGGGCGGACTGGGCGCAGACCTCCGCCCAGTGGATCGGCCAGGGCGCCGAGACCGGCGGCGCGGGCGCCCCGTACGACTTCGCCGTGCTGCACGTGAAGTCCGAGTCGGGCACCGGCAAGTCGCTGGAGGAGACGGTGGGCAACGCCCTGACCGTCGACTTCACCACCCCCCAGGTGAAGTCCATCCGCAGCATGGGCGCCTGGGGCTACCCGGCCGCGCCGCCGTTCGACGGCCAGAAGATGTACGACTGCGTGGACCGGCCCGGCCGGCTGACGCTCGACCCCGCACAGCCGACGATGTACCGCATCGGCTGCAGGATGACCGGCGGATCCTCCGGTGGCGGCTGGTTCGCCCCCGGCCCGGACGGCAAGCCGGTGCTGATCTCCAACACCTCGATCGGCCCGTCCAACAGCACCTGGCTGGCCGGCCCGCGCCTGGGCCCGGAGGCCAAGGGCGTCTACGACGCGCTGAGCCAGAAGTTCGCTGGCAAGCGGTAGATCACCGGCACCACGCAGGAAGGCCCGCCCCCGTCGAGGGGGCGGGCCTTCCTGCGTGCGTGACGAGTGCCGTGCGTGACGAGTGCCGTGCGTTACGAGTGCCGTGCGTTACGAGTGCGAGGCGGGCACGTACCGCTGGAGCTCGGCGGCGAGCTCCTCGTGGACCCGGGCCCGCAGCAGGGTGCCCTCGGGCGTGTGCTGTTCGGAGAGCACCTCGCCGTCGGCGTGCACCCGGGCGACCAGGGAGCCGTGCGTGTACGGCACGAGGGCCTCCACCTCGATCGCGGGCCGCGGCAGCTCGGCGTCGATCCGCGCCAGCAGCTCGTCCATGCCCTGGCCCGTGCGCGCGGAGACGGCGATCGAGCGCTTCTCGATGCGCAGCAGGCGCTGCAGGACCAGCGGGTCCGCCGCATCCGCCTTGTTGATCACCACGATCTCGGGCACGTCGACCGCGCCGACGTCCCGGATCACCTCGCGCACCGCCGCCAGCTGCTCCTCCGGTGCCGGGTGCGAGCCGTCCACCACGTGCAGGATCAGGTCGGCGTCGCCGACCTCCTCCATGGTGGAGCGGAAGGCCTCGACGAGGTGGTGCGGCAGGTGCCGGACGAATCCGACGGTGTCGGCCAGGGTGTACAGCCGCCCGCCGGGCGTCTCGGCCCGGCGCACGGTCGGGTCCAGGGTGGCGAACAGGGCGTTCTCCACCAGCACACCCGCACCCGTGAGGCGGTTGAGCAGCGAGGACTTGCCCGCGTTGGTGTAGCCGGCGATGGCCACCGACGGCACCTTGTTGCGCCGGCGCTCCTGGCGCTTGATGTCGCGGCCGGTCTTCATCTCCGCGATCTCACGGCGCATCTTCGCCATCTTCTCGCGGATCCGCCGCCGGTCCGTCTCGATCTTGGTCTCACCGGGACCACGGGTGGCCATGCCGCCGCCGGCCGAGCCGGAGCCACCACCACCCATCTGCCGCGACAGCGACTGACCCCAGCCGCGCAGCCGGGGCAGCATGTACTGCATCTGGGCCAGGGAGACCTGCGCCTTGCCCTCACGGGACTTCGCGTGCTGGGCGAAGATGTCGAGGATCAGGGCGGTCCGGTCGACCACCTTGACCTTGACGACGTCCTCCAGGTGGATGAGCTGGCCGGGGCTGAGCTCACCGTCGCACACCACGGTGTCCGCGCCGCTCTCCAGCACGATGTCCCGCAGCTCCTGGGCCTTGCCGGAGCCGATGTACGTCGCCGGGTCCGGCTTGTCGCGGCGCTGGATGACACCGTCGAGCACCATCGCACCGGCCGTCTCGGCCAGCGCCGCCAGCTCGGCGAGCGAGTTCTCGGCGTCCTGGACGGTGCCGGAGGTCCACACGCCGACGAGCACCACGCGCTCCAGGCGCAGCTGGCGGTACTCGACCTCGGTGACGTCCTCCAGCTCGGTGGAGAGCCCGGCCACCCGGCGCAGGGCCGCGCGCTCGGAGCGGTCGTACTGATCGCCGTCGCGCTCCCCGTCGATCTCGTAGCTCCAGGCAACGTCCTCTTCCATCAGGGCGTCGGCCCGAAGGCTCTCCGGGAGGGACTGCCGGTCCTGCCGGTCCTGGGGAAGGGAAGAAGAGGAGGTCATTTGATCCTTTACGTCGTTGGGAAGTGCTGTCGGGCGGTCGCCCCGCCGGGGCTCCCACAGTGCCGACAACGTTTCGCGCCGCCCGGGGATTCCCGGGGCCGCCGCCGTGCCGGCCCGTCGATGGTCCCATGCCCCCGCCCGGGCGTCACGCGGGTTTCGGGGCCGCCTTCCAGTCCGGGTGGCCGGGCATGGGCGGGGTGCTCTGCCCGTACAGCCAGGGCTGCAGGAAGGCCGACTGGTCCTGGCCGGAGACCTCCGTGGCCAGGGCGACGAAGTCGGCGGTGGTGGCGACCCCGTCGTGGTGGCGCCGGACCCAGGTGCGTTCCAGGCGGTCGAAGGCGGTGGCGCCGATCCGCTGCCGCAGCGCGTACAGCACGAGCGCTCCCCCGTCGTAGACCACCGGCCGGAAGATCCCGGTCTTGCGCCCCGGGGCCGGAGCCTTGATCGCGGCGGGCGGGCCGCCGTCGGCGCGCATCTGGTCGGAGAGCTGGTAGGCCACCCGCATCCGGTCCTCCAGCTTCCGGCCGCCGCGCTCCTCGGCGTACAGCGACTCGTACCAGGTGGCGTGCCCCTCGTTGAGCCACAGGTCGGACCAGTAGCGGGGGCTGACGCTGTCGCCGAACCACTGGTGGGCCAGCTCGTGGACCATCACCGACTCCAGGTACCACTGCGGGAAGCCGCCCTTGGTGAACAGGTCGCGCTCGAAGAGGGAGAGCGTCTGCGTCTCCAGCTCGAAGCCCGTGGAGGCGTCGGCGATCAGCACGCCGTAGGCCTCGAAGGGGAAGTACCCCACCTTCTTCTCCATCCAGGCGACCTGCTCCGGCGTCTTCGCCGTCCAGCTCTCCAAGGCCTTCTGGTCCGCGCCGGGCACCACGTCGCGCAGTTTCAGCCCGTGCGGTCCCGCGCGCTCGGGCACGGCGGAGCGGCCGATGGCGACCTGCGCCAGCTCGGTGGCCATGGGGTGCAGGGTGCGGTAGGTCCAGGTGGTGTTCGCGCCCTCGGTGCTGCGCCCGGCGGGCAGCCCGTTGGCGACCACCGTGAGCTCCTTGGGCGCGGTGACGCGGAAGGTGAACAGCGCCTTGTCGGAGGGGTGGTCGTTGCCGGGGAAGACGCGGTGCGCGGCGTCCGCCTGGTTGGCCATGACCAGGCCGTCCGTGGTGGGCACCCAGCCGCCGTTGCCCTCGCCGCCGCGCGGGTCGCTGGTGTGGTGCACGGTCACGCCGAACGCGGCGCCCGCCGTGACGGCGTGGGCCGGTGTGACCACCACGTCCTCACCCGTGGGGGTGAACTGCGCGGGCGCCCCGTCGACCTCGACCGAGGAGATCGTGCCGTGGGTGAAGTCCAGGTTGAAGCGCTCCAGGCGGTCGGTGGCCCGGGCGAGGATTTTGGTGACGGCGGTCAGCGGCTGGTCGTTCGCGCGGTAGGTGAACGCGATGTCGTAGGCGGCCACGTCGTAGCCCGGGTTGCCCAGCTCGGGGAAGATCCGGTCGCCGATCCCCTGGGCGACGGGCGCCGGCGGTGCGGCGGCCCCCAGGACCAGGGCGGCCGCGGCCGCCAGCAGGGCGGCGCGGTGGCGCGGGCGACGACGACGCTCAAGGCGGCGCTCGGGGCGGCGCTCTTCCGGGGCGGGTGAGTGCGACATGCGTCCACCGCTATCAGCGCCCGGCGCGCCACTGGTGGCGGCGCGACGCCGGCCCACTCGTATGAGCGTCTCGTCTACTGGTACGAGTGTCGTATCGGCAGGTTGTCCGGTGGGCCGCCGCGTGCTATCGGGTCACAGCGGCGCCGCCACCGAACGGCCCGCCCGCTCGACGTCGTAGACGCCCGGCACGCGGCGCATGGCCCGGATCAGCTCCGGCAGCTGGGCCGCATCGGCCAGCTGCAGGGTGTAGGTGTGCCGCACCCGCTGCTCGTACGGCGGCTCGACCGCGGCGGAGACGACGGCCGCGCCGGTGGCCGCGATGACCTCGGTGAGGTCGGCGAGCAGCCGCGGCCTGCTGAAGGCTTCCGCGCGCAGGGTGACGCGGTAGTCGCCGCAGCCGGTGCCGTCCGCGGTGCGCCAGCGCACCTCCACGGGCTGCCGCCCCGAGGTGATCATGCGGTGCACGGCCGGACAGGGCGTGCGGTGCACGGTCACCGCGCCGCCGCGCACGGGGAAGCCGGTCACCTCGTCGGGCGGCACGGGCGTGCAGCAGCCCGCCAGCCGCACGCTGGCGGCGGCCCGGTCGGCCACCACGGCCACGGGCCCGCGCGGGCGCTCCGCGCCGCGGGGCGGGCCGGCCGGCAGGGGCGGCCGGGTGCCGGCGGCGGGGTCGGCGGGCAGGTCGGGGACGGCGGGGTGGGCGGCCAGCCAGCGGTCGATGGCGATGCGGGCGGCGGGCGTACGGGCGTGCTCGCGCCACTCGGGCGAGGGACCGGAGACGGCGACGTCGGCGTCCGGCGACATCAGCAGCTGGACGGTGTCGCCGTCGTGCAGGATCGTGCCGAGCGTCGCCAGGCGACCGTTGACGCGCGCGCCGAAGCAGTGGTGGGCGCCGTCGCCGTACTGCGCGTACGCGGCGTCCACGCAGCTGGAGCCGGCCGGCAGGCCGATCGTGCCGCCGTCGGCGCGGAAGACGGTCACCTCGCGGTCCTGGGCGAGCTCGTCGCGCAGGGACGTCCAGAAGGTGTCGGGGTCGGGGGTGGCCCGCTGCCACTCCAGCAACCGGCTGAGCCAGCCCGGCCGGGTGGGGTCGGCGCGCTCGCCGTCGGCGCTCTCGCCGGCCTCGGGGGCGGCGTAGGGGTTGCCGAGTGCGACGACGCCGGCCTCGGCGACGCGGTGCATGCGGTGGGTGCGGATGAGAACCTCGGCGACCTGGCCGTCCTCGCCGGCGACGGCGGTGTGCAGCGACTGGTAGAGGTTGAACTTCGGAACGGCGATGAAGTCCTTGAACTCCGAGATGTAGGGCGTGAAGCAGGTGTGCAGCTCGCCGAGCACCGCGTAGCAGTCGGCGTCCTCGCCGACCAGCACCAGCAGCCGGCCCAGGTCGGAGCCGGTGATCTCGCGGCGCTTGAGGCGCACCCGGTGGACGGAGACGAAGTGGCGCCGTCGGACGACGACTTCGGCGGCGATGCCGGCCTCCCGCAGGACGGCGCGCACCCGCCCGGCGGTCGCCTGCAGCGGGTCGGGCCGGCCGGCGTGGGCGAGGACGAGCTCGCGGGTACGGGCGTACTCCTCGGGGTGCAGCACGGCGAAGACCAGGTCCTCGAGCTCGGCCTTGAGCGCCTGGACGCCCAGACGTTCGGCGAGCGGGATCAGCACGTCACGGGTCACCTTGGCGATGCGGGCCTGTTTCTCGGGGCGCATGACACCGAGGGTGCGCATGTTGTGCAGGCGGTCGGCGAGCTTGATGGACATCACCCGGACGTCGTTGCCGGTGGCCACCAGCATCTTGCGGAAGGTCTCCGGCTCGGCCGCCGCGCCGTAGTCGACCTTCTCCAGCTTGGTGACGCCGTCGACGAGGAAGCGCACCTCGGCGCCGAACTGCTCCCCCACCTGATCGAGCGTCACCTCGGTGTCCTCGACGGTGTCGTGGAGCAGGGAGGCGGTCAAGGTGGTGGTCTCGGCGCCCAGTTCGGCCAGGATCAGCGTGACGGCGAGCGGGTGGGTGATGTACGGCTCGCCGCTCTTGCGCGTCTGACCGCGGTGGGAGGACTCGGCCAGCAGGTAGGCGCGGCGCAGGATGTCCAGGTCGGCGCCGGGGTGGTGGGCGCGGTGGACCTTGGCGACGTGGTCGATGGCATCGGGGAGCCGGCCGCGGGCGCCGGAGCCGGCGAGCGCGGCGCGACCGAGCCGTCTGAGGTCGATGCGGCGGCCGCGCCAGCGGCCGGGAGCACCGGTGTTCGTGGCCTCTGCGCTCATGGGCACCTCCGGCAGCGTCGACCGGCGGTCGGCTTGCGCCTCAAGGCCGGTGCTTGATGCTACCGACCCCATCACGCACCGCTCACCCCCTCTCGCCCAGAGTGAAACGGATCACCCATTCGAGGGAGTCGGGGCGCGCCGGGTGACGCCCCGGCGCCCCGGTCAGGCGGCGGCGTCGGCCAGGAAGGAGGCGTCGACGGTGCCCTCGGCGACGATGACGGCGGGGCCGGTCATCTCCACGGTGCCGTCCGGCATCTCGCTGATCACCAGGCGGCCGCCGGGGAGGTCCACGGTGTACGTGACGGGGTGGCCCAGCACGGCCGGGTCGGCGCCGTCGCGGCGGGCCGCGGCGACCATGACGGCGCAGGCCCCGGTGCCGCAGGAGCGGGTCTCGCCGGAGCCGCGCTCGTGGACGCGCAGGGCCACGTGGCCGGGCCCGCGGTCGACGACGAACTCGACGTTGGTGCCCTCGGGGTAGGCCGCGGCCGGGCTGACGCCGGGCGCCTCGTACAGGTGGCCGGCGTCGGCGAGGTCGCCGACGAAGGCGACGGCGTGCGGGTTGCCCATGTTGACGTTGCGCGCGGGCCAGCTGCGCTCGCCCACTGTGACGGTGACCTCGCCCTCGGGCAGCAGGGCGCGGCCCATGGCGACGGTGACGTCGCCGGGCTCGCCGCCGGGGCCGGACTTGGCGATGTGGGCGCGCCGGATGCCGGCGCGCGTGGCGATCGGCAGGTCGCCCTCGCCGGCCAGGCCGGCCTGCTGCAGGTAGCGGGCGAAGACGCGGACGCCGTTGCCGCACATCTCGGCGATGCTGCCGTCGCTGTTGCGGTAGTCCATGAACCACTCGGCCTCGCCGGCCATCTCCCGCGCCTCGGGGTGGGCGGCGGAGCGCACCACGCGCAGCACGCCGTCGGCGCCGATGCCGGCCCGGCGGTCGCACAGGCGGGCGACGGCGGCCGCGGACAGCTCCAGGCGGCCGTCGTGGTCGGGGACGATCACGAAGTCGTTCTCGGTGCCGTGACCCTTGAGGAAGGCGATCTGCGCGGTGCTCACCCTTCGATGGTACGGGTGACCTGTGACAAGCCCGGTCACGGGCCCGCCTCAGCGCAGGCGGGCGACGCGCCAGACGGCCAGCACGGCCAGCACCGTCACGACGGCGGTGTACGAGGCGACGTACCGCCAGTCGGGGCGGCGCCCGGAGCCGCGCGGGGGCAGGCCGGGCCAGGTGTAGCCGACGCGGCGGGCCGCCATGACGCCCCAGCCGGCGGCACAGCAGCTCAGCAGCAGGCCGAGCATGGCGACGACGGGGCCGCCGTCGCCGAACTCGAAGGCGAGCGGGAAGGCGAACATCAGCGAGCCGAGAGCGGCGAGCATGACGATGGGCGCGAGCTGCCAGGCGCGCAGCCTGCGCTGCGGACGCAGCTCCCGGAAGGCGGCGGGCTCCGCCGCCCCGGGCTCGCCGTCCTCGGCGGTGTCCGGGCCGTCCGGGGTCAGCGCGCCGGACTCGCCGGACGGCTGCTGCTGCCTTGTGTCGCGAGGGCCGGCCTCCATCGCCACGCGCCCTCCCAACTCGGACTTCACGGCTCGATCGAAGTTTGATGATGGCACGTCGCGGGTGGCCGCAACCGCGTGCGGAGCGTCCCGATGCCATCACGTGATCAGGCTGTAATAGCCCGTTCGACCAACGCCAGCGCCTCCTGGGTGAGTTCCGCCTGCCGGCCGGCGGCGCCGCTCAGCCAGTTCACCCGCGAATCCCGGCGGAACCACGAATCCTGACGGCGCGCGAAGCGCTTGGTGGCGCGTACGGTCTCGGTGCGCGCCTCGTCCTCGGTGCACTCCCCCGCGAGGAAGGCGAGCACCTGCTGGTAGCCGAGCGCGCGGGAGGCCGTGCGCCCCTCGCGCAGACCCTCGCGCTCCAGGGCGCGCACCTCGTCCACGAGCCCCGCCTGCCACATGCGGTCCACCCGCAGGGTGATCCGCTCGTCCAGCTCCGGGCGCTCGACGTCGACGCCGATCTGCAGCGCGTCGTACACCGGCTCCTCGCCGGGCAGGTTGGCGGTGAAGGGCTTGCCGGTGAGCTCGATGACCTCCAGGGCGCGCACGATGCGCCGGCCGTTGCCGGGCAGGATGGCCCGCGCGGCGGCCGGGTCGGCCGCGGCCAGCCGGGCGTGCAGGGCGCCGGGGCCGGCCTCGGCGAGCTCGCCCTCCAGCCGCGCCCGGACGGCCGGGTCGGTGCCGGGGAAGTCCATGGCGTCGACGGTGCCCTTGATGTAGAGCCCGGAGCCGCCCACCAGCACGGGGGTGCGGCCGGCGGCCAGCAGGCGGTCGATCTCGGCCCGGGCCAGCCTCTGGTACTCGGCGACGCTCGCGGTCTCCTTGACGTCCCAGATGTCGAGCAGGTGGTGCGGCACGCCCTGCCGCTCCGCCATGGTCAGCTTGGCGGTGCCGATGTCCATGCCGCGGTAGAGCTGCATGGAGTCGGCGTTGATCACTTCGCCGCCCAGGTGCTGGGCGAGGGCGACGCCGAGATCGGACTTGCCTGCCGCCGTGGGACCGACGACGGCGATGACCCGGGGTGCGGGAGCTGCGTTTCTCACCGCTCCAGTCTCCCAAACCTCGGCAGCGCCCCACGAACGAGCGACGTGACGCGACGCACCCGGCGTCGTTGCCTGTTGCGAGGTTCCGAGAGCCGGTTCACGGACCGGTGTCCGTGAGCGGCCCCGCTGGGCGCCCCGGACGACGCGGGATTTCGCTCACATCAGTAAGGTAATGGAGTAGATATGGGCGTTTTTTCAAGGATTCTCCGTCGGTCGTCGTCGACGTCAACGGAAGAGGCCGCGGCTGCCACCCAGACGGCGGAATCCACCGACGCCGCGGAGACGGCCGAGGCGAAGCCGGAGGAGGCCGCCGAGGCCAAGGCCGAGGAGACCACGGACGAGGCGGGCGAGGGAGTCGACATCCCCAAGCAGCAGTCCGCGGCGAAGGCGGCCGACAGCGAGGCCGGTGAGGGCGCCCGCAAGTAAGGCCGCACGCGGGTGCGGCGAGGACGAGGGGCGGTCACCGACCGGCCCGCCGGGCACCCGGGGCTCCCCGGCCTGACCGGCGGCTGCCTCCCTCGTCCGCGACCGGCCGTGGAGGAAGCTCCACGGCCGTCGCCGTACCGGGCCCCTAGGACCAGGCGGCCACGAAGTAGCCCACCCCGTAGGGCGCGTCCTCGTACAGCAGCGCGCCCCTCAGCGCGGCCTCGCCGGCCGCGCCCGCCAGCACCTGCCACGGCGCCCGGCCGGCCGCCTGCAGCTCACCGGCGAGCTTTGCGTCCAGCCCGGCCAGCGCCGCTGTGTCGGCGGCGCCCAGCGCCCGTGCGGCCAGCTTGTCGAAGGGTTCGGCCCGCTCGTCGAGGTAGCCCGGCGCCTTGACGGTGCGGCACGCACTGCCGTCCCCCATGACCAGCAGGGCGACGCGTTCGCCCGTCCCCACCAGCGCGCGGCCGGCGGCCAGGCACTCGTCCGTGCCCAGCGACTGCGCGACCCCCAGGCCGGTCACCGGCGCGGCCGACCAGGCCGTGCGCGTGAGCAGCCAGGCCGCCACCGTCAGGGACTGCGGCAGGCGCCGCTCCACCGCCGGATCGCCCTCACCGAGCCGTACGTCGAGGTCGACGCCCAGCCCACGGAAGGAGCCGGGAGCGCCCTGCGGGTACGTCCCGGCGGCGTCGGGGCCGGCCGGGCCGACGACGACCAGCCGCTCGGGGCGGGCGGCCGCCAGCACGGCCACGGCGTCGAGGCAGGCGGCCCGCAGGGCGTCGAGTTCGGGTGCGGCACCTTGGGCCACCTCGGGAACCAGCAGGGGCGGACTGGGGCACACGGCAGCGGCGACGAGCATGCGGGAACGATACGCCCCGCCCCGTTCCCGCTGCGTGAGCGGTCCCGGGGCGGGGCGGAAAAGTACGGGCCGTGGGCGCTCTGCGGGCGCGTCGTGGCTTGTCGCGCAGTTCCCCGCGCCCCTACGGGGCGCTGCACCAGCCCACGGCGCCCCGTAGGGGCGCGGGGAACTGCGCGATCGGCCACCGACGGCCCGCAGCCGAACGCGCCACCCCGCAATGAAGATCCGCCGCGCAGACCCTAGTCGCAGCCGCAGCCCGCGGACGCCGGGGCCGGGCTCGGGGCCGGGGCACCGATGGTCGGGATGCCCAGCATCACGCCCTGGGGCTTGGCGGCCGCGGCGGCGTTGCGCTTCTCCCACGCGTCGCCCGCCCGCGTACGGCGCACGGCCCGGGTGGGGCCCTCGGCGAGCAGGTGGTGCGGGGCGGCGTAGGTGATCTCCACGGTCACCACGTCGCCGGGGCGCACGGGCTCGGCGGGCTTGGTGAAGTGCACCAGGCGGTTGTCGGGGGCGCGGCCGGACAGGCGCTGCGTGGCATCGTCCTTGCGGCCCTCGCCCTCGGCGACCATGACCTCCAGGGTGCGGCCGACCTGCTTCTTGTTCTCCTCCCAGGAGATCTGCTCCTGCAGGGCGACGAGCCGCTCGTAGCGCTCCTGCACGACCTCCTTGGGGATCTGGCCGTCCATCTCGGCGGCCGGGGTGCCCGGGCGCTTGGAGTACTGGAAGGTGAAGGCCTGCGCGAAGCGCGCCTCGCGCACGACGTGCAGGGTCTGCTCGAAGTCCTCCTCGGTCTCGCCGGGGAAGCCCACGATGATGTCGGTGGAGATGGCGGCGTCGGGCATGGCGGCGCGCACCTTCTCGATGATGCCGAGGAAACGCTCCTGGCGGTACGAGCGGCGCATGGCCTTGAGCACCGTGTCCGAGCCGGACTGCAGCGGCATGTGCAGCTGCGGCATCACGTTCGGCGTCTCGGCCATGGCGGCGATCACGTCGTCGGTGAAGTCGCGCGGGTGCGGGGAGGTGAAGCGGACGCGCTCCAGGCCCTCGATCTTGCCGCAGGCGCGCAGCAGCTTGGAGAACGCCTCGCGGTCGCCGATGTCGGAGCCGTAGGCGTTGACGTTCTGGCCGAGCAGGGTGATCTCGCTGACGCCCTCGGCGACCAGTGCCTCGACCTCGGCGAGGATGTCGCCGGGACGGCGGTCCTTCTCCTTGCCGCGCAGCGCCGGGACGATGCAGAAGGTGCAGGTGTTGTTGCAGCCGACGGAGATCGACACCCAGGCCGCGTACGCGCTCTCGCGCCGCGTGGGCAGCGTGGAGGGGAAGGCCTCCAGCGACTCGGCGATCTCGACCTGCGCCTCCTCCTGGATGCGGGCGCGCTCCAGCAGCACGGGCAGCTTGCCGATGTTGTGCGTGCCGAAGACGACGTCGACCCACGGCGCCTTCTTCACGATGGTGTCGCGGTCCTTCTGCGCCAGGCAGCCGCCCACGGCGATCTGCATGCCGGGACGCTGCGCCTTGACCGGGGCGAGGCGGCCGAGGTTGCCGTAGAGCTTGTTGTCGGCGTTTTCGCGCACCGCGCAGGTGTTGAAGACGATGACGTCGGCCTCGCCCTCGGTGGCACCCTCGGGCGCGCGCACGTAGCCCGCGTCCTCCAGCAGGCCGGACAGCCGCTCCGAGTCGTGGACGTTCATCTGGCATCCGTAGGTGCGGATCATGTAGGTGCTGGTAGAACGCACGTCGGGGCTCCGGTCGCTGCTGGTCATGCCACAAGGGTAAAGGGGCTCGCGGACATATCCCTCACCGAGCGCCGGAGCCCCCGGCGGCCCCGGCAGCACCGGTGGATCCCCCGTGCACGGACCGATTGGCCGGTGCACGGAACCTGGCCGACCGCGGTGACGGCTGGCAGGATCCGCCTGTGCTTGCCGGAATACCGCAGGACCACCGGCCGCGCGGGCGCCGCCTGCTGCGGGCGGGGGCCGTCGCCGCCGTGGTGCTGGGGCTGCTCGTGTGGTGGCTGCTGCCGCAGAGCCCGGGCCCGACACCGCACGGCAGGATCGCCGTCGCCACCGGCATGCCCACGGGCGTGTACGCGCAGTACGGCAAACTGCTCAAGCGCGATCTGGCGGCGGACCTGCCCGCCCTGGAGGTGCGGCTGCTGCGCAGCGAGGGCTCCATGGACAACCTGCAGCAGCTCAGCACCGGCCGCGCCGACTTCGCCCTGGCCACCGCCGACGCCGCCGCGACCTTCGGCTACCGGGGCGAGCCGGGTGCGGAGCACCTGCGGGCGTGCGCGCGGCTGTACGACGACTACATGCAGCTCATCGTGCCGCGGAACTCCCCGGTGCGCACCACGCGCGACCTCAAGGGCCTGCGCGTGGCCGTCGGCGCGGACGGCTCGGGCGTGCAGCTGATCACGCGCCGGCTGCTGCTGGCGGCCCGGGTGGACTTCGACCGCGACATCGTCCCCGTGCGGGTGGGCATCGACCGGGCGCCGGGGATGCTGCAACGGCACGAGGTCGACGCCTTCTTCTGGTCCGGCGGGCTGCCCACGGGAGCCGTCCAGACCCTCAGCGAGCGGCTGCCGGTCAGACTGGTGCCGCTCGGCGACCTGCTGGAGCCGCTGCACGCCATGGGCTGGCAGACGTACTACTACCGGGCGGCGGTGATCCCGACGGACGCCTACCCGGACATGCACGCCGGGGAGGCCGTGAAGACCATCGCGGTCGCCAACCTGCTGGTCACCCGGGACGACGTCGACTCCGATCTCACCGAGAGCATCACGCGCACGGTGATAAGGAATCGCGACAGCATCGGCACCAAGGTCCACGCGGCCCAGAAGGTCGACTTCCGCACGGCGATCTACACCAATCCGCTGCAGCTCCACGCGGGGGCGCGACGCTACTACGTGTCGGCGAAGCCTTAGGCCGTGTCCGGCGGATCTTCGTCGCGGGGCACCACGGCGCCCCGTCAGGCCGGGCGCGCATGGTGCGGCGCGGTCAGCCGGCGTCGCGGGGGACGGATATGGTCGCGCGCAGCCCCGTGGGGCGGTTGTGCTCGTACGCCAGTGTGGCGCCGCCGGGGGTGAGCAGGGCCCGGGTGATGGACAGCCCGAGGCCGGAGCCCGAGACGTTCTGGTGCCGGTTGCTGCGCCAGAAGCGGTCGCCGATGCGGGTGAGCTCCTCGTCGGTCAGGCCCGGGCCGCCGTCGGCGACGGTGATGCGCACGCGGGGGCCGGCCACTTCGACCAGGACCTCGACGCGGGCGCTGGACGGGGTGAACTTCAGGGCGTTGTCGACGACGGCGTCCAGGGCGCTGGAGAGGGCTATGGGGTCCGCCCAGCCGGTGGCGGCGCGCGGTCCGCGGTAGTTCAGGGCGACGCCGTTGCGCTCGGCGACCGGCAGCCAGGCGCCCACCCGGTCGGTGACGAGCTCGGCGATGTCGGTGAGCTGCGGCTCGGCGGCGGCGTGCTCGGCCTGGGCGAGGTCCAGCAGGTCGTCCAGGACGCGGGCCAGGCGCTTGCCCTCGGTGCGCACGGACTCGATCTCGGTGTGCCCGTCCGGCAGGTCCAGCGCCATCAGGTCGATGCGCAGCAGGAGCGCGGACAGGGGGTTGCGCAGCTGGTGCGAGGCGTCGGCGACGAAGGCCCGCTGCTGTTCGAGGACGTCCTCGACGTTGTCGGCCATCTCGTTGAAGGAGCGGGCGAGGCGGCGCAGTTCCGGGGGGCCGCTGTCGGCGGCGACGCGGGACTTCATGCGGCCGGTGGCGATGTCGTGGGCCGCCGCGTCGAGGGTCCGTACGGGCCGCAGAACCCAGCCGGTCAGCCGGAAGGCCGCGCCGACGGCGACGAGCATCGCGGCGAGCTCGCCGGACGCCAGCAGCAGCCAGCTGTGCAGGATGCGCGAGCGCAGGGCCCCGGTGGGCGACTGGGTGACCACGACGCCCACGACGTCGCCGTCGCGGACGACGGGTGAGGCGACGGTGAGCCGGTTGCGGGCCCAGGGCCAGATCTGTGCGGGATCGTGGCTGCGGCGCCCGGCGAGGGACTCCTGGAACGCCTGGCGCGCCTCGCCCTCGCGCGGCAGCGTCCAGTCGGGGGCGACGGCCAGGGGCCGGCCGTCGCGGTGGAAGACGCCGACGCGGATGTCGTAGAGGTCCTCGTACCGCCGCAGTTCGGTGTTGAGGGTGGTCAGCGGCTCGGCCATGGACTCGGTGCGGTCGGCGGGCCTGGCCGTGACGTACTGGGCGAGCGAGGCGAAGCGGGCGGTGTCGTCGATGCGGTCGACGACCACCCGCTGCTGCTCGACCGCCGCCATGCCGGCGGCGAGCGGGAAGCCGAGGGCCAGCAGGACGCCGGCCATCAGGACGATGAGCAGGGGCAGCAGTCGGGTGTGCACGGCGCGTCGCGGCCCCTCAGACCGGGGCGACGATCTTGTAGCCGACGCCCCGCACGGTCTCGATGAGGGCGGGCATGCGCAGCTTGGCGCGCAGCGAGGCGACGTGCACCTCCAGCGTGCGGCCGGTGCCCTCCCAACTGGTGCGCCAGACTTCGCTGATGATCTGTTCCCGGCGGAAGACGACGCCCGGGCGCTGGGCGAGCAGGGCCAGCAGGTCGAACTCCTTGCGGGTCAGGGAGACGGGCTCGCCGTCCACGAAGACGCGGCGGTTGGGCAGTTCGATGGTGACCGGGCCCAGTCGCAGCGCGTGCGGGCCCTCGGGCTCCTTCGGCCGGCCCGGACCGCGCCCGGCGGGCGTGCGGCGGGCGACGGCGTGGATGCGCGCGAGGAGCTCGCCGGTGTCGTAGGGCTTGACCACGTAGTCGTCGGCGCCCAGGTTCAGCCCGTGGATCTTCGACCGGGTGTCGGAGCGGGCCGTGACCATGATGACGGGCGTGGTGGTGCGCTTGCGGATCCTGCCGCAGACCTCGAAGCCGTCCTGGTCGGGCAGGCCGAGGTCGAGCAGGACGACGCCGAACGGCGCGCCCGCGGTGGGCAGCAGCGCCTGCAGGGCCTCCTCGCCGCTCCGGGCGTGGGTGACGTCGAAGCCGTGCCGGGCCAGGACGGCCGACAGGGCCGCGGCGACATGGTCGTCGTCCTCCACGAGCAGCAGTCTCATCGGCCTCCTCCGGCGGCTGGTGCGGTGCACCGCACGGGCAACACCGCATCCACGCCGATGGATGGCCGGTACGTCAAGGGGTACCGGCTCGTCCATCGGCTTCCGTTATGCAGCCGGTACGCCGTACGCGGCCGCGCGTCTCGTTGACGCTCAGTGTCCACTTGAGTCCGGATCGTTATGCTCAATTTCAGCTCAGATGTAATGACGCTGGTCGTTGCAGCTCATTAGGGTCCTCCCCAACCGAGGAGGACGGAGCGAGGAACGCCGATGAGCGAGGTATCGGTGACCAAGGACGTGGCCGGCGCCACGGACGCACTGGTCGTCCTGAACAAGGTCAACAAGCACTTCGGCGCGCTGCACGTGCTCCAGGACATCGACCTGACCATCGCGCGCGGCGAGGTCGTGGTCGTCATCGGGCCCTCCGGGTCCGGCAAGTCGACGCTGTGCCGCACGATCAACCGTCTGGAGACGACGGACTCCGGCTCCATCACCATCGACGGCAAGCCGCTGCCGCAGGAGGGCAAGGAACTCGCCCGGCTGCGCGCGGATGTGGGCATGGTCTTCCAGTCCTTCAACCTCTTCGCGCACAAGACCGTGCTGGAGAACGTGGTGCTGGGGCAGGTGAAGGTCCGGCGCAAGGACCGCGCGGCGGCCGAGACCACGGCCCGCGCCCTGCTCGACCGGGTCGGCGTCGGCGCCCAGGCGGACAAGTATCCGGCGCAGCTCTCGGGCGGCCAGCAGCAGCGCGTGGCCATCGCCCGGGCCCTGGCCATGGACCCGAAAGTGATGCTGTTCGACGAGCCGACCTCGGCCCTCGACCCGGAGATGATCAACGAGGTGCTGGAGGTCATGCAGCAGCTGGCCCGCGACGGCATGACGATGGTCGTCGTCACGCACGAGATGGGCTTCGCCCGCTCGGCCGCCAACCGCGTCGTCTTCATGGCGGATGGCCGCATCGTCGAAGAGGCGCGGCCCGACCAGTTCTTCAGCAACCCGCGCAGCGACCGGGCCAAGGACTTCCTCTCCAAGATCCTGCACCACTGAGCCGTCGCCGGCCGTGCCGCACCCACGCGCCTCACCTCTCCCACGGTCCGCCCGTTCACCTCGAAGGATGTCCACATGAAGCTCCGCAACACCGCCGCAGCGGCCGCCGTCGTGGTGGCCCTCGCCGTGACCGCGACCGCCTGCGGCAAGTCGGGCAGCCCCGACGACAAGGCCGGCCAGGGAGGCGAGAGCAGCTCGGCGAAGGCGCTGCCGTCCTACAAGGTGAACACCGCGGCGGACGTGAAGGATTCACCCGTCTTCGCGCGGATCAAGGGCAAGAAGATCACCATCGGCACCAAGGCCGACCAGCCCGGCCTCGGCTACGAGAACCCCGGCACGAAGAAGCGCTCGGGCTTCGACGTGGAGATCGCCCGGATGATCGCGGCCGATCTCGGCTTCGACGAGGACCACATCGTCTTCAAGTCCGTGCCCTCCGAGGCCCGCGAGACGCAGATCGCCAGCGGTGGGGTCGACCTGTACGTGGGGACGTACACCATCAACGACGAGCGCAAGAAGCAGGTCGGCTTCGGCGGGCCGTACTACATCGCCGGCCAGGACCTGCTGGTGAAGGCCGACAGCTCCATCAAGAGCGTGGACGACATCAAGGGCAAGAAGGTCTGCTCGGCGACCGGCTCCAGCTCGCTCAAGCGCATCAAGGACCCGAAGTACGGCGCGGCCGAGGTCAAGGCGCAGCAGGGCTACCAGCTGTGCGTGCAGGACCTGGTCAACGGCTCGGTCGACGCGGTCACCACGGACGACGCGATCCTCAAGGGGTACGCGGCCGAGAACAAGGGCCTGAAGCTGACGGGCAACCTCTTCTCCAAGGAGCCCTACGGCGTGGGGCTGAACAAGGACGACAAGGCGCTGCGCGAGGCGGTCGACAAGGCCCTGGAGGCGCACGAGCAGAACGGCGACTGGAAGAAGGCGTACGACGCCACGCTCGGCCTGTCCGGCGCCCCCGCCCCGACCCCGCCCGCCGTCGAGCGCTACTGACCGTCGGACCGGTGCCGGATGACCGCCTCGCGATACCCGGAGACGCAACGTGAACGTTCTGTCTGACAACTTCGCGATGTTCCGCGAAGGTTTCGTCGGAACCGTCGAACTGACGGCGCTCAGCGCCCTGCTCGCCCTGGTGCTGGGCACCCTCGTCGCGGCGTTCCGCGTCTCCCCGGTGCCCGCGCTGCGTGCCTTCGGCACCGCCTGGGTGACGCTGCTGCGCAACACCCCGCTGGTGCTGCTGTTCCTGGCGGCCACGCTCGGCCTGCCGGCGCTGGGTCTGAAGGGCTGGAGCTCCTTCTGGCTGGCGGTGCTGGCGCTGGGCTGCTACACCTCGGCGTTCATCTGCGAGGCCATCCGGTCCGGCATCAACACGGTGCCGGTGGGGCAGGCGGAGGCGGCGCGGTCGATCGGGATGACGTTCGGGCAGACGCTCGGGCACATAGTCCTGCCGCAGGCGGTCCGCACGGCGATCCCGCCGATCGGCAGCCTGCTGATCGCCCTGGCCAAGAACACGGCGATCGCCTCGGGGTTCAACGTCACCGAGCTCGGCTCGGTGCAGAAGACCCTCAACGCCGCCTCCGGCTACAACATCTTCGTGATCTTCCTGTGGATCGCGGTCTGCTACATCCTCATCACGTTTTCGATCAGCGGTCTGTTCCGGCTGCTGGAGAACCGACTGGCGGTGGCCCGATGAGCGGCAGCGTCCTGTACGACGTCCCGGGTCCGAAGGCCCGCGCCCGCAACCGCGCGTACGGCGTCCTCTCCGTCCTCGCCATCGCCGGCCTCCTCGCCTTCGTCGTCTACCGGTTGGACGCCACCGGGCAGTTCCAGGCGGGGCTGTGGGACGACTACGAGTACACCGAGACCCAGCAGCGCATCCTCGACGGCCTGCTGACCACGGTGCGCACGTTCGCCATTGCCGCCGTGCTGTCGCTGGTGCTGGGGGCCCTGCTGGCCACCGCGCGGCTGTCGGACCACAGGCCCATGCGGTGGGCGGCCACCGCGGTGGTGGAGTTCTTCCGGGCCATGCCGCTGCTGATCATGATCTTCCTGCTGTACGCGGCGGTGTTCACCTCCGACCCCATGTGGGCGCTGGTGATCGGGCTGACGCTGTACAACGGCTCGGTCCAGGCGGAGATCTTCCGGTCCGGGATCAACGCCGTGCCCAAGGGGCAGAGCGAGGCGGCCTACGCGATCGGGCTGCGCAAGACGCAGGTGATGGCGAGCGTGCTCGTCCCCCAGGCCGTGCGCTCCATGCTGCCGTCGATCATCAGCCAGCTGGTCGTGACCCTGAAGGACACCTCGCTCGGCTTCATCATCCTCTACGAGGAACTGCTGTTCGTCGGCAAGGCGTTCGCCCAGCAGACCCCTCCGGTGAACGGCGTGTACGCCTTCATCCCCATGGTGATCGTCTTCGGCTCGATCTACATCCTGCTGTGCCTGGCCCTGTCCTCGCTCGCCACCTGGGTCGAACGGCGCACCCAGCGCTCCCGCAAGGGCCGGCCCCCCGCCCTGCCCGCCGCGACCGCGGCGCTGGGCACGGAGTCCACCGCCGGCGCCACCGGCGCGAACGAGGCGCGCGGCGACTGACCGGCCGACCGTGACGCCCCGTCCGCCACCCGGTGCCGACGGGGCGTACGCGTCCGGCGCACCCTGACGAGGTCTCTGATCACTTGACGCACGCTGCGGCAGTGGGTTGCATACGTTCTGTGATCGCGCACCGTTTTTCCCCTGCCAGTCCCCGTACGTCCCGTACGCACCACGCGCGCGGGGGCGAGGGAGCAGTGCCGTGGACCCGGTGATCGTGGTCGGGGCCGGCCCGGTCGGTCTCGCGCTGACCCTGGCCCTGGCACGGTACGAGGTTCCCGTGACCGTCCTCGACGAAGCGCCGGCCGGCGGGCCGGGACAGGACGAGCGCCGCCCGGCGCGCACGGCCGTGCTGCGGCCGGAGACCGTCGCGATGCTCAGGCGGCTGGGCTGCGCCACCACGGAAGGCACCGGCTGGACGGGCTGGCGGACGCTGCGCCGCCGCGGCGAGGTGCTGCGCGTGCCGTTCGCGCCGCCGGGGGACGGCGGGAAGGCGGGCCTTCCGGACGAGGACACGCACGACGGCCCGCACGACGCCTCCGAGGACGACACGGTCGCCGGCCCGGCCGGGCCCTCCCCCCTGCACCTGCCGCAGCACGCCCTCACCCGCGAACTCCTCGCCGCCATCGGCGAGGAGGCGGATGTGCGCATCGTGCGCGACAGCCGGGTCACGGTGCTGGGGCAGGACTCCTCCGGCGTGACCGTGCACACCCGCGGCGACAACGGGACGGTCTGGCGCGGCAGTTACCTCGTGGGCTGCGACGGCGCGCGGTCGGTGGTGCGCAAGCTGCTGGGCGCCCGGTTCCCGGGCCGTACGGCGGTCGAGCGGCACGCGGTCGCCGCGCTGCGCGCCGAACTGCCCTGGCCCGGCGAGGCCGTGCTGCACCGCTCGCCCCCGCGGGGCGGCGAGGTGACGGCCCGGCCGCTGCCCGGCGGCACCTGGCGGCTGGACTGGGTGCTGCCCCCCGACGGCGCCCTGGTCACTCCCGAGGCGCTGCTGGCGCGGGTGACGGACTCGCTGACCGCCTGGTGCGGGGACGTACCGGCGTACACGCTGCTGGACACCGGGGTGTACGCCGTGCACCACCGCCTCGCGCGCCGCTGGCGCAGCGGGCGCGCCTTCCTCGCGGGGGATGCGGCGCATCTGCTCGGGGCGCTGGGCACGCAGGGGCTCGACGAGGGCCTGAAGGACGCGGAGAACCTCGCCTGGAAGCTGGCGCTCGCCTGGCACCACGGCGCCTCCGACGCCCTGCTCGACAGCTACCAGGCCGAGCGGCGCGGGGCGATCGCCGCGCGGTTGCGCGCCGCGGACCGCGCGCTGCCGGTGGTGCGCGGAGAGGGTGGGTGGCGCACCGTGCGCCGCAGTCTGGTGCCGGGCGCCGCGCGAGCGCACGACGCGCTGCTGACCGATGGCCACTTGGGGCGCGGGCTGCTGGGCGCGCCGGCGGTGTACACCCGTACGCCCCTGACGCCGGCCGCGCCCCCGGCCGGTTCCGTCCTGGTGGGCACGGCCGTGGGGGCGCTGGTGACGGATGTGCCGGTCACGGCCCCGGACGGCTCGGAGGTCCGCCTGCACGACCGGTTCGGCGGTGACCTGCTGGTGGTGCTCGTCGCGCCGGGCACGGGGGTGTGGGAGCGGCGGCACTGGCTGGGCGCGGGACTGATGCCGCGGCTGGCGGCGGCGGTCTCCGCCCTGCCGATGCGGGCGGAACTGCTGGTGACCGAGGGCTATCCGGGCGCGGACGCGCACACCGTGCTGGTGGTCCGCCCGGACGGACGCCTGGTGGCCGCCCTGGCCGGGGTGCGACCCGCCGAGCTGTACGCCTGTGCCGACGCGGCCCGCGGGGGCGCGGCGCACGCGGTACGGGAGTCGGTGGACGAGGCGGAAGGGAGCTGTGACGAGGTGCCGGACGAGGACGAGGCGGCCGCCGCGGGGCGGCCCGGTCCGGCCACCAGTGAGGCTACGGCCAACCGTTGACCACCTCCGAAGCAGCGTGGTTGACTCCGGAGCGTGACTGACAACGGCGCCCGGTTCTGGCGGAGGGTCCATCTCGACCTCGTCCGCTACGCGGGCTGCGTCTGTCGCCCGTCCTGCTGATCCGCAACTCCTCTCACGCGCCGCCCCTTTCCGCGGGCCTGCGCGCTCCTTCGCGATCACTCACAGGACGGTCCGTCGTGTCATCGTTCCCGCACACCCCTGCGCCCTTCGCCTCTTCCGCCCCTTCGTCCTCCCCCGGATCCGTCGGCGCCTGCGTACCGCCACCGTCGGAGGCCGACCTGCTGGCCTTCGTGCGGCGTACCGCCGCCGACGCCGCGCTGATCGCCTCCCTGCCCCTCGACCCCGAGGGCCGCACCTGGATCCGCCTGGAGGGGCCGGGCGGCAGCGAGGCGTGGCTCATCGGCTGGCCGCCGAGCAGTGGCACCGGCTGGCACGACCACGGCGGCTCGCACGGTGCCTTCGCCACCGCCACGGGAAAGTTGACCGAGCAGTCGCTGGCCGCACGCCTGCCCACGGAGGGGTGGCGGATGCTGGAGTTGACGGAGGGGGTCGACCGGGAGCGTGCCCTGTCCGCCGGGCGCAGCCGCTCCTTCGGCCCGCATCATGTGCATCAGGTGCTCAACGTCTCGCGAGAGGCGCACGCGGTGTCGGTGCACGCCTATTACCCGCCGCTGCCGATGATGCGCCGGTACAGCCGCAGCGGTCAGGTGCTGCGGCTGGAACAGGTCGAGTGGCCGCAGGAGTGGGCATGAGGGTCGAGGATCTGCTGGCGGCCGCGCGCGCGGAGCTCGACCGGCTGGGGCCGGCCGAGGCCGCCGCCGTCCAGGCGGACGGCGGGCTGCTCGTCGACATCCGGTACGCGGCGCAGCGCGAGCGCGACGGGACGGTCCCCGGGGCGCTGGTGGTGGAGCGCAACGAGCTGGAGTGGCGGCTCGATCCGGCCTGCGCCCACCGTTCGGCCCGGGCGACGCATCACGCGCTGCCGGTGGTGGTGTTCTGCGACGAGGGGTACGCCTCGTCGCTCGCCGCGGTCTCCCTGCGCCGCCTCGGCCTGCGGCACGCCACGGACCTGGTGGGCGGCTTCCAGGCGTGGCGGGCGGCGGGACTGCCGGTGGATGCGCCGACGCAGGCCGCGGTGGACACCACGGCCCAGGCGGTGCCGACCGATCAGTCGTCGGGGAGGAAGGCGCCGAGGATCTCGGGATCCTCGCCCTCCTCGGCCAGCGCCTGCCGCACCACCCGCAGGGCCAGCCCCTCGGAGTAGCCCTTGCGCGCCAGCATGCCGGCGAGGCGGCGCAGCCGCTTCTCGCGGTCCAGTCCCCGGGTGGCGCGCAGCTTCCGCTCGACGAGCTCGCGCGCGGTGCGCTCCTCCTGGTCGGCGTCGAGCTGCCCGACCGCCTCGTCGATCAGGGCCGTGTCCACGCCCTTGGTGCGCAGCTCGCGGGCCAGGGCGCGGCGGGCCAGGCCCCGGCCGTGGTGGCGGGACTCGACCCAGGCGCCGGCGAACGCCGCGTCGTCGATGAGGCCCACGTCCTCGAAGCGGGACAGCACCTCCTCCGCGACGTCGTCGGGGATGCCGCGCTTGGCGAGCGCGTCCGCGAGCTGCTTGCGGGTGCGGGCCGTTCCGGTGAGCAGGCGCAGGCAGATGGCCCGCGCCTGCTCCTCCGGCGGTGGTGGCGCTCCGCCCCCGGCCCTCGACGGGGACGGGGCGCCCTCACCGGTCCAGCGGTCCGGCCGTGCGTCGGACACGGTGCGGCTCAGCTCTTGGCAGCGGCCTTCGCCGCCTTGGCCGTGGCCTTGGCCGGGGCGGGCACGGACTTGGCCGGCTCGCCCTCGCCGCCGGCGGCGTCGGCGCCGGGCTCGGTCGCCGGGGCCTCGGGCCGGATGCCCACGCCCAGCTTCTCCTTGATCTTCTTCTCGATCTCGTTGGCGAGGTCGGGGTTGTCCTTGAGGAAGTTGCGGGCGTTCTCCTTGCCCTGGCCGAGCTGGTCGCCCTCGTACGTGTACCAGGCGCCGGCCTTGCGGATGAAGCCGTGCTCGACGCCCATGTCGATCAGGCCGCCCTCGCGGCTGATGCCCTGGCCGTAGAGGATGTCGAACTCGGCCTGCTTGAAGGGCGGCGCGACCTTGTTCTTGACGACCTTGACGCGGGTGCGGTTGCCGACCGCCTCGGTGCCGTCCTTGAGGGTCTCGATGCGGCGGATGTCCAGGCGCACGGAGGCGTAGAACTTCAGCGCGCGGCCACCGGTGGTGGTCTCCGGCGAGCCGAACATCACGCCGACCTTCTCGCGCAGCTGGTTGATGAAGATCGCGGTGGTCTTGGACTGGTTGAGCGCACCGGTGATCTTGCGCAGCGCCTGGCTCATGAGGCGGGCCTGGAGGCCGACGTGGGAGTCGCCCATCTCGCCCTCGATCTCCGCGCGGGGCACGAGGGCCGCGACGGAGTCGATCACGATGAGGTCCAGGGCGCCGGAGCGGATCAGCATGTCGGTGATCTCGAGCGCCTGCTCGCCGTTGTCCGGCTGGGACAGGATCAGGGAGTCGATGTCGACGCCCAGCTTCTTGGCGTACTCGGGGTCGAGGGCGTGCTCGGCGTCCACGAAGGCGACGGTGCCGCCGGCGCGCTGGGCGTTGGCCACGGCGTGCAGGGTCAGGGTCGTCTTACCGGAGGACTCCGGTCCGTAGACCTCCACCACGCGGCCGCGCGGCAGGCCGCCGACGCCGAGGGCGACGTCGAGAGCGGTCGACCCGGTGGGGATCACCTCGATGGGCTCGTTCGGCCGCTCGCCCAGGCGCATCACGGCGCCCTTGCCGAATTGCCGTTCAATCTGCGCGAGCGCGGCGTCGAGCGCCTTCTCGCGGTCGGTTCCTGCCATGGGTTCCACCCGGTTTGCTTGAGTCGATCGCTTCACGTCCACGACGCTAACGCCTGCCACTGACAATGCGCCCGGGCGTCGGCCCGGCCTGTGGATAACTGGGGTCCGTCGGGCCGGGACACCCATAAGAATGGATGTTCGATTTTAGTGTCAAGCGCGCCACTCCGGCCCCGGACGGCGGCCGGCAGCGGCCGGAGTCAGCGCCTCCGCAGCCGCTCCCGCACCCGGCTCCACAGCGCGCCCCGCCCCCGGCCGCGGCCCTCGCGCCGCCCGCGTCCCGCCTCCGCGTCGGCCCGGGCCACGTCCGCGTCCGTGCCCGTCGCCGGCTCGCCCACCACGTCGTACCGCCGCACGTACGCCCCGAGGAACGCCTGCAGCGTCGCCGTCACCGGAATGGCGATCAGCGCCCCGACCGCGCCCAGCAGTGCGGTGCCGGCGATCACCGACCCGAAGGCCACGGCCGGGTGGATGTCGACGGTCCGCGCGGTGATGCGTGGCTGCAGCACATAGTTTTCGACCTGCTGATAGGCAATGACGAAGATCAACACCCAGACCGCGTACCAGGGGTCGACGGTGAAGGCCAGCAGCATCGGCAGGGCACCGGCGAGGTAGGTGCCGATCGTCGGGATGAACTGCGAGACCAGGCCCACCCAGACCGCCAGCGCGGGCGCGTACGGCACGCCCAGGGCCTGCAGCAGCACGTAGTGCGCGATGCCCGAGACCAGGGCCATCAGGGCGCGCGAGTAGATGTAGCCGCCGGTCTTGGCGACCGCGATCTCCCAGGCGCGCAGCACCTGCGCCTGCCGCTGCGGGGGCAGCACCGAGCACAGGGACCGGCGCAGCCGGGGCCCGTCGGCGGCGAAGTAGAAGGAGAACAGCGCCACGGTCAGCAGCTGGAAGAGCCCGCCGAGGACCGTGGCGGAGACGTCGAGGACGCCGCTGGCGCTGTTGCGCACGTACTTCTGCAGCCAGTCGGAGTGCAGCAGGCTCTCCTGGATCTGCACCCGGGAGAGCTTGGTGTGGAACGTGCGGTTGACCCAGCCGATGACCGCGTCCAGGTAGGAGGGGAAGTTCTCCACCATGTGCTGGATCTGGCCGGCGAGCATGGAGCCCATCAGCGTGAAGAAGCCGACGACCAGGACGGTGCAGCTCAGGAAGACCAGGCCCGTCGCGAGCCCGCGCCGCATGCCGCGGGCCGCCAGCCGGTCGACGGCCGGCTCGATCGCCAGGGCGAGGAAGAACGCGATGACGATGTCGACCAGCAGACCGGTGAGGCGGTGGAAGGCCCACAGGGACAGCTGGAAACAGGCGAAGATCGCCAGGGTGACGACGACCGCCCGGGGCAACCAGCGCGGCATCCGGGTGTCGTCGCCGCGGCGCGGCCTGGGCTCGTCCTGGGCGGGATCGTCAGTGGCTGCCACGCACAAAAGTGTGGCCCATGGGCGCGTCCCCCGGCGCCCGGGACGGTCGGCGGCCGGTCAGCGCCTGCTCTCGGGGATCTCCAGCGCCCTGCACACCGCGCGCCACACGTCCTTGGCCTCCCAGCCGGCGTCGAGAGCCTGGTGGACGGTACGCCCGCCGAGCTCCGACATCACGTGGTCGCGCGCGAAGGAGTCCGCGTACGCCTCACCGAAGTAGTCCGCCATTCGCTGCCAGAAGACCGTCAACCGCATGTGCCAAGTATCCCGCCCCTGAGAGTGCAGCCGTGCACGAGCCGCTGACCGGGGGCGATGGGGCGCCCTACGGTCTTGTCCATGGTCCTCTCCGGAGCATCCGCCGCCGCCCGTGCCGAGCGCTTCATCTGGCTGACCGCCCGCGTCCTGGAACAGCGCAGGTTCGCGTACCACTTCCTGGACGGCGCGCCCGACGCCGTCGAGGCGGCCCTGAACGCCTATGCAGGGGCCGACGGGGGCTTCGGGCACGCCCTGGAACCCGACCTGCGCGGTCCGGTGAGCCAGCCCCTGCACACCGCGCACGCCCTGCGGGTGCTGGACGAGATCGGCCGCTGCCGCGACCGCCGCGTGGAACCGGTGTGCCGCTACCTGACCGCCGTCTCCACCCCGGACGGGGCGCTGCCCGCCCTGCACCCGGCGCAGCGCGGCTACCCGGCGGCGCCGTGGATCCCGGTGGTTGCCGACCCGCCCAGCGACCTGCTGGCCACCGGGCCGGTGGTGGGGCTGCTGCACCGCAACGACGTGTGGCACGCGTGGCTGTTCCGGGCCACCGACTTCTGCTGGGCCGCGGTCGAGGCCCTGGGCCGGGGGGTGCGCACGCACCCGTACGAGGTGCTGGCGGCCGTGGCGTTCCTCGACGGCGCCCCGGACCGCTCACGGGCGCAGGCCGCGGCCGAGCGGCTGGGCCGCGCGGTGCGCGAGCAGCGGCTGGCCCTGCTGGACCCGGAGCAGGCGGCCGGCCATCCGCTGCCGGAGGGGTATGCGCCGGGCGAGTACCACTACCCGCACGACTACGCGCGCACCCCGCACTCGCTGGCCCGCTCCTGGTTCACCGACGCGGAGCTGTCCCGGTCGCTGGACTTCCTGGCCGCGGCGCAGCAGGAGGACGGCGGCTGGCCGCTGCGCTGGCGGGCCTGGGCGCCGGGCACGGCCCTGGAGTGCCGGCCGCTGATCACGATCGAGGCCCTGCTCACCCTGCGCGCCCACGGCCGGCCGCTCTAGGGTCTGCCCGGCGGATCTTCGTCGCGCAGTTCCCCGCGCCCCTATGGGGCGCCGTGGTGCCCCGCGACGAAGATCCGCCGAACAGCCCCTGGGGCCCGGCGCCGCGGCGCCCCGCGCCCGGGGCGGCGCCTCGGCTGCGAGCCGCCGGTCACGCCCACGCCGCAGCAGCCGCAGACCGGCACTGCCCCGCGCCCCCCCACGGGCCCCGGCCCGGTCCCCGTGGGCGGTGCCCGGGCTTTGTCAGTGGGGCGGTGCACGATGGGTGGCATGGCGAACGACACGGCGGCCCCGGCCGCGGACGGACCGGCCGGCGACCCGGCGGCGGCCCTCGCCGCGTTCTCCCCCGCGACCCGCTCCTGGTTCACGGGGGCCTTCAGCGCGCCCACGGCCGCCCAGGCGGGCGCCTGGCGGGCCCTGGGCGCCGGTTCGGACGTCCTGGTGGTCGCCCCGACGGGCTCCGGCAAGACGCTGGCGGCCTTCCTCGCCTCCCTGGACCGGCTGGCCGCCGGCCCGCCGCCGGCCGAGCGCAGGAAGCGCTGCCGGGTGCTGTACGTCTCCCCGCTGAAGGCGCTGGCCGTGGACGTCGAGCGCAACCTGCGCAGTCCGCTGACCGGCATCCGGCAGGAGGCGGTGCGCCTGGGGCTGCCCGAGCCGGAGGTCCGCGTCGGCATCCGCTCCGGCGACACGCCCGCGGCCGAGCGCCGCGCGCTGATCACCCGGCCGCCGGACATCCTGATCACCACGCCCGAGTCGCTGTTCCTGATGCTCACCTCCGCGGCGCGGGAGGCGCTCACGGGGGTGGAGACGGTGATCCTCGACGAGGTGCACGCGGTCGCCGGCACCAAGCGCGGCGCCCACCTCGCCCTGTCCCTCGAACGACTGGACGACCTGCTGGAGCGCCCCGCCCGGCGGATCGGGCTGTCGGCGACGGTGCGGCCGGTCGGCGAGGTGGCGCGCTACCTCTCCCCGCAGCGCAGGGTGGAGATCGTCCAGCCGCCGTCCGGCAAGGAGTTCGACCTGTCGGTGGTCGTCCCGGTGGAGGATCTGGGCGAGCTCGGCGGCTCCCCCGTGCAGGAGGGCGGCGACGGCAAGGAGCGGCCCTCGATCTGGCCGCACGTCGAGGAGCGCATCACCGATCTGGTGCAGGAGCACCGCTCCACGATCGTCTTCGCCAACTCCCGCCGCCTGGCCGAGCGGCTGTGCAACCGGCTCAACGAGATCGCCCACGAGCGCGCCACCGGCGAGCCCTTGCCTGAGGACCACTCCCCCGCCCAGTTGATGGGCGGCTCCGGCCCGGCCAAGGGCGCCCCGCCCGTGCTGGCCCGTGCCCACCATGGCTCGGTGTCCAAGGAGCAGCGCGCCCTGGTCGAGGAGGACCTCAAGGCCGGGCGGCTGCCGGCCGTGGTCGCCACCTCCAGCCTGGAGCTCGGCATCGACATGGGCGCCGTCGACCTGGTGGTCCAGGTCGAGTCGCCGCCGTCGGTGGCCTCGGGGCTGCAGCGCGTCGGCCGCGCCGGCCACCAGGTGGGGGCGGTCTCCACCGGCGTGGTCTTCCCCAAGTACCGCGGCGACCTGGTGCAGGCGGCCGTGGTGACGGAGCGGATGCGGCAGGGGGCCATCGAGGCGCTGCGCGTGCCGGCCAACCCGCTGGACGTGCTGGCCCAGCAGATCGTGGCCATGACCGCCATGGACGCCTGGGACGTCGACGAGCTGCTGGCCCTGGTGCGCCGGGCCGCTCCCTTCGCCTCCCTGCCGGAGTCCGCCTACACCGGCGTCCTCGACATGCTCGCCGGCCGCTACCCCTCCGACGCCTTCGCCGAGTTGCGGCCGCGCCTGGTGTGGGACCGGGTGTCCGGCACGCTCACGGGCCGGCCCGGCGCCCAGCGCCTCGCGGTCACCTCCGGCGGTACCATCCCCGACCGCGGCCTGTTCGGCGTCTTCCTCGCGGGGGCCGACCCCAAGAAGGGCGGCGGCCGGGTCGGCGAGCTGGACGAGGAGATGGTCTACGAGTCCCGCGTGGGCGACGTGTTCACCCTCGGCACCACTTCGTGGCGCATCGAGGACATCACCCGTGACCGCGTCCTGGTCACGCCGGCGCCCGGCACCCCGGGCCGGCTGCCTTTCTGGAAGGGCGACCAGCTGGGCCGCCCGCTGGAACTGGGCCGTGCGCTGGGGGCGTTCCTGCGCGAGATCGGCGCCATGGCGCCCGAGGCCGCCCGTTCCCGGCTCGTCGGCGCGGGCCTGGACGACCGCGCCGCCGACAACGTCCTCGCCTACCTGGCGGAGCAGCGCGAGTCCTGCGGCCATGTGCCCGACGACCGCACGGTGGTCGTCGAGCGGTTCCGTGACGAGCTGGGCGACTGGCGCGTGGTCGTCCACTCCCCCTTCGGCGCCCAGGTGCACGCTCCCTGGGCGCTGGCCCTGGGGGCGAGGCTGGCCGAGCGGTACGGCATGGACGCCCAGGTGATGCACGCCGACGACGGCATCGTGCTGCGGCTGCCGGACGCCGACCTGCTCGGTCTGGACCTGCTGGACGCCGACCCGGCCCGGCAAGGCGCGGAGTACGACGGCGAGCAGTCCCCCGTCGGGGCCGCCGACGTCGTCTTCGACAAGGGCGAGGTGGAGGGGATCGTCACGGACCAGGTGGGCGGCTCCGCCCTGTTCGCCTCCCGCTTCCGCGAGTG
The DNA here is from genome assembly GCF_057552455.1 of Streptomyces sp. PKA51. NCBI lineage: Bacteria > Bacillati > Actinomycetota > Actinomycetes > Kitasatosporales > Streptomycetaceae > Streptomyces > Streptomyces sp. PKA51. The sequence goes on from NZ_BAAJPZ010000015.1 coordinate 142,080, forward strand.
CGCGGCCCGCGCCCTGCTGCTGCCGCGCCGCAATCCCGGCAAGCGCACCCCGCTGTGGCAGCAGCGCCAGCGCGCCTCGCAGCTGCTGCAGGTGGCAAGCGAGTTCGGGTCGTTCCCGATCGTCCTGGAGGCGGTCCGCGAGTGCCTGCAGGACGTCTTCGACGTGCCGGGGCTCGTCGAGCTGATGGGCGACATCGAGGCCCGCCGGGTCCGCCTGGTCGAGGTCACCACGCCCGAGCCCTCCCCCTTCGCCCGCTCCCTGCTCTTCGGCTACGTCGCCCAGTTCCTCTACGAGGGCGACTCCCCGCTGGCCGAGCGCCGCGCCGCCGCCCTGTCGTTGGATTCGCGGCTGCTGGCGGAGCTCCTGGGCCAGGCCGAGCTGCGCGAGCTGCTGGACGCCGAGGTGCTCACCGAACTGGAGCGCGAACTGCAGTGGCTGACCGAGGACCGGCGGGTCAAGGACGTCGAGGGCGTCGCCGACCTGCTGCGCCTGCTGGGGCCGCTGACCGACCAGGAGCTGGCGGAGCGCGGCGCCGAGCCGCAGTGGGCCAAGGAGTTGGCCACCGCCCGGCGGGCCCTGCAGGTGCGCATCGCCGGCCGCGACCACTGGGCGGCGATCGAGGACGCCGGCCGGCTGCGCGACGCGCTGGGCACGGCCCTGCCCGTCGGGGTGCCCGAGGCGTTCACCGAGCCCGTCAAGGACCCGCTGGGCGACCTGCTGGCCCGCTACGCCCGCACCCACGGCCCCTTCACCTCGGCCGCGGCCGCCGCCCGCTTCGGTCTGGGCACGGCGGTCACCGACGGCGCCCTGCACCGCCTGGCGGCGGCCGGCCGCATCGTCCAGGGCGAGTTCCACCCGTCCGGCATCGGTCAGGAGTGGTGCGACGCGGCGGTGCTGCGCCGGCTGCGCCGCCGCTCGCTGGCCGCGTTGCGGCACGAGCTGGAGCCGGTGCCGCCGACGACCCTGGCGGCTTTCCTGCCGGCCTGGCAGCACGTCGGCTCCCACGGCCTGCGCGGGGTGGACGGGCTGCTGCGCGCCGTCGAGCAGTTGCAGGGCGCGCCCGTGCCCGCCTCGGCGCTGGAGAAGCTGGTGCTGCCGGCCCGGGTGGGCGACTACTCGCCGGCGATGCTCGACGAGCTCACGGCGGCCGGCGAGGTGGTGTGGGCGGGCGCGGGCGCCCTGCCCGGCAAGGACGGCTGGGTCACCCTGCTGCTCGCCGACGCCGCCCCGCTGCTGCTGCCCGCCCCGCACCCGCTGGAGCTCTCGCCGCTGCACCACGCCGTTCTGGGTGCCCTTTCCGGTGGCTACGGCCTGTTCTTCCGTCAGATCGCCGACCGGGTGCGCGCCGCCGACCCCGGCTTCGACGGCTCCCCCGGCACGGACGCGCAGATCGCCGACGCCCTGTGGGAGCTGGCCTGGTCGGGCCGGCTGACCAACGACACCCTGGCCCCGCTGCGCTCGCTGCTGGGCTCCGGGCGCACCGCCGGCTCCACCGCGCACCGCGCGAAGCGCGCCGTCCCGCGCGGCCGCTTCGGCGCCTTCACCGCCCGTGCGGGGGCGGGTACCACCGGGCTGCGGGCCACGGCCTCCCGCGGGGGGCCGCCGACGGTGGCGGGCCGCTGGTCGCTGCTGCCGGAGCGGGAGACCGAGCCGACGCACCGGGCCCACGCGCTGGCCCGCACCCTGCTGGACCGCCATGGTGTGGTGACGCGCGGTGCCGTGGCGGCCGAGGGCGTGGAGGGCGGTTTCTCCGCGGCCTACCGGGTGCTGTCCGTCTTCGAGGAGAGCGGTCAGGCCCGCCGGGGGTACGTGGTCGAGGGCCTGGGCGCCGCGCAGTTCGCGATGGACGGCGCGGTCGACCGGCTGCGGGCCGTCAACACCGCCCGCGAGCGGGCCGGGGCGCCCGCCCCGGCCGCTCCGTGGGATGCCCGGCCGGCCGCCCGGGACGGGCGCCGTGCGGTGGTCCTGGCCGCCGCCGACCCCGCCAACGCCTACGGCGCCGCCCTGCCGTGGCCGGAGCCCCCCGAGGGCGCCGCCCACAAGGCCGGCCGCAAGGCGGGCTCGCTGGTGGTCCTGGTCGACGGCGCCCTCGTGCTGTACATGGAGCGCGGCGGCAAGACCCTGCTGGCCTGGCCCCAGGAGGCTGGGGCCGGTGCCGACGACCCGGCGTTGCGCGAGGCCGCCGGGGCCCTCGCCGAGGCGGCCCGCGCCGGGGCCCTGGGCACCGTCACCGTCGAACGGGTGAACGGCGCAGCCGCCCTGACCTCGCCGCTGGGCACCGTGCTGGAGGGCGCCGGCTTCCACGCCACGCCCCGGGGGTTGCGCCTGCGACCCTCGTGACCTGCCCACATCATGGGCTCAGCGAGCCGAGCGGGAAGGAGGAGCACAACAGATGCCCGAGGGAGACACCGTCTGGCGCACCGCCCGGAGCCTGCACGAGGCCCTGGCCGGTGCTCCGCTGACCCGCAGCGACCTGCGGGTTCCCCGGCTCGCCACCACCGACCTCACCGGCCGGGCGGTGACCGAGGTGGTCCCCCGCGGCAAGCACCTGCTCACCCGCCTCGAGGGCGGTCTGACGCTCCACTCCCACCTGGGCATGGACGGCTCGTGGCGCGTGGGCCGCACGGGCGAGCCCCCGCGCGGCGGCCCCTCTCATCAGATCCGCGCCGTGCTCGGCAACGCCGAGCGCACCGCCGTCGGCTACCGGCTGCCCGCACTGGACCTGCTGCGTACGGCCGACGAGGCCGAGGTGGTGGGCCACCTGGGCCCCGACCTGCTGGGGCCGGACTGGGACGCGCAGGAGGCCGTGCGCCGTCTGCTGTCCGATCCGGGGCGCACGGTGGGCGAGGCGCTGCTCGACCAGCGGAATCTCGCCGGTGTCGGCAATGTGTACAAGTCCGAGCTGTGCTTCCTGCTGCGCATCTCCCCGTGGCTGCCGGTCGCCTCGCTGCCCGATCCGGGGCGGCTGGTGGGGCTGGCGAAGAAGCTGCTGGAGGCCAACAAGGCGCGCCCTGCTCGCATCACGACGGCCGACGCCCGCCCGGACCGCCGGCTGTGGGTCTACGGCCGGGCCGAGCGGCCCTGCCGCCGCTGCGGCTCCCCGGTGCTGGCCGCCGCCCAGGGCACGGCGGGCCGGGAACGTACGACGTTCTGGTGCCCGCACTGCCAGGCGGGCCCGCCGCCGCCCGCCATTGGTCCGAACGAGTGACAGCGGATCGCGTCCCGCGGCTCGCACGGGCGAGGGAGGAGGGGGCTCAGGGCTCCTCGGCGACGGCCTCCCCGGCATCCCCGGGCCGGTCGTCGTCCGGTGCCTCGCGCGGGCCCTCCCGGCCCCGCGGGGCGCAGTGGACCGGCAGCAGGCTCAGCCCCCAGCCGCCGGCGGCGACGACGCCTTCCATGAAGCCGGCCCGCCCCGGCTGCAGGAGCAGCCGGTAGACGGCCCAGCACCACAGTCCGGCCGCCAGGAGCACGAGGACCCGGCCGAACGCCCCCGTGGGCCCCCGGTCGCGCCGGATCATCGAGCTGCCTCCTTCGGCTTCCTCCGGAACCCCGCCCGCACCACGGGCGAGCAGCGGGACGACCGCGCGGAACGGTCCCTACGCAGCGGGCCCGCCGGCCGGCGGCGCCGCGCGCAGCCTGGCCAGTTGCTGTTCGAGCTCGGCGATCTCCCGGTCGCGCCGGTGCACCTCGGCGATGACGCGCTGTTCGCCCTCGTGCACGCCCTCCTGGTAGACGGTGCGCACGAAGACGCCGGCCGCCGCCTGGTCGAGGTCCGTGACCACCATCAGCTCGCGCGTGTAGCGGATCACCGGGTGCTCGCTCATGCCCCCAGGAGACCGTCTGTGCGCCGCGCCCGCCACCGGGGGGCGGGCCTCAGGCGTTCTCGGCCTGGAACATCCAGTGGTGCTTCTCGAGGTCGCCGGTGAGGCCGATGAGCAGGTCCTGGGTGACCGGGTCCGGCTTCTCGGTGGCCTCGATGCGCTCGCGCATCCGGGCGATGACGGTCCCCAGGGCGGCGATCATGATGCGGACGACCTCGTTGTCCTTGGTCCAGCCGCCGCCGACCGGGTCGATGCCGCTGGTCTTGGCGACGGTCTCGGCCCTGCCGTCCGGGGAGATGCCGAGCGCGGAGGCCCGCTCCGCGACGGTGTCCATGTGCTGACGGGCGCTGGCGACGACCTCGTCGAGCTGGAGGTGGACGGAGCGGAAGCGGGGGCCGACGACGTTCCAGTGCACCTGCTTGGCGAGGAGCGAGAGGTCGACGAGATCGACGAGGGCGCCCTGCAGGGCGTCACCGACGATGTTCCGGTCCTGTTCGGGCAGCGGGCTCTTGACGACAGACATGCATGTCCTCCTCTGCGACTCTGCGACCGGTTTGCACCGATTGATCACTAGAGATCCCGATTGATCCTTAGGAATCCCGTTCCTCCACCATGGCACAAAGGCGCCGGACCGGCCGGACGCCGAAGGCGGCCGGAAAAAACGGAGATCCCGGTCAGGCTTCTGACCGGGATCTCGCAGGTGAAACGGACGCCTTCCGGACGGCGCCGGCCCGGTGGGCCGGCAGGGCCCCTGATCAGGCCGCGACCACGTCGACAGCCTCTGCCGGAGCCTTGATCGTCACGCGTTCGCCCGGAACGCCCGTGACGGACGGCACGGACATCGGGTTGAACATCGGCCGCATCGGCGCGGGTACCGGCTCGCTCGCCGCCGCCGACTGCGCCAGCTCGGCCAGCGACAGCTCGTCGCTCACCTCGCGCATGACCTCGGACATCCGTACGTCCAGAGCGTCGCAGATTGCGGAGAGAAGCTCGGAGGACGCCTCTTTCTGCCCGCGCTCGACCTCCGAGAGGTAGCCGAGCGAGACCCGGGCGGAGGAGGAGACCTCGCGCAGAGTGCGGCCCTGGCGTTGGCGCTGCCGACGCAGCACGTCACCCAGCAGGCGACGGAGCAGAATCATCGGTGGCTCCCTCCTTGGACCGCGAATCCGGTTCCTTCACGCCCCACCGTACCGCCTCGGGGTGCGGCCGTGCGGGGAGCTATGTCGTGTTCACTCAGGGCTGCAAACATCAATTCCCCCCGTCGTGTTCCGTATCCTTTGCCCCCGCGTTCTCTGTCAGTTCGCGCAGGAGCAGCGCGAGGACCGCCCGTACGCTTTCCCTCCGGATACCCGCCCGGTCGCCGTCCAGCGACAGTTCCCGGACATCTCCGGAGCCCCACGGACCGACGGCCGCCACGTAGACCGTGCCGACGGCCCTGCCGTCCTGGGCGTCGGGCCCGGCCACGCCCGTGGTCGCGATGCCCCAATCGGCGGCCAGCAGACGGCGCACACCCTCGGCCATCGAACGGGCCACCTCGGCGTCGACGGCCCCGCGCACCCGCAGCAGCTCCCCGTCCACGCCCAGCACGTCGCGCTTGACCTCGGTGGCGTACGCGGTGACCGAGCCGCGCACCGAGCGCGAGGCGCCGGCGACGGCGGTCAGCTCGGCCGCGACCAGGCCCCCGGTCAGGGACTCGGCGGCGGCGACGGTCTGCCCGCGGGCCTCCAGCGCCGCCAGCACGGCCGCGGCGCTCACCGCGGGGACTCCTTCGGGGCCGCCCGTCCGGCCCGGCGCAGCCGCAGGGCTTCCTTCACGTAGTCGAGCCCGGTCAGCACCGTCAACACGACGGCGACCGCCATCACCCAGAAGCGCAAGGTCGCCAGCGGGCCTTCGAGGACGAGGATGTACATGCCGGTGCCCACACCCTGGAAGAGCGTCTTCAGCTTGCCGCCGCGGCTGGCCGGGATCACGCCGTGCCGGATGACCCAGAACCGCATCAGCGTGATGCCGATCTCGCGGAAGAGGATCACGCCCGTGACCCACCACGGCAGGTCGTCGAGCACGGACAGGCAGATCAGCGCCGCACCCATGATCGCCTTGTCGGCGATGGGGTCGGCGATCTTGCCGAAGTCGGTGACCAGGTTGTACGCCCGCGCCAGGTGCCCGTCGAAGAGATCGGTGATCATGGCGACCGCGAACGCCGCCCATGCGAAGGAGCGCCAGGCCGGGTCGTGCCCGCCGCCGTGCATCATCAACAGCACGAATCCCGGCACCAGGACCAGTCGGATCATGGTGAGGATGTTGGCGATGTTCCACAGCCCGGCCGGCCGGACGCCCGTCCGCGGGGCCGGGCCGCCCGTGGCGGAGGCCGGGAGTCCGCTCATCTGCCCGCCTCCTCGGTACACCCGCCCCCGCTCCCCAGCGGCTCGGCGACGAGGTCCACGCCCTCACTCGCCACCACCTTGGCGACCACCATGCGGCCGGCCACGGCCTGCGCGGCGTCCATGGAATCCATGGTCAGCCGCACCTGGCCGTCGGTCTCGGGCGCCTGGTGGGCCGCGCGTCCGATCACGCCGTCCTCGTCGTCCACGCGCTCGACGAGTACCTCGATCGTCTCACCGACACGCTCCTCCGCGCGCTGCGCGGTGAGCTCCTCGGCCAGCCGGGAGATGTGCGCCAGGCGCTCGGCGACGACGTCCTCGGCCAGCTTGTCCTCGTAGGTGGCCGCCTCGGTGCCCTCCTCGTCGGAGTAGCCGAAGACGCCGATGGCGTCCAGCCGTGCCCCGTTCAGGAAGCGCTCGAGCTCGGCGAGGTCCGCCTCGCTCTCGCCGGGGAAGCCGACGATGAAGTTGGAGCGGGCGCCGGCCTGCGGCGCCTTGGTGCGGATGGTCTCCAGCAGCTCCAGGAAGCGGTCGGTGTCGCCGAAGCGGCGCATCGCCCGCAGCACGCCGGGCGCGGAGTGCTGGAAGGAGAGGTCGAAGTAGGGGGCGACCTTCTCGGTCGAGGTGAGCACGTCGATCAGGCCGGGCCGCAGCTCGGCCGGCTGCAGGTAGCTGACCCGGATGCGCTCCAGGCCGTCGACGGCGGCGAGCTCCGGCAGCAGCGACTCCAGCAGCCGGATGTCGCCGAGGTCCTTGCCGTAGGAGGTGTTGTTCTCGGAGACCAGCATGATCTCCTTGACCCCCTGCTCGGCCAGCCAGCGCGTCTCGTTCAGCACGTCGGAGGGACGGCGCGAGACGAAGGAGCCGCGGAAGGAGGGGATGGCGCAGAAGGAGCAGCGGCGGTCGCAGCCGGAGGCCAGCTTCACCGAGGCGACCGGGCTGCTGCCGAGCCTGCGGCGCAGCGGGGCGCGCGGGCCGGAGGCCGGGGCGAGGCCCGCCGGCAGGTCGGCCGGGGCGCTCTCCTGGGGGTCCGGGGCGTCCTGGGCGTGGCCGGGCAGGGCCACGCCGGTGGCGGCCTGGCGCTCCGCGGGGCTGATCGGCAGCAGCTTGCGCCGGTCGCGCGGGGCGTGGGAGGCGTGGATGCCGCCGGAGAGGATGGTCTGCAGGCGGTCGGAGATGTCGGCGTAGTCGTCGAAGCCGAGCACGCCGTCGGCCTCGGGCAGCGCATCGGCGAGCTCCTTGCCGTAGCGCTCGGCCATGCAGCCGACGGCCACGACGGCCTGGGTGCGGCCGTGCTCCTTGAGGTCGTTGGCCTCCAGGAGGGCGTCGACGGAGTCCTTCTTGGCGGCGTCGACGAAGCCGCAGGTGTTGACGACGGCCACGTCGGCGTCGGCGGCGTCCTGCACGAGGTCCCAGCCGTCCGCCGCCAAGCGGCCTGCCAGCTCCTCCGAGTCCACCTCGTTACGGGCGCAGCCAAGTGTGACAAGAGCGACGGTACGGCGTTCGGGCATAGGGCTCAGCCTACTTTGTCCCGGCACCGCATCCGCTGCCGAGTGGCCGACGGGCACGGAGAGCCTGATCACCCCGGGCTCCCCGGCGCCCGCCGTGCGGGGCCGCTGCCGCCGGTCAGCCGGTCGTCGGGTCGCCCCGGGTGTAGCTCAGCCGCTGGACCTGGCCGTCCTGGCCGAGGTTCTTGATCTCCTTGCCGTTGACGAACAGCTGTACGGCTCCGGCGTTGCCGAGGACGAGGTCGATGCGCTTGTTGTCGGTGAAGGTGCGGGAGGTGCCCTGTTTGAGCACGCCCTCGTCGAGGATCTTCCCGGTGCCGTCCTTGGCGGACATCCAGGTCTGGCCGTTCTCGGCGGTGAGCTTGACGGTGACCTTGTTGGCAGGGACGCCGGCGATGGCGCTGGCCGAGGCCTCCGCCTTGGGGTCGGTGGCGCCCTTGCCCTTCTTCTGGCCCGCCTTGGCACTGGGGGCGGCCGAGGGCTTGGCCGAGGCGGGGTCGGCGGCGACCGGCCCCTCCTTGCTCCCGCCACTGAAGAGGGTGAAGCCGACGAATCCGATGACGGCGACGATGGCCGCCACCATCGCCGCCGTCCAGTTCGGGCGCCGGGGCTCGGGGCGGATGCGCTCGGCGTCGAAGAGGGGGGCGGCGGGAGTGGGCACCGGCCGGCCGCCGTGCTCGGCGTCGTACTGGGCGACGAGCGGGGCGGGGTCGACGCCGACGGCGCGCGCCAGGGTGCGGATGTGCCCGCGGGCGTAGACGCGCCCGCCGCAGCGGCTGAAGTCGTCCGATTCGATCGCGTGCAGGATCGGCACGCGCACTCGCGTGACGGAACTGACCTCGTCCACGGTCAGTCCGGCGTTGATGCGGGCTTGCTGGAGGGAACGTCCGACGGAGGGCCGGTCGTCCTCCGGCCTGTCGTCCTCTGAAGAGTTGCCGATGGACACGTGGGCGCCTTTCGAGCGTGCAGCCACCTGCTGGGGATTCAGTCTAGGGGGCATGCGAAACGGTCGGGCAAGCGGGAAGACGGACTTTGTACGCCATCAGAAGACTCTGTGGTCAGCACGATGACACATCGTCCCCTCCCCCCTCGCTCGACTGCGCGTCGACCGGCGAGGACCGGACGGGGCTTCGCGGCCGCTACGGCTGCTCCTCCCCGCGGATCAGTGCGAGGACTCCGTCCAGCTCGTCGGGCTTGACGAGTACGTCGCGCGCCTTGGAGCCCTCGCTGGGGCCCACGATGTTGCGCGACTCCATCAGATCCATGAGCCTGCCCGCCTTGGCGAATCCCACACGCAGTTTCCGCTGCAGCATCGAGGTCGAGCCGAACTGGGTGGAGACGACCAGCTCGGCGGCCTGGCACAGCAGGTCGAGGTCGTCGCCGACGTCCTCGTCTATCTCCTTCTTGCGGGCCGTGCCGACCACGACGTCGTCGCGGAAGACGGGCGCCATCTGGTCCTTGCAGTGCTGGACGATCGCCGCGACCTCGGCCTCGGTGACGAAGGCGCCCTGCATACGGACGGGCTTGTTGGCGCCCATGGGCAGGAAGAGGCCGTCGCCCTTGCCGATGAGCTTCTCGGCACCGGGCTGGTCGAGGATGACCCGGCTGTCGGCCAGCGAGGAGGTGGCGAAGGCGAGCCGGGAGGGCACGTTCGCCTTGATCAGGCCGGTGACGACGTCGACGGAGGGCCGCTGGGTGGCGAGCACCAGGTGGATGCCGGCGGCGCGGGCCAGCTGGGTGATGCGCACGATGGAGTCCTCGACGTCGCGCGGCGCGACCATCATCAGGTCGGCCAGCTCGTCGACGATCACCAGCAGGTACGGGTACGGCTGCAGCTCCCGCTCGCTGCCGGCCGGCGCGGTGACCTTCCCGGCGCGGACGGCGGCGTTGAAGTCGTCGATGTGCCGGAAGCCGTAGGCGGCCAGGTCGTCGTAGCGCAGGTCCATCTCGCGCACGACCCACTGCAGGGCCTCGGCCGCCCGCTTGGGGTTGGTGATGATAGGCGTGATCAGGTGCGGGATGCCCTCGTAGGCGGTCAGCTCGACGCGCTTGGGGTCGACCAGCACCATGCGCACGTCCTCGGGCGTGGCCCGCACCAGCAGCGAGGTGATCAGGCAGTTGATGCAGGAGGACTTGCCGGAGCCGGTGGCGCCCGCGACCAGGACGTGCGGCATCTTGGTGAGGTTGGCCATCTCGTAGCCGCCCTCGACGTTCTTGCCGAGCGCCACCAGCATCGGGTGGTCGTCCTCGGCCGCGGCGGCCAGCCGCAGCACGTCGCCGAGGTTGACCATCTCGCGGTCGGTGTTGGGGATCTCGATGCCGACTGCGGACTTCCCCGGGATCGGGCTGATGATCCGCACGTCCGGGCTGGCGACGGCGTAGGCGATGTTCTTGGTGAGCGCGGTGATGCGCTCGACCTTCACGGCCGGGCCCAGCTCGATCTCGTAGCGGGTGACCGTCGGGCCCCGGGTGAAGCCGGTGACGGCGGCGTCCACCTTGAACTCGGAGAAGACGTTGGTCAGTGCGGCCACTATGGCGTCGTTGGCGGCGCTGCGCGCCTTGCCCGGACCGCCGCGCTCCAGCAGGTCCAAGGAGGGCAGCGCGTAGGTGATGTCGCCCGAGAGCTGCAGCTGCTCGGCGCGGGCCGGCAGGCCGGAGGCGGGCGGCTCGGGCGCGGGCTTGGTCAGGTCCGGTACGACACCGGGCGCGGCGGCGCTCTTGCGCTTGCCGGGACGGGCGGTGGGCACGGTGACCTCGGCCGGTGCCGCCTCGGCCGAGATGCCGCTGCTGAGGTCGGCGACGACCGGGGTGGGCGGGATGCCGTGCAGCAGGGCGCCGTCCAGCGAGGCGGCCGCGGCGGCGGCGAGGTCCACGGCGTCCGGCTCCCGGCCCGCCGCGGCGTCCGCGGGCGCGGTCCGGGACGTGCGGCGCTTGCCGAGCGCCTCCTCCTCGGCGCGCTCGGGATCGACGGCGGCGGAGGCACGCCGGCGGCGGGCCGGGGGTGCCTGGCGCCACTCGTCGTCGTACTCCCCGTGGCCCGCCGGCGCGTACTCGTCGGGGTGGGGCTCGATCACACCGAGGCGTATGCCGACCTCGCGCAGCCGGCGCGGGATGGCGTTGACCGGCGTGGCGGTGACCACCAGCAGGCCGAAGACGGTGAGCAGCGCCAGCAGCGGGACGGCGAGCATCTCGCCGACGGTGAAGAGCAGGGGCTTGGACGCGGCCCAGCCGACCATGCCGCCGGCGTCGCGCAGCGCCTGGGAGCCCGCGGCGCGGCCCGGCGAGCCGCACGCGATGTGCACCTGCCCGAGGACGCCGAGGACCAGTGCCGACAGGCCGATGACGATCCGTCCGTTGGCCTCCGGGCGCTCGGGGTGCCGGAAGAGCCGGAAGGCGATGATGGCCAGCAGTATCGGCACGACCAGGTCCAGGCGGCCGAAGGCGCCGGTGACCAGGGTGCGGATGAGGTCGCCCACCGGGCCGTCGAGGCTGGACCAGGTGCCGGCTGCGACGACGAGGGCCACGCCCAGCAGGAGCAGGGCGAGGCCGTCCTTGCGGTGGGCGGGGTCCAGGCCGCGGGCGCCGCGGCCGACGCCGCGGAACAGCCCGCCGACACCGTGCGCCAGACCGCGGCCGGCGCGGCGGGCGCCGCCCGCCGGCCGTGCGGCTGCCTTCTTGGCGGGCGCCTTGCGGGCGGGGGCCCGGCCCGCGGGCCGGGGCGGCGACTTCTTGGCGGCTGCCTTCTTGGCGGCGCCTCCGGAGCGCCCGGCGCGCTGCCTCGAGGTGCCCGCCGTGCTCTGGGAACCCTTGCCGGACGTACGTGAGGCCATGGTGCCGAGATTACCGTTGCCGGCCGGGTGGTACACGTGCGGCCGCGCGTTAGCCCATTCGTGTCGTGGTGCGAGGGCGCGGCGCGTGACGGGACGTCAGGACCTCAGCCCTGCGAGGGCACCGGGCCGGCGGCGCTGCCCGCTCCGGGCTCCAGGGCGTCGAGCGCCCGGCGCAGCCCGGTGAGCTTGCGCTCCAGGTGGGCGGCGGTGGCCACGGCGGCGGCATCGGCGGACTCGTCCAGCTGTTTGGACAGCGCCTCGGCCTGCTCCTCGACGGCGGCCAGACGGGCGGAGAGCTCGGCCAGCAGGCCGGCGGACTCCTGGGGCTCCACCGCTCCCGTACGGCCGGAGTGGCCGCCGCTCTCCAGCTGCAGGCGCAACAGGGCGGCCTGCTCGCGCAGCTGGCAGTTCTTCATGTACAGCTCGACGAAGACCGAGACCTTCGCGCGCAGCACCCACGGGTCGAAGGGCTTGGAGATGTAGTCCACAGCGCCGGCGGCGTAGCCGCGGAAGGTGTGGTGCGGGCCGTGGTTGATCGCCGTGAGGAAGATGATGGGGATGTCCCGCGTCCGCTCCCGCCGCTTGATGTGCGCGGCGGTCTCGAAGCCGTCCATGCCGGGCATCTGAACGTCCAGCAGGATCACCGCGAAGTCGTCCGTCAGCAGCGCCTTGAGCGCTTCCTCCCCTGACGATGCCCGCACCAGCGTCTGATCGAGCGCCGAGAGGATGGCCTCCAGCGCCAGCAGATTTTCCGGCCGGTCATCGACCAGGAGGATCTTGGCCTTCTGCACCATGGCCCGTCCTCCTCGTCCCGGCAGTGCGCCGGGCGCCGCCCCAGGGGACGACTCCCTTGCGCCGCCCGTCCTTGTGCCGGTCATGGTAGCCGCACCCCGCCTGTCACCACACCCTGTCACCGCGATGTCACTGTGCACGTAGCGGAAACGCGGATCGGGGCCGGAAGGTTCCCGGGTTGTCCGGGCACCGGCCGGCCACCGACCCTACCGTCAGTGAGTCCGTCACCGCATCGTCCGGCTGCGGACGGGCCCCTTCACTTCGCGCGGATCCACTGCTCCATCACCGTCAGCAGGTGATCGGTGTCCACCGGCTTGGTGACGTAGTCGGACGCGCCGGCCTCGATGCTCTTCTCCCGGTCGCCCTTCATGGCCTTCGCCGTCAGCGCGATGATCGGCAGCCCGGCGAACTGCGGCATCCTGCGGATCGCCGCCGTCGTCGCGTAGCCGTCCATCTCCGGCATCATGATGTCCATCAGGACGACCACGACGTCGTCGTGCTGTTCGAGCACCTCGATGCCCTCGCGCCCGTTCTCCGCGTACAGCACCGACAGCCCGTGCTGCTCCAGCACGCTGGTCAGGGCGAAGACGTTGCGGATGTCGTCGTCGACGATCAGCACCTTCTCGCCGCCGAACGTCCCGGTGAAGCCGCTGTGCGCCAGCTGTTCGGCGACGTGCACCATCGCCCCCGGCTCCGGCGGCACCCCGGCCGGCAGCTCCGGCCGCACCAGGGCCTCGCCCTCGGGGGCCGGCAGCGCCGCCTGCGCCTGACCGGCCGCCTGGGCGGCCCGGCGGCGGCGCAGGAAGAGCCCGGCCGCCTGGCGGGCCGGCGACTCCGGCACGCCCCCGCCCTCGGTGAAGGCGGCCTCGTCGGCCGGCTGCGGGTAGCCGTGCGGCGGCAGCTCGCCCGGGTTCAGCGGCAGGTACAGGGTGAACGTCGAGCCGCGGCCCGGTTCGCTCGCCGCGTCGATCTCGCCGCCCAGCAGGCGGGCGATCTCCCGGCTGATGGACAGCCCCAGGCCGGTGCCGCCGTACTTGCGGCTGGTGGTGCCGTCGGCCTGCTTGAACGCCTCGAAGATGACGCGCATCTTGCTCTGGGCGATGCCGATGCCGGTGTCGGTGACGGAGAAGGCGATCATGTCGGCGTCCGCATCGCGCAGCGAACCGGCCTCCAGCAGCTGCTCGCGGATGGCGTCGGGAACGTCCCGGCCGGCCGGGCGGATCACCAGCTCCACCGCGCCGGTGTCGGTGAACTTCACCGCATTCGACAGCAGGTTGCGCAGCACCTGCAGCAGCCGCTGCTCGTCGGTGTGGAGGGTCGCGGGCAGCTCCGGGGAGACCCGCACCGAGAAGTCCAGGCCCTTCTCCGCCGTCAGCGGCCGGAAGGTGGCCTCCACGTAGTCCACGAGCTGGACGAGGGCGATACGGGTGGGGCTGACGTCCATCTTGCCCGCCTCGACCTTCGACAGGTCGAGGATGTCGTTGATGAGCTGCAGCAGGTCCGAGCCGGCGCCGTGGATGGTCTCGGCGAACTCCACCTGCTTGGGCGAGAGGTTGCCCTCGGCGTTGTCGGCGAGCAGCTTGGCCAGGATCAGCAGCGAGTTGAGCGGGGTGCGCAGCTCGTGCGACATGTTGGCCAGGAACTCCGACTTGTAGCGCATGGAGACCGCGAGCTGCTCGGCCCGTTCCTCCAGCACCTGCCGGGCCTCCTCGATCTCGGTGTTCTTCACCTCGATGTCGCGGTTCTGCCGGGCCAGGCGCTCGGACTTCTCCTCCAGCTCGGCGTTGGAGATCTCCAGCGCCTTCTGCCGGTTCTCCAATTCCGCCGAGCGCTCGCGTAGTTGCTCGGTGAGCTCCTGCGACTGCTTGAGCAGGATCTCGGTCTTGGTGTTGACGCTGATGGTGTTGACGCTCGTGCCGATCATCTCGGCGATCTGGCTGAGGAAGTCCTTCTGGATCTGCGTGAACGGCTGGAAGGACGCCAGCTCGATCACGCCGAGGACCTGCCCCTCGAACAGCACGGGCAGCACGATCACATGGGCCGGCGGCGCCTCGCCCAGACCGGAGGCGATCTTGAGATAGCCCGGCGGCACGTTCTCCACCAGGATCGTGCGCTTCTCCTTGGCCGCCGTGCCGATGAGCGACTCGCCCGGCCGGAAGGACGTGGGCATCGAGCCCATCGAGTAGCCGTACGAACCGAGCATCCGCAGCTCGTACGCGTCCTCGGCGCTCTCGCCCTCCTGCGCACCGGTGGCCATGGCCAGGAAGAAGGCGCCGTGCTGCGCGGAGACCACGGGGGTCAGCTCGCTCATGATGAGCCCGGCGACGTCCTCCAGGTCGCGACGGCCCTGCATGAGGCCGGAGATACGGGCGAGGTTGCCCTTGAGCCAGTCCTGCTCCTTGTTGGCCAGGGTGGTCTCGCGCAGGTTGGCGATCATCGTGTTGATGTTGTCCTGGAGCTCCAGGATCTCGCCGGCCGCATCGACCTCGATCTTCAGGTTGAGGTCACCGCGGGTCACCGCGGTGGCCACCTCGGCGATCGCGCGCACCTGCCGGGTGAGGTTGCCGGCCATCTCGTTGACGGACTCGGTCAGGTCGCGCCAGGTGCCGTCGACGTCCCGCACCCGGGCCTGACCGCCCAGCTGGCCCTCCGTACCCACCTCGCGGGCCACCCGTGTGACCTGCTCGGCGAAGGAGGACAGCTGGTCGACCATCGTGTTGATGGTCGTCTTCAGCTGCAGGATCTCGCCCCGCGCATCGATGTCGATCTTCTTGGTCAGGTCGCCCTGGGCGATGGCGGTGGTGACCATCGCGATGTTGCGCACCTGGCCGGTGAGGTTGGACGCCATCGAGTTCACGGACTCGGTGAGGTCCTTCCAGGTGCCCGAGACGCCGGGCACCCGGGCCTGGCCGCCGAGGATGCCGTCGGTGCCGACCTCGCGCGCCACGCGCGTGACCTCGTCCGCGAACGACGACAGCGTCGTCACCATCGTGTTGACGGTGTCGGCGAGCTGCGCGACCTCGCCGCGCGCCTCGACCGTGATCTTCTTGGTGAGGTCACCGTTGGCCACCGCCCCCGCGACCTGCGAGATGTTGCGCACCTGGGTGGTCAGGTTGGTGGCCATCAGGTTGACGTTGTCGGTGAGGTCCTTCCAGATGCCGGTCACGTCCCGCACCCGGGCCTGGCCGCCGAGGATGCCCTCGGTGCCGACCTCGCGCGCGACCCGCGTGACCTGCTCGGCGAAGTCCGAGAGCTGGTCGACCATCGTGTTCACGGTCGTGACCAGTTCGAGGATCTCGCCCTTGGCGTCGACGGTGATCTTCTTGGACAGGTCGCCCTTGGCGACCGCCGTCGTCACCTCGGCGATGTTGCGGACCTGGCTCGTGAGGTTGTTGGCCATGAAGTTGACCGACTGCGTCAGGTCCTTCCAGGTGCCCGAGACACCCTGCACCTCGGCCTGGCCGCCGAGGATGCCCTCGGTGCCGACCTCGCGCGCGACCCGCGTGACCTGCTCGGCGAACGACTGCAGCTGGTCCACCATCGTGTTGAGGGTGTTCTTCAGCTCCAGGATCTCGCCGCGCGCATCCACGTCGATCTTCTGCGACAGGTCACCGCGCGCCACCGCGGTGGCGACCTGCGCGATGTTGCGCACCTGGGCGGTGAGGTTCTCGGCCATGCCGTTGACCGAGTCCGTCAGGTCCCGCCAGACGCCGGCGACGCCGGGCACCTGCGCCTGACCGCCGAGGCGGCCCTCCGTGCCCACTTCGCGGGCCACCCGCGTGACCTGGTCGGCGAACGAGGAGAGCTGGTCGACCATCGTGTTGATGGTGTTCTTCAGCTCCAGGATCTCGCCGCGCGCGTCCACGTCGATCTTCTGCGACAGGTCACCACGCGCCACCGCCGTCGTGACCTGGGCGATCTGACGCACCTGCGAGGTGAGGTTGCCGGCCATGAAGTTGACGGAGTCGGTGAGCTCCTTCCAGGTGCCGCTCACCCCGTCCACCCGGGCCTGGCCGCCGAGCCGGCCCTCGGTGCCGACGTCCCGCGCCATGCGCGTGACCTGGTCGGCGAAGGAGGACAGCTGGTCCACCATGGTGTTGACGGTGTTCTTCAGCTGCAGCATCTCGCCGGAGACGTCGACCGTCACCTTCTGCGAGAGGTCGCCGTTGGCGACGGCCGTCGTCACCTGCGCGATGTTGCGCACCTGGCCGGTGAGGTTGCGCCAGGCCGTGTTGACCGAGTCGGTGAGGTCCTTCCACGTACCCGCCGCACCCGGCACCTGCGCCTGACCGCCGAGTTCGCCCTCGACCCCGATCTCCCGGGCCACGCGCGTGACCTCGGAGGCGAAGGAGGACAGCTGGTCGACCATCGTGTTGACGGTGTTCTTCAGCTCCAGCATCTCGCCGGAGACGTCGACCGTCACCTTCTGGCCCAGATCGCCGTTGGCGACCGCCGTCGTCACCTGCGCGATGTCGCGCACCTGACCGGTGAGGTTGCGGAAGGCGGTGTTGACCGAGTCGGTGAGGTCCTTCCAGGTGCCCGCCGCACCCGGCACCTGCGCCTGACCACCCAGCAGACCCTCCGCGCCCACCTCGTTGGCCACCCGGGTGACCTCGTCGGCGAAGGTGCGCAGCGTCTCCGTCATCTGGTTGATCGTCTCTGCGAGCTGCGCGATCTCGCCGCGCGCGCTCACCGTGACCTTCTGCGACAGGTCGCCGTTGGCCACGGCCGTGGTCACCTGGGCGATGCCGCGCACCTGGGCCGTCAGATTGCCGGCCATGAGGTTGACCGAGTCGGTGAGGTCCTTCCAGACGCCGGCCACGCCCGGCACCTGCGCCTGGCCGCCCAGCTCGCCCTCCGTACCGACCTCCCGGGCCACCCGGGTGACCTCGGAGGCGAAGGAGGAGAGCTGGTCCACCATCGTGTTGACGGTGTTCTTCAGCTCCAGCATCTCGCCCGCCACGTGGACGGTGACCTTGCGGGAGAGGTCCCCCTTGGCGACGGCCGTCGTCACCAGCGCGATATCACGCACCTGGGCGGTCAGTCGCGAGGCCATCGTGTTGACGGAGTCCGTCAGATCCTTCCAGGAACCGGACATACCGCGCACCCGGGCCTGCCCGCCGAGCTTGCCCTCGGTACCCACCTCGCTGGCCACCCGCGTCACCTCGTCGGTGAACGCCGACAGCTGGTCCACCAGCCCGTTGACCGTGCGCCCCACCTTGA
The DNA here is from genome assembly GCF_057552455.1 of Streptomyces sp. PKA51. Classification (NCBI taxonomy): domain Bacteria; kingdom Bacillati; phylum Actinomycetota; class Actinomycetes; order Kitasatosporales; family Streptomycetaceae; genus Streptomyces; species Streptomyces sp. PKA51. The sequence goes on from NZ_BAAJPZ010000015.1 coordinate 159,636, forward strand.
GGAACTCGCCCCGCAGCGGGTGCGCCGCGCCGTCCGGGCCCGCCGAGCGCAGGTCCATCCGCTGCTCCAGGTCGCCGTCGGCCACCGCCGACAGCACCCGGCCCACCTCCGACACCGGCCGCACCAGGTCGTCGACCAGCGCGTTCGCCGCGTCGATCGCCGACGCCCAGGCGCCCTCGCAGACACCCGTCTCCAGCCGCTCGGTCAGCCGGCCCTCCCGGCCGACCACCCGGCGCACCCGCGCCAGCTCCCCGGTCAGCTGCAGATTGCGGTCGGCCACCTCGTTGAAGACCGCCGCGATCTGCGCCGTCACCCCGTCGCCGGTCACCGTCAGGCGCTTGCGGAAGTTGCCGTCCCGCATCGCCTCCAGGGCCGCGAGCAGCCGGTTCAGGGAGGCGGTGTCCACCTCGGTCGTCCCATTGGAACGGGACCGTCCGCCCTTCGCGCGCGTGCTTGCAGCCCGCGCCGCCGCGCCAGACTCCACCGTGTCCCTCCCGCAGGTTCGATCATCCTCGTCGGGCTTTCCCTTTCCGGGCTGCACAGTGTTTCACCCCAGCCCGGCCAGGCCATAACAGTCGGCAGCATCGCACACGGTGCACCGGCACTCCCAAGTGTGGAATCCCTGTGCACCGGCATCCGCGCACCCGGCGGAGGTAAGTAACCTGGCATCCGGCCGGGCAATGGAGGGGCGCTGCACATGCGTGAGCAGATCGCCGAGAGGAACACGAGGAGACCTGTGATCACCGCGCGGGCAGCCGCCACCTTCGAGCCGGTCGGACGCTCCGTCGCCGCCGCGCGGGCCTTCGTCCGCGACACCCTCCAGGGCTGGGGCTTCCCCGACGTCATCGACGACGCCGTCGTGCTGACCAGCGAGCTCGTCACCAACGCCGTCGTCCACGCCGGCACCGCCGCCGAGGTCCAGTGCATCCGCAGCGACGGCGGCGTGCGCGTCGAGGTCTCCGACCGCTACCCCGAGCGCGAGCTGCCGGTGCACACCCCGCGCCGCGCCACCGGCGGTCTCGACCGCGAGGGCGGCCGCGGCCTGCTGCTGTGCTCCGCCATCGCCGCCCGCTGGGGCGTGGAGTACACGGCCGCCCGCAAGACCGTCTGGTTCTGCCTCGACCTCGCCGACCGCCCCGCCGGCACCCGCTCCGCCGGCCCCGCCCTGCCCACCGAGGCCCTGCCCGTCGCCGAGACCCGGGTGCGCGTCGCCGTCGTCCAGATCGACGGCAGCGGCGCCATCTGCGCCTGGAACGACGACGCCCACGAGCTCTTCGGCTTCCCCGCCAAGCAGGTCCTCGGCCGGCCCCTGGCCGACCTCGCCGCCTGGCCGCACACCCCCGGCACCTCCACCGGCATCGAGGAGGCCCTGCGCCTGTCCCGCTGGGAGGGCTCGTACGGCATAAGGGGCGCCGACGGCCGCATCATCCCCGTCTACGCCTCCCACCTGCGCGTCCGCGACACCATGGGCGCCCCCTCGACGGTCTGCCTGCTCGTACGGGACGACGAGCGCGCCGTCCTGCAGAGCCCGCTGCGCAGCAGCGCCACCGACACCTCCGGCAGCGAGCGCGGCAGCACCGACCCCTTCGAGGTCTTCATCGGCTCCCCCGCCCCCGACGACCTCGACGGCCTGCTGCAGCGCACGGTCGAACGCGCCCGCGACATGCTCGACGGCGACTCCGCCTATCTCCTGCTCGCCACCGACGACGAGACCGAGCTGGAGGTGCGCGCCTCCACCGGGCTGCCCTCCACCCGCCAGCGCTTCGCCCGCGTCCCCGTCGAGGCCGGCACCGGACGCTACGGCTCCGCCCGCATGCCCGCCGTCCACGACGACCTCAGCGCCGTGCCCGGCGCCGTCCCCCTCCTGGCCGACACCGGCATGCGCTCCGTCGTCACCGTCCCGCTCAAGGTGGAGGGCCGCCTCACCGGCTCGCTCGGCGTGGCGGCCGAGGCCCCGCGCCGCTACGGCAACGAGGAGGCCCTGCGCCTGCAGTTCGCCGCCGACCGCATCGCCCTCGCCGTCGAATCCGCCCGCCTCGGCGAGCTCGAACGCCTGCGCCGCGGCTCGCTGTCCTTCCTCGTCGAAGCCTCCGACCTGCTCGCCGGCACCCTCGACCGCGACCAGACGCTGGCACTGATGGCCCAGATGACCGTGCCCACCCTCGCCACCTGGTGCGCCGTCTACACCATCGCCGACCAGAGCTCCGAGCCCGAGCTGTCCTACGTCCTGCACGAGGACGAGGACCGCATCGACGGCCTCAAGGCCCTGCTGTCCAAGATCGCGCCCCCGGACCCCGTGCCCACCCCCGGCGCCCGCGTGTGGACGGCCCCCACCGAGGCCGCCCACTCCGCCGCCCTGCGCACCTCCCTGCGCAGCCTGGGCCTCGCCGACTCCACCGGCCACATCCCCGGCCCCGGCCCGTCCCTGGCCACCGCGGCCGCGGTCGGCGGCGAGACCGTCGTCCTGCCGCTGGTGGCCCGCAACCGCGTCATCGGCATGCTCACCCTCGGCAAGCCCACCGACGACCACTTCCGCCAGGAGATCCTCGAACTCGCCGAGGACCTCTCCCGCCGCGCCGCCCTCGCCCTCGACAACGCCCGCCTCTACAGCGAGCGCACCGCCATCAGCCAGAGCCTCCAGCGCAGCCTGCTGCCGCCCGAGCTCCTCCAGGTCCCCGGCGTCGAGGTCGAGGTCATCTACCGCGCGGCCGGCGAGGGCAACGAGGTCGGCGGCGACTTCTACGACCTGTTCCCCATCCGCGACGGCGCCTACGGCTTCGCCATCGGCGACGTGTGCGGCACCGGCCCGGAGGCCGCCGCCGTCACCGGCCTGGCCCGGCACGCCCTGCGCCTGCTCGCCCGCGAGGGCTTCGGCGGCCCCGCCGTCCTGGAGCGTCTCAACGCCGCCATCCTGGACGAGGGGGCCCGCAGCCGCTTCCTCACCCTTCTCTACGGCGAGCTGTGGCCGCAGGAGGACGGCAGCGCGGTCCTCAAGGTCGTCTGCGCCGGCCACCCGCTGCCGCTGCGCCTGCGCCAGGACGGCACGGTCGAGGCCGCCGCCGACCCGCAGCCGCTGCTGGGCGTCATGGAGGACCTGGAGCTGTACGAGCAGACGGTCACCCTCGATCCCGGGGACGTCCTGCTGTGCGTGACGGACGGGGTCACCGAGCGCCGCGAGGGCACCCGCATGCTGGGCGACGACGGCCTCACGGAGGTCCTGACGACCTGCACCGGCCTGACGGCGGGCGCGGTGGCGGCACGCGTGCTGCGCGCGGTCGAACGCTTCGCTGCCGAACCGGCCTCGGACGACATGGCCATCCTCGCGATGCGCGTGCCGGAGCGTCAGGAGTAAGCGTCAGGAGTAGGGGAGCATACGAAGAAGGCCCCCGCCGAATGGCGGGGGCCTTCTTCTTCGGAGCCCCAAAACGGAATCGAACCGTTGACCTTCTCCTTACCATGGAGACGCTCTGCCGACTGAGCTATTGGGGCTTGTCGCCGTCTTCCGGGGTTTCCCCCTGTCGACGAGAAAAGCATACCCCATGTTCGTACGGGCTTTTGACCACGCGATCCGCCTGCTGCTGCCGTCAGGCAGCAGCAGGGAGCAGCCCGCCGAGCGCATTGGCGGCGGAGACGATCCGCTGCAGCTCCCGCCGCGACATCTCCCCTTCCAGCGGCAGCGCCAGGCATTCGCCGGCGGCCCGCTCCGTCTCCGGCAGCCACAATTCGGCGCGGAACAGCGGAAGTCGGTGGACGGGCGTCGGTACGGGCACCCGGCACCGCACCCCGCGCGCCCGCAGCGCCCGGGCGAACGCGTCCCTGTCGGGCCGCCCGTTACCGGGCACGCGCACGACGTACTCGTGGTACTCGTGCACGGCACCCGGAGCCACAGACGGCGTCACGACTCCGGTCAGCCGTGCACCGAGATAGGCGGCGCCGGCCTGCCGGCGGGCGATCTCGCAGGGCGAGGGCGCATGCGCGAGCGGCGGGTCGGTGGTGGTGACGAGGGCGAGAGCGTTGTCGGCGGCGATGAGCTGCAGAGCGGTCAGGTCGGCGGAGTGCCCGAAGAGTTCGGCGGCGACGACGGCGGCCGTACGGGTGGTCACGGCGTCGGCGACGGCGGCCGGGTCGAGACAGAGGCTGACGGGGTCGATGTCCACGAAGACCGGTATCGCCCCGGTACGCCGAACGGCCTCGGCGGCCTCGGTAGTGGTCACGAACGACGGGACGATGACCTCGTCCCCCGGGCCGATCCCCGCGGCCGCCAGCTGAGCTGCTGTCCCAGTCCCCATGGCGCGGAGCGTGCCCGGGAGACGTTAACCAGGCGAAAACAAAAAAGCTCCGATCTGTGAACCTTGGTTCACAGATCGAAGCTTTTTGAAAAATT
>NZ_BAAJPZ010000016.1:0-129470 GCF_057552455.1 Streptomyces sp. PKA51
TTTTCCGTTCCGTTTCCGGTTCGGAATTCGTTTCCGGCTCCCTGTCGGAGCGGGGTTCCGACTTTATCAGAAGTTTTCGGCGCGACGTTCGTCGGCTTTTTCTTCCGAAAGAGTCGGGGTTGCTTCGCTATGAATGAATCGATATTCATCGATGTTCACTGGCCGAAGCTGGTCAGATACTAACCGTTGCGGAGCCCCTGGTCCAAACCAGGTTCCCCTCGCAACCGTTCGAATCTACCTCCCCCCTCGGCCCGTGTCAACGGGTTTGCGGGGAGGAGAGAAGACTATCAGGTCTCACGGGTGCCGAAGACCGATGGCGGGTTCTCCAGTTCCTCCAGTTCGACGCCGGGGGCCGACAGGACGACGTCGCCGGCGAGGTGGACGGTGTGCCGCTCCCCCGTGTCGAGGGCGCTGACCTGGTACTCGTCCACGTCCAGGGACCCGTTGTCGGTGGGGTGTGCTGTCCTGGCGACCAGGGCCCAGGACTGGTCCACGGTGAGGGGGGCGAGCACGGGGGGTGTGAAGTCGACGAGCCGTACGCGTACGGGGGCGTCGCCCGGGGCCAGGCGCAGGAGGCGGGCGACGGCGACGTAGAAGGCGGGGGACGCGCCGGTGAAGGCATGGGCGCGGACGTTGCCCTCGGTGGCGTGTTCACCGGTCGGGTCGGTGCGGACCCAGGTCACGCCGTCGAGGGCGGCACCGCGCACCTGCCAGTCCCCGGCCTTGAGCTGCAGGCGGATGGGGCGGCCGAGATCGTCGATGGCGAGGTCCACGGCGCCGGCGGGGGCGCCGGACGGGGTGGTCAGCTGCGAGACGTAGCGCCAGCCGGTGGGGCCGGTCGCGCACTGGAAGTGCTCGTCACCGAGGGGGGAGTGATCGTGGGTGTCGTACAGGGAGTAGCGGCCGCGGGGCATGGTGGGGTCCTTGGTGCGAACGGCGCAGGCCCCCGCCGGGAGGACGGGGGCCTGGCCTTCGGATCATTCGTTGTCTACCGGCTGCTGCTCCTGCTGGGGAGCTCAGTAGCGGTAGTGGTCGGGCTTGTACGGGCCCTCGACCTTGACGCCGATGTACGCCGCCTGCTCCGGGCGGAGCGTGGTCAGCTTGACGCCGAGGGCGTCCAGGTGGAGGCGGGCGACCTTCTCGTCCAGGTGCTTGGGCAGGACGTAGACGTCGGTCGGGTAGGACTCGGGCTTGGTGAAGAGCTCGATCTGGGCCAGGGTCTGGTCCGCGAAGGAGTTGGACATCACGAAGGACGGGTGGCCGGTCGCGTTGCCCAGGTTCAGCAGGCGGCCCTCGGACAGCACGATGAGGGTCTTGCCGTCGGGGAAGGTCCAGGTGTGGACCTGGGGCTTGACCTCGTCCTTGACGATGCCGGGGATCTTGGCGAGGCCGGCCATGTCGATCTCGTTGTCGAAGTGGCCGATGTTGCCGACGATGGCCTGGTGCTTCATCTTGGCCATGTCCGAGGCCATGATGATGTCCTTGTTGCCGGTCGTGGTGATGAAGATGTCGGCGGTCTCGACGACCTCGTCCAGGGTGGTGACCTGGTAGCCGTCCATCGCGGCCTGCAGGGCGCAGATCGGGTCGATCTCGGTGACGATGACGCGGGCGCCCTGGCCCCGCAGGGACTCGGCGCAGCCCTTGCCGACGTCGCCGTAGCCGCAGACGACCGCGACCTTGCCGCCGATCAGGACGTCGGTGGCGCGGTTGATGCCGTCGACGAGGGAGTGGCGGCAGCCGTACTTGTTGTCGAACTTCGACTTGGTGACCGCGTCGTTGACGTTGATCGCGGGGAAGAGCAGGGTGCCGGCCTGGTGCATCTCGTACAGGCGGTGGACACCCGTGGTGGTCTCCTCGGTGACACCGCGGATCTCGGACGCCAGCTGCGTCCACTTCTGCGGGTTCTCGGAGAGGGTGCGGCGCAGCAGCGTGAGGATCTGGGCGTACTCCTCGCTGTCGGCGGAGGCCGGGTCCGGCACGGCGCCGCCCTTTTCGAACTCGACGCCCTTGTGGACGAGCAGGGTGGCGTCACCACCGTCGTCGAGGATCATGTTGGGGCCGCCGGTGGCGGCGTCCGGCCAGGTCAGCGCCTGCTCGGTGCACCACCAGTACTCCTCCAGCGTCTCGCCCTTCCAGGCGAAGACGGGCACGCCCTGCGGGTCCTCGGGGGTGCCGTTCGGGCCGACGGCGACGGCGGCGGCCGCGTGGTCCTGGGTGGAGAAGATGTTGCAGGACGCCCAGCGCACGCGGGCGCCGAGGGCGACGAGGGTCTCGATGAGGACGGCCGTCTGCACGGTCATGTGCAGCGAGCCGGTGATGCGGGCGCCCTTGAGGGGCTGCGCCGCCGCGTACTCCTTGCGGATCGCCATCAGGCCGGGCATCTCGTGCTCGGCGAGGGTGATCTCCTTGCGACCGAAAGCCGCCAGCGACAGGTCGGCGACCTTGAAGTCCTGGCCGGTGGTCGTAGTCATACGGCTGCTCCTCCTGAGGGGCGAGCGGAGTGGGTACGTACGGCTGTGCATGCGGTCGCTCAGCACGGTAACGACACCCGTGCTGTCACCCGGCCGCAGCCCAGTCCGTCGGAGGCCCTCTCTCCCTCGGCCGGTCCGGCGTACGGACCGCCCGACCGCCATCAGCAGCGACGTCTGGCTCTGGCACGAATCTACACCGGGACCCCTGCCGGGCCCCAGCCCCTTCGGGGCGGCTTCCGGACGCGCGCGACGACTGCCTCCCTTGTGGCAGCCGGGTGTTGCAGGATGCGTGGAGCGAGGACCGGAGCGAGGAGATCCAGGTGAGGAGAACCAGGTGAGGAGATCCACGTGACGTCACCGGGGCGGCGGCTGCGGCTGATCGCCGTGACCGCCTGCCCGACGGGCATCGCCCACACGTACATGGCGGCGGAGAAGCTGGTCCAGGCGGCGGAGGCGCTCGGCCACGAGATGAAGGTGGAGACACAGGGCTCGATCGGGGACGAGAACGTTCTGTCGGACAACGATGTCAGGCGCGCGGACGGCGTCATCATCGCGGCCGACAAGGAGGTGGACCCCGCCCGGTTCGCCGGCAAACGGGTGCTGACGGTCGGGGTGGCGGAGGGCATCCACCACCCCGAGCAGCTGATCGAGCGCGTCCAGCACGCCCCGGTGTACGCGCCCGCAGCCGCCGGCGGGGCGGTACCGGGGCCCGAGCGGGCGCCGGGCCGGGGCGGGCGGGCCCGGGCGGTGGTCTACCGGGCGCTGATGAACGGCGTCTCGTACATGATCCCGTTCGTCGTCGTCGGCGGTCTGCTGATCGCGGTGTCGCTGGCGCTGGGCGGGCAGCCACGGCCCGACGGCGGACTGGTGATCCCCGCCGGTTCCTTCTGGAAGCACGTCAACGACATCGGGGCCATCGGCTTCACCCTGATGGTGCCGGTGCTCTCCGGCTACATCGCGTACGCCATCGCCGACCGCCCGGCCCTGGCACCCGGCATGGTCGGCGGCTGGATCGCCAACACCGGCGCCCTGTACGGGTCGAAATCGGGGGCTGGCTTCATCGGGGCCATCGTGACGGGCTTCCTCGCCGGCTACCTGGTCCTGTGGATCAAGAAGATCAGGGTGCCGAGGTTCGTCCGCCCCGTCATGCCGATCATCGTGATCCCGGTGGTGGCGACGTCCGTCCTCGGACTGTTCTTCGTCTACGTGCTCGGCCGTCCCATCGCCTGGCTCTTCGAGCACCTGACCGCCTGGCTGGGCGGGCTGACCGGGACGAGCGCCGCGCTGCTCGGCGCCGTGCTGGGCCTGATGATCGCCTTCGACATGGGCGGTCCCGTCAACAAGACGGCCTTCCTCTTCGGCGCCGGGCTGGTCTCCGCCAACCCCCACGTGATGGGCATGTGCGCGGCGGCGATCCCGGTGCCGCCGCTGGGGCAGGGGCTCGCGACGCTGCTGCGGCGCGGGCTGTACACCGAGCAGGAGCGGGAGGCGGGGCTCGCCGCCCTGTTCATGGGCTTCTTCGGCATCACCGAGGGCGCGATCCCCTTCGCCGCGGCCCGCCCGGCCCGGGTGATCCCGGCCAACATGGCCGGCGGCGCGGTGGCCGGGGCCGTGGCGGGGCTGGCCACGGTGGCGGATCGGGTGCCGCACGGCGGCCCGATCGTCGCGCTGCTCGGCGCGGTCGACGGAGTGGCGATGTTCTTCGTCGCGATCGCCGTCGGCACGGTGGTGACGGCGCTGGTCACCGTCACGCTGCTGGCCGTGGGCGGGGCACGCCCGGTCGAGAGGGGGCCCGCGCGGCCGGCGACAGCGCCGGTGACGAAGCGCGGGCCGGCCCCGCCCGAGGTGCTCTCCGGCCACCTCACCGGCCGCACCGTGCGCCCCGAGCTCGCCGCGAGCAGCAAGGAGGAGGCCATTCGCGAGCTCGCCGGCCTGCTCGCGGCGAGCGGCGCCGTGCGCGACACCGAGGAGCTGATCCGTGCGGTGCGGGCCCGCGAGGAGGTCGGCACGACGGGCCTGGGCGAGGAGATCGCCGTCCCCCACGCGAAAACCTCGGCGGTGACCGCCCCGGTCGTCGCCTTCGGGCGCTCCCCGCAGGGCATCGAATGGGGCTCGATGGACGGCACCCGGGCCCGCCTCGTCTTCATGATCGCGGTACCGGACGGGGACGCGGCGGACGAACACCTGCGCATCCTCGCGAAGCTGGCACAGCGCCTGCTGGACCCCGACTTCCGCGAGCGGCTGCTGGCAGCCGCGGACGTCGAGGCGATCCTGCGCGTCCTGACCGAGGTCCACTGACGACTGCCGCGGTGCGGAGCCGGTGCGCGGCGGCTGCCGCGGTGCGCGGCGGCTCCCGTACCGGCGCGGTACGGCCCGCGGCGGTGCGGCTCGGCCGCCACGGCGCCCCGCCAGGGGCGCGGGGAACTGCGCGATCGGCCACGACGGCCCGCAGCCGAAGGGCGACCTCGGGACCTGCAGGCGCGTCGTGGCTTGTCGCGCAGTTCCCCGCGCCCCTGACGGGGCGCTCCAGGGGTCAGCGGCCCGGGCCGCCCGGGGTTGTTGCCGGGTCCTCGCCTGCTGCCGCGGCGGTCTCGCTGTAGATGTCGGGTTCCAGGTAGATGACCCGGGCGATGGGTACGGCCTCGCGGATGCGGGCCTCGGCCGCGTCGATGGCCCGGGCCACCTGGGCGGCCGTGTCCTCCGCCGGGACGGCGATCTTGGCGGCGACCAGGAGTTCCTCCGGCCCCAGGTGCAGGGTGCGCATGTGGATGACGCGGGTGACGGTCGTGCCGTCGACGGCGGCGGCGCGGATCGCGGCGACCTGGTCGGGGCCTGCGGCCTCGCCCAGCAGCAGGGACTTGGTCTCCGCGGCCAGGACCAGCGCGATCAGGACCAGCAGGGCGCCGATGCACAGGGTGCCGATGCCGTCCCAGACGCTGTCGCCGGTGGCGATGGTCAGGCAGACGCCGCCGAGGGCGAGCACGAGGCCGACGAGGGCGCCGAAGTCCTCCAGGAGGACCACGGGCAGCTCGGGGGCCTTGGCGGTGCGGACGAAGGAGCGCCAGGACTGCTTGCCGCGCAGTTCGTTCGACTCCTTGATCGCCGTGCGGAAGGAGAAGCCCTCGGCGACGACGGCGAAGATCAGCACGCCCACCGGCCAGTACCAGTGCTCGAGCGGGTGCGGTTCCTTGATCTTCTCGTACCCCTCGTACAGCGCGAAGACGCCGCCGATGGTGAAGAGCACGATGGAGACGAGGAAGCCGTAGATGTAGCGCTCGCGCCCGTAGCCGAAGGGGTGCTCCTCGCTGGCCTTGCGGCGCGCCTTGCGGCCGCCGACCAGCAGCAGTGCCTGGTTGCCGGAGTCGGCGACCGAGTGCACGCCCTCGGCGAGCATCGACGAGGACCCGCTGAAGGCGAAGGCGACGAACTTCGCGACCGCAATGGCCAGGTTCGCGCCCAGCGCGGCCACGATGGCCCTGGTTCCGCCCGATGCGCTCATGGGTGTGCTTCGTACCTTTCGATTCGTGAGATCCGTGGGATCCGTCGAGGATCCGTCCGCCGTGCCGTGCGGCTCAGGCCGCCCGGCCGACCGTGGCGCGGAAGACGATTCCGTCGCCGCCGAGTTCCACGCGCTCGCCGGCGCGTACGTAGGCCGACTGGCCGCGGACGAGGGTCAGCTCGCCGCCGTCCGGGGCGCGCAGGAAGGCCGTGCCCGCCGTGCAGAGCAGGATCTGCGGACCGCCGGTGCCGGCCAAGGGGCGGGGGGCGGCGTCCGGGGCCAGGGCGTGGCGGCAGAGGGCGAACTCCCCGGCGGGCGTCACGTACTCCTCCGTCCCGTCGGCGTCGGCCTCGGGCCGCAGGACGCCGGGCGCACCGGCCTCGAAGCGGACCACGCGCAGCAGCTCGGGCACGTCCACGTGCTTGGGGGTCAGGCCGCAGCGCAGGACGTTGTCGGAGCTGGCCATGATCTCCACGCCGACGCCCTTGAGGTAGGCGTGCGGGACGCCGGCGTCCAGGTAGAGGGCCTCGCCGGGCTGCAGGACGACGTGGTTGAGGAGCATGGCGGCGATCACGCCCGGGTCGCCGGGGAAGTGCCGGGCGACGGAGGCGTAGGCCGCGTAGGCGCCGCGGTGCGGGCCGCTGTGCCCGGCGAGCCGCTCGGCGGCGGCCGCCGCCTGGTGCACGGTGTCGGCCATGGCCGCGCGGTCGGCGCGCAGCACCGCGGTGAGGACCTCGCGCAGGGCGGCCTCCTCGGGGTGGGCGTGCAGCAGGTCGACGTACGGCTTGAGGGAGTCGACCTCCAGGGCGGCCAGCAGCTCGGCGGTGGCGTCCGGGGTGCGGAAGCCGCACAGGCCCTCGAAGGGGGTGAGGGCACAGATGAGCTCGGGCTTGTGGTGGGCGTCCTTGTAGTTGCGGTGGGGGGCGTCGACGGGGATGCCGAGGGCCTCCTCCTCGGCGTGCCCGGCCCGGGCCTGCGCGGGGTTCGGGTGCACCTGCAGGGAGAGCGGGTCGGCCGCGGCCAGCACCTTCATCAGGAACGGCAGCCGGGGGCCGAAGCGGGCCACGGCGTCCGGGCCGAGCTCGCCCTCGGGGTCGGCGGCGACGACGTCGCTCAGGGCGACGGGACCCGCGCCGCGGTCGACGTGGGACGGGGCGCCCGGGTGCGCGCCCAGCCACAGCTCGGCCTGCGGCTCGCCGGTGGGCGGGACGCCGAGCAGCTCGGGGATCGCGGTGGTCGAACCCCAGGCGTAGGGGCGCACGGTATTGACGAGGCGGTCCATGGGGCGGTTCCTGCTCCAGGCTCGGGGCTGGGGGGCTTCCTGTTCTCGGGCGACTGCGGCTTCGACTGCGGCTTCGGCTTCGGTTGTGGCTTCGACTGCGGCTTCGGCTTCGGTTGTGGCTTCGCCGGCGACGTGCGACGGCCGACCACGACGTGCGACGGCTGACGAGCCCTACGGCGTCGAGGCGAGCGCCAGGTAGACGGCGGCGAAATCGGTGATGGCCAGCAGTTCGGCGGCGGTCTCCAGCGGGCTGCCCTCCCCGGCCTCCAGCTCGCTGACGGGCGTGTCGCGGTGCAGGGCGAGCTCGCGGGCGGCGGGCGCGGGCGAGGTGACGGCGGGGGTGCGCTCCCGGACGAGGAAGACGCGGGCGTGCAGCGCCTCCGGCTCCTCGACGCGGTCGCGGAAGAAGTCCTCCGGGTCGGCCCCGGCGGCGAAGTCGCCGGACAGCAGGGTGCCGTGGGCGGTCAGCGCCTCGGGCAGCTCGGCGGCCAGCGCGGGGCGGCCGGCGAGGGCGGCGAGGACGGTGGCGAAGCGGCGCCCGGCCGCGGCGGCGAGCTCGCCCTCCGTCCAGATCAGCGGCAGCGTGTCGGCGAGCTCGGCGGCCAGTGTCTTGGCCGGGTTGCTGTACGTGGCGATGGCCGGGCCGCAGCGCTCGGCGATCTGGTCGAGCCGGTCGGCGAGCGCGTCGAGGGCGGCGGGCGGGGCCTCCGCCAGGCCGATGCGGTCGGCGAGCGAGAGCAGCGGGGTGAGCAGCGACCACAGGGTGCCGGGCCCGCTGGGCAGGACGGGCGGCGCCTCGTCGGCCGAGCCGCCGGCCATGGTGCTCTCGTACGGGGTGGTGGTCAGCGGCACCGCCAGGCCCCGGACCTGGGCGGTGGCGTCGGCCAGCGGGGAGCCGGCCGGGGAGACGCTGACGACGGTGCAGCCGCGGCGGTAGGCCTGCTCCAGGAGGACGGCCAGGCCCGGCTCGGTGCCGTCGGGGCTGGCGACGAGCAGCAGGTCGAGCGGGCCCGTCCAGCCGGGGAGGTTCCAGCGCAGCGCGCCGGGGGCCGGGGCGACGCCGGAGGGGCGGATCAGGGTGACCGGGCAGGTGTCGCCGGCGAGGGCGCCGAAGAGGTCCGCGGTGGACTCGGCGGCCGGGCAGGGTCCGGCGACCAGGACGGCGCGCGGGCGGCCGTCCGGCTGCAGGTCGGCGAGGCCGGCCTCGACGGCGTTGCGCACGGCGGTGCGGACGCGGGCGCCGGATTCGGCGGCGCCGCGCAGGAGGCCGTGCAGATCCGCACGGGAGAGGCCGTCGGGGTCATCGAGGAGCGACTCGTCGAACACCGTGTGATCAGCCTCCGGTGGCCGTGGGGGTGGGATGCCTGCGCCTGACGGCGGGACTGTGGCCGGTACTCAGGCGGGGCGGCGCGCCTCGTCCACGAGGAGGACGGGGATGCCGTCGCGCACGGGGTAGGCGAGGCCGCAGCCCTGGCCCTCGCACACCAGCTCGGGGGTCTCCTCGGAGGCGGTCTCGTCGCGGAGGGGGGCGTGGCACGCCGGGCAGGCGAGGATCTCCAGGAGGCCGGCTTCGAGCGGCATGGGGCGGTTCCCTTCGGGGCGAGCGGTTGTGGTGTGCGGTTCTGTGAGGTCAGCGTAGTCCTTGGGGGGCGGGTGGGTGTTCTTTCCCCCACCCCGCCCCGTGCCGAAACCGGGGCCGGCGTCGGCGTACGGCTACGCGCGGACGATCTCCAGGACCTCGTCGCGCAGGCGGGCGACCGTCCCGGCGTCGCGGGCCTCCACGTTCAGGCGCAGCAGCGGCTCGGTGTTGGAGGGGCGCAGGTTGAACCACCAGTCGTCGGTGGCGACGGTCAGGCCGTCGAGCTCGTCGATGCGGACGCCCTCGCGGCCCTCGTACGCGGCGCGGACGGCGGCCGTGCGCCCTGCCTGGTCGGCGACGGTGCTGTTGATCTCGCCGGAGCCGGCGTAGCGGTCGTACTGGTGCACGAGGGCGGAGAGGGTGCCGCCCTGGCCGCCGAGGGCGGCCAGCACGTGAAGGGCGGCCAGCATGCCGGTGTCGGCGTTCCAGAAGTCGCGGAAGTAGTAGTGGGCGGAGTGCTCGCCGCCGAAGATGGCGCCGGTGCGGGCCATCTCCTGCTTGATGAAGGAGTGGCCCACGCGGGTGCGGACGGCGGTGCCGCCGTGCTCCTCGACGACCTCCGGCACGGACCGGGAGGTGATCAGGTTGTGGATGACCGTGCCGCCGGGGTGCTTGGCCAGCTCGCGGGCGGCGACCAGGGCGGTGATGGCGGAGGGGGAGACGGGCTCGCCGCGCTCGTCGACGACGAAGCAGCGGTCGGCGTCGCCGTCGAAGGCGAGGCCGATGTCGGCGCCGGTCTCGCGGACCTTGGCCTGCAGGTCGACGATGTTCTTGGGGTCGAGGGGGTTGGCCTCGTGGTGGGGGAAGGTGCCGTCGAGCTCGAAGTACATCGGGACGAGGTCGAGCGGCAGGCCCTCGAAGACGGTGGGCACGGTGTGGCCGCCCATGCCGTTGCCGGCGTCGACGACGACCTTCAGCGGGCGGATGCGCTCCAGGCCGACGAGGGAGCGCAGGTGCGCGGCGTAGTCGGCGAGGACGTCACGGGTGGTGACGGTGCCGGGGGTGGCGGCGGGCGCGGGGGCGCCCTCCTCGGACCAGCGCTCGGCCAGCGCGCGGATCTCGGCGAGGCCGGTGTCCTGGCCGACGGGGGCGGCGCCGGCGCGGCACATCTTGATGCCGTTGTACTGGGCCGGGTTGTGGCTGGCGGTGAACATGGCGCCCGGCAGGCCGAGTTGGCCGCTGGCGAAGTAGAGCTGGTCGGTCGAGCAGAGCCCGATCGAGGTGACGTCCACGCCGCGGGCGGCGGCGCCGCGGGCGAAGGCGGCGGCGAGGCCGGGCGACGAGGGGCGCATGTCGTGCCCGACGACGATGGCCCGGGCGTCGGTGACCTGGGCGAAGGCGGCGCCGAAGAGCTCGGCCAGGGGCTCGTCCCACTGGTCGGGAACGACGCCGCGCACGTCGTACGCCTTCACGATCTGCGACAGATCAGCCACAGCCAACCCCTCCTGCTTCCGGTTCGGGACAACAAACCTACCCGCCGTCACCGGTCGTGCATGACCGTGCGCCGCGGGCGCCGGCTCGTCACCGGCCGTCAGGAGTCCGGCGAACGCAGCACCCTGAGGTGGCCGCGGCGGGCGACCTCCATCGGGTCGGGCCCCCGGCCGCCGGGTGCGACGGCGCCCGGAGCGGAGCCCGCACCTCCCGCGCGCTCCTGCGGCCGGGCGGCCTCGCGCACGGCGTTGGCGAGGGCCTCCAGGTCGTCGCTGCTGGGGCGGGCGGCCCCGGTGTCCACGGCGAGGCGCACGACTTCCCAGCCGCGCGGCGCGGTCAGCCGCTCGGAGTGCTCGGCGCACAGGTCGTAGCAGTGGGGTTCGGCGTAGGTGGCGAGCGGGCCGAGGACGGCGGTCGAATCGGCGTAGACGTACGTCAGCGTCGCGACGGCCGGGCGGCCGCACGCGGTGCGCGAACAGCGACGTACAGGGCTCACGACGATGGACGGTACCGCACTCTTGAACGGGCCGCGACGACTCACCCCCACCTCACTCCTCCGTGTCGTCCCGGTTCGTCCTGTGGACGCCCTTGGCGAAGGCCCTGGTTGATCCCCTCGGGAGGCGGGGAACACATGTCCGACGGCAAAGAAATCGCCCAAGGAAAGCGTCACCACTAGGTACACATAGTGTCATTCGGGATGCGAGCCCCGATCCCGCGGCTGGCTGTATTTGATCGCAGACATGGCCGGATCGCTCATCGGGCGACATGACGGGAGATGGGCGGCTGCTGCATACGGACGGTCGGCCGGCGGATACCCTCGGGGGTGATGGACAGCCCCGTACCTCCTCCGGCCGCCGCCGGCGGTGCCCCCGGCCCGACCGGACCGCGACCGCGCCACCGCGACCGCCACGGACGCGGCATGCGCGGCCCCATCGCGCCCCCGCAGGTGCCGCTGTCGGCGACCAGGGCGGAGGCCTTCGTCGACCTCGTCCAGGACTCGGCCGAGCGGCTGGAGCGGCGCTGGCCGCAGCTGGCGTCCGTGGAGTTCCTGGTGCGCGAGGTGCCGGCCGGCGAGGACGCCGGGGCCGGCGACCCGCTGGAGGCGCTGCTGGACGGCGACTCGGTGCCGCTGGGCCGGTACGTACCGGCGCGCGGCGGGGAGCCCGACCGCATCGTCGTCTACCGCCGTCCGGTGGAGATCCGCACCAAGACGCGGGACGAGCGCGCGCTGCTGGTCCACGAGGTCGTGGTCGAGCAGGTCGCCGAACTCCTCGGGCTCGCCCCGGAGTCCGTCGACCCGCGCTACGGCCAGGACTGACCCCAGGACGGACCGGCGACCACCGTCGCCGGCGCTCACCCGGTCAGCACCGACAGGTCCTGCCCGGTCTCCGGCACCGCCACCGTCGAGCGGTCGTCGCGCACCGGCTGCACCGTGAACATCGGGACGCCGTCCTTCGGCAGCGCGAGCATCCGCGAGGCGTGCACCGGGCCGCCGGAGACCTTCTCGAGCGTCACCGCGTAGACGCCCTTGCCACCGGTGGGCCGCGGCGGCTCGACGGCGAGGGTCGTGCCGGCCTTCACCGTGTACGTCTTCGACACCGCGGTGCCGCCCTCGCTGCCCGCCGAGGAGGTCACCTTCACCTGGGCGTCCCGGCCGGGTGCGGTCAGGGCCAGGGTGGCGGCACCGGGGCGGTTGTCGGCCACCGTGCCGCGCACGTCGACGGGCGGCGTGGCGGGGATGAAGGCCGTCTCCTGCTTGTCGTCCTTGCCGCGCGTCACCCGCAGGGCGGCGACGACCGGGGCGCTGCCCTTGGTGCCCGTCAGCACCAGCGAGCCGGCCTCGCCCCGGGTGACGTCGCCCAGCTCGACCGCCGTCGTCATCCCGGCCTTGAGGTGCAGCGCCTCGTGCCCGGCCGGGCTGATCGAGCCGCTCGGCCCGGCGAGCCGCACGCTCAGGTCGGCGTCGTCGTTGCCGGGCGCGAAGGCGACGAGGCGTACCGCGGTGGCGTCGGCGGGCACGCCCGGCAGCACCGCCACGGGCGCGGCGTCGGCGGACGGCGGCAGCCAGTCGCCGCCCAGCTTGTCGTCGGCGACCTGCACCGCCGCCCCGATCCGGCCGGACCGCGCGGCCACGTGCAGGGTCAGCTGCTCGGTGGGGGTGTCGGTCAGCGTGGAGAGCAGGACGGGCACGGTGGCGTGGGGCGGGACGGTGACGCCCTCCCCCGATGCGGCCCCGGCCCGGCCCTCCGGCCCGAACAGTTCGAGGTCGACGACCGCCGGCGAGGCGTCGGGGTTGGTCAGGTGCACGTAGTCCTGGCGGCCTTTGGCGGTGCTCACCCCCGGGAACCAGAAGGAGGTGTCGGGCGGCGTGCAGGCGGTGCCGTGCAGTCCGCGGCCGGAGCCTGCGGCGACGACGGTGGTCTGCTGCGCGGTCCAGCCGGGGGCGAGGGCACCGTCGGCGGTGCCCAGCAGGGCGGGGGCGTCGGAGCGCTCCGTCGTGGTGCTCACCGGCTTGCCGGCTTCCTTGAGGGAGAGCACGGGCTTGCCCGGGTCCTCCTTCGCCGGTGCCTTGGACTCCTTGGACTCCTTCGACTCCTTCGGCTCCTTGGCCTTCGCGTCCTTGCCGTCCTTGCCGTCCTTGCCGTCGTTCTTCCCCGCGTCCGTGTGCGCCGGGCCGGCCGCGGGCAGCAGGTCGGCCGGGCTGCCGGCGGTGCCCTTCCCGGGCGGGGTGAAGGCGGTGTACGTCGTCTGCCCCACGTCCGAGGAGGTCGGCGCCGGGCACAGCAGCGTCGAGCGCTGCACCGGCAGCCGGCCGACCGACTTCGTGACGGTGCGCCCGCCGTCGGAGGGGGGATTGAGGGCGGCGATGCCGGTGACGACGGCGAGCGCGGCCGTGGCGGCGAACAGGGAAAGGGTCGTGCGGTTCACTGCTGCTCGCTCCCGTCACGGTGGGCTCGCTCGCCCCCGCCGTACGTCGTGTCGTAGGGCTGCCGACCGTAGCCGTACGGGTCGTACGCGCCGGCCTGGTACGGGTCGGCGTACTGCCCCTGCTGCTGGTGGCCGTACTCCTGCTGCTGCGGCACCGCCGCGTACGGATCGGCAGCGGCGTCGCCGTGGCCGTAGCCGTAGCCGCTGTAGGAGTCGTGGGCGCCGTCGTGGGGCGCGTACGCGTCGTACGGCTCCGCGGCGGGCGGCCCCGACTGCTCGGGCATCGCCGGCCCGGCCCCCTCGGCGGCGGCCCGCAGCCGGCGGGCGCGGCGGCCCTCCCCCGGCGCGGACTGCGCCGGCACGGCCGCCGCCGCGGCGCCGTCCTCCGGCAGGTCGTCGTCGACGGTCCGGCGGCGGCCCGGCAGCGCGAGCACCACGAGGACCACGGCGAGCAGGCCCTGCGCCCACACCCACACCGAGCGGGCCGGCGGGGTCCGGTAGGTCAGGTCCAGCCGGCCGCCGGTGGCGGGCAGCGCGAAGCCCTGCGCCCAGCCGTCGACGGTGACGGGCTTGAGCAGCCGGCCGTCGAGCGTGGCCTGCCAGCCGGGCGCGGCCTTGTCGGCGACGCGCAGGATGCGCCCGTCGCCGCCGGCCGGCACGGTGGTGTGGGCCTCGACGGGCCCGGCGGCGACCGGCGCGGGCGGGGTGGCGGGGCTGCCGTCGGGCTTCTTGGCGCCGGTGACGACGGTGACGCGGGCGACCTGCCGGTCGACGCGCCACAGGGAGCTGCGGTTCTCCTGCCCCATGCGGGTCAGGCCGGGGGTGGCGTCCAGGACGCGGGCGGTGCTGCGCGGGGCGCTGTCGCGCACCAGGACGTAGCCGACGGCGTAGTCGCCGAGGCGCCCGGCCTGATCGGCGCCGGAGCCGGCGACCAGGCCGGCGACGACGGCGTCCAGCCGCCGGTCGTGGCCGGCCGCCGCGGTCTCGGCGTCGCCCATGCGCAGCCCGGCGCCGCGCACGAGCGCGTACGTCACGCGGCCGGAGCCGCCGCCGAGGACCAGGGTGCGGGCCTGGTCGCGGGTGCTGGCCTCCTCGGCGACGAACGCGGGCACCTGCACGGGGTCGCGGCGCTGCAGCGGCCCGTCGGCGCCGTCGGCCGTCCAGACGACGGCCGCCACGAGCGGGGCGGCGCCGGCGGTCAGGGCGATCAGGCCGGCGACCGGCTGCCGCCAGCCGAAGCTGCGGGCGGCGACGCGCTCGCGGGCCCCCTCGGCGCCCACGACGGCGGCGGCGACGAGGGCGAGGCCGTACAGGAGGGTGCCGGGCCCGGCCCAGGCGCTGCCGCCGGCGACGGCCGCGCACAGCAGGCCGGCCAGGGCCGCGGCCCACGCGGCGCGGACGGCGAACTGCCGGTCCCGGCGCAGCAGGGCGGCCAGTGCGGCCAGGACGACGCCGGCCAGCAGCAGGGCACCGGAGGTCCTGGGGCCCCCGGGGTTGCCGGCCAGCAGCTGCAGCGCGGAGGCCGAGCCGTGGCCGTAGGGCGCGCCTGCTTCGACGAGGAACCGGCTCGGGTGGACGAGCAGCCCGAAGGACCAGGGGGCGAGGGCCAGGACGGGGGTCGCGGCGACCACCAGCAGGCGCGGGCCGTGCACCGCGAGCCGGGCGGCGCCGCCGCGCGCGCAGTGCAGCACCAGCACGCCGGCGCCCAGCAGCACGGCCACCGGCCACACCACCGGTGTGAAGGCGGTGGTGACGGTGAGCAGGAGGGCGTACGCCCAGGACGCGCGCCACGACGGGGCGGCGTCCGGGGCGCGCAGGCCGCCGGCCGCAACGGCCGCCCG
This sequence comes from Streptomyces sp. PKA51, assembly GCF_057552455.1. Lineage (NCBI taxonomy): Bacteria > Bacillati > Actinomycetota > Actinomycetes > Kitasatosporales > Streptomycetaceae > Streptomyces > Streptomyces sp. PKA51. Next base: position 15,092 of record NZ_BAAJPZ010000016.1, read on the forward strand.
GGCCATCAGCGGCAGCAGGACGGCCAGGACGGCGGTGCCGAGCCGGCCGGTGGCCAGGGCCCCGGTGGTGGCGGGCAGGAAGGCGTAGACCGTACTGGCCCAGGCGCGCAGCAGCCGCGAGTCGGTCAGCGGCCGGGAGGCGGCATAGGCGGTGAGTCCGGCCAGCGGGACGGAGCACAGGAGCGGCAGGGTCAGGGCCAGGCCCGTGGAGCCGAACAGGACGGAGGCCAGCGCGGCGAGCACGGCCAGGTAGGGCGGTGCGCTCTCGGTGCTGCCGGTGCCGACGGGGTGCCAGCCGTCGGCGTAGGCGGCCCACAGGCCGTCGGGGCCCAGGAGGTGGTCGGGTACGGGCAGCAGGGCGCCGCCGGTCAGGGAGCCGCTGCCGAACAGGCCGCGGCAGGCGAGGGCGGAGACGAGGAGCAGCAGGGCGAAGAGCACGGGGGCGGGGCGGCGTGCGAGGCGCCGCAGCCGGGCGAACTGCTCGATCTCCAGGTAGTCGGCGTCGTCGCCGCCGGGCCCGGACTCGGTGGAGCCGCCGTGCCGGCCGGCGGCGGCGTGGGCGTCCTGGGTGCCGATGCCGAAGTCGGCGGCGAGCTGCTCGACGGTGGCCCGGACGGTCGCGCCGGGCGGCGGGAAGAGCGGGCGCAGCTCGGCGGGGTCCGCCCGGGGCGCGCCGCGGCGTCTGCGCGCGGCCCGGATGCGCCCGGGGCGCAGCAGGACACGGGCGAAGCCGGCGAGTTCGTCGAGGGCCTGTCCGGGGGCCTTGCCGACGAGGTAGCCGAGGGTGCGCAGCACGGTGCCGAGCACGAGGCGGATCATGACGTAGGGCAGCAGGGGGCCGCGGGTGTTGGCCAGCAGGGTGTGGACGGCGCCGGCCTTGTCGACGCGGTGGGCGGTGGTCGGCCTGCGGCCGGCGCAGTCGACGGGGCGGCGCTCGCGGGAGGCGGCCTCGGCGTGGCGCAGGACGGCGTCGGGGGCGACGAGCACCCGGTGGCCGGCGGCGTGGGCGCGCCAGCACAGGTCGACGTCGTCGCGCATGAGGGGCAGGCGTGGGTCGAAGCCGCCGAGCTCCTGCCAGACGTCGCGGCGCACCAGCATGCCGGCGGTGGAGACGGCGAGCACGGTGCGGATCTGGTCGTGCTGGCCCTGGTCCTGCTCGCGGCGTTCGAGTCCGGTCCAGCGGCGGCCGCTGCGGGCGATGGAGACGCCGGTCTCCAGCAGCTGCCGGCGGTCGTACCAGCTGCGCAGTTTGGGGCCGATCACCGCGGTGGGGTGGCCGGCGGCGAGCTCGGCGTCGGCGACGCGCAGCAGCTCGTGCAGGGCGCCGGGGTCGGGGGCGCAGTCGTCGTGCAGCAGCCACAGCCACTGGACGGGTTCGAGGTCCGACCGGTCGGTGCGGGTGGGGCCGGCGCCGTACTCGTCCTCGCTCCAGGTGCGGCCGACGGGGTCCCAGCCGCTGGAGCGCCTGAGGTAGGGCAGGTCGTCGGCGCCGAGGACGGGGGCGCTGCGCACGGCCTCCTCGACGGCGGCGCCGAAGCCGGTGCGGCGGGCGAGGTGCAGGACGTGTTCGGCGCCCAGGGCGTCGGCGAGCAGCCGGCGGGAGTCGTCGGTGCTGCCGGTGTCGGCGGCGACGACGTGCTGGACGGGCCGCTCCTGGCCGAGCAGGCCGGCGAGGGCGTCGGGCAGCCAGCGGGCGCCGTCGTGGGCGACGAGCACCGCGGTGACGACGTGCCGGGGGAAGGCCGGGGAGATGGTGGGGTCGAACATGGCAGGTGCGGGCCCCGGTTCGATGGAGACTGCGGTGGACGTACCGGGCCGCGGGCGGTCCCGGTTCACGGGAGGGCGCCGCCCGGGCGGGCGGCGTCTCGGACGGGCCCACCTTAGTGGTACGGGCGGGCGCCCCGAGGGCCGTGCGGACAGCGATCCGCCCCTCGCTTGCGGGCTGCGAGGGGCGGACCGTGCGGTATGAATCCTGCTGTGGGGCCGGGTGGGGCCGAGGGTCCTTCGTTCCCGTGGACCGACGCTGCGTCAGTCCGCGTCGCCTGGCTCGTACAAGACATCCGGTCAGATCATGACGCCGGTCTTCAGACCGCTGCCTTCTTGAGGCGGCGGCGTTCGCGTTCCGACAAACCGCCCCAGATTCCGAAGCGTTCGTCGTTGGCCAGAGCGTATTCAAGGCACTCGGAACGGACTTCACAGGCCAGGCATACTTTTTTGGCCTCGCGCGTGGAGCCGCCCTTTTCGGGAAAGAAGGACTCGGGGTCGGTCTGAGCGCACAGTGCGCGCTCCTGCCAGCCGAGCTCCTCGTCCGCCTCCTCGACCAGCAGTTGCTGGAACAGCTCGGTCATGTGCGCCCCTCGTCTGTCAATGCGTCCCCGTGTGCTGCCGCACATCAGGTGCGGCAGAACGACACGAGTGAAATTACAAGTGCGCCGATCCGGGCCAGTCAAGCCGGGATCTGCTATCGGGCCCCTTATTCACTCTGCGGAACCAAGGGCGAGCGGAAAGTTGCCAAAACACCACACAAGTGGACAGTTCTCCCACTCGTCACAAGTGCCTCGTCAGCGCCTCTTCCTTCCCGCCTCACGGAAGAGGACGCCACCCGCACAGGGACCGTTGCACCCGATATTTACGGGTCCGTCGCTCCGCGGGTGTCCGTACACCCCGGATCCCAAACCATTGCCCCCTCTTTCTCACCGGACGAGTGAAAGAAGCGGGCCAAAACGGACGCGCGGTTGACAGCGGAGCCGGGGAGCCGGTCTCCTTGAGGGCATGCCAGCGACCCTGCTCCTTCGGGCCACCGCCCCGGGGAACCTCAGCCTGACCCGCGCGTACGGGTCCCGCTGTGCTGTCCAGGCGCGCTGTCGCTGTTCCAGCTGTCGCAGCTGTTGAGGTGACCGTCCGTGCGCGTGCCGCGCACGCCCGTCCCGGTCCCAGCTGATCGTTCTTCCCTCCCTTCGCGTGCGCGCACGCCCGTTTGCGCGCTTGCGCCCGCGACCGCCATCGCTCTGCCCCGCGCAGTCGTACCGCCGAGGAACCCACTCCCCATGAACAGCGACGTCCAGATCGCCGGCGACCCGCTCGCCCTCCCCCACCTGATGCCCGCGCCCGCCGCCCACCCCGCCACCGTCGCCGAGTTCGCCGGACTGGCCCGCCGCATCGCCGCCGACACCGCCTCCTGGGCGCCGCTCGTGCGCTACGACGCCGCCAGCCGCTGGTATCACCGGCTGCACACCGGCCCCGGCTACGAGGTGTGGCTGCTGAGCTGGGTGCCCGGGCAGGGCAGCGGGCTGCACGACCACGGCCCCTCCTCCGGCGTGCTCACCGTGCTGCACGGCGCACTGACGGAGCACACCGCGCAGGGCGCGCGGCGCACCCTCACCGCCGGCGCGCAGCGCGTCTTCGCGCCGGGGTACGCGCACGAGGTCGTCAACGACTCCCTGGACCCCGCGGTCAGCCTGCACATCTACTTCCCCGGCCTCACCGAGATGCCCATGCACGACGCCGGCACCGCCGCCGTGCGGCCGTCCGTGCACTGCGCCGCCGCCCGCACCACGTCATGACGCGGCCCGCTGCAGTGGGCGGCCGTGCGGCTGACAGACTGCAGCCATGCAGCGCATTGTGGTTCCGGCCGGCGGGATCGGGGGCGCCCGCTTCCTCCGCGGCCTGAAGTCAGCAGCCCCCGACGCAGACATCACCGTCATCGGCAACACCGGTGACGACATCCACCTCTTCGGACTGAAGGTCTGCCCCGACCTCGACACCGTGATGTACACCCTCGGCGGCGGCATCCACGAGGAACAGGGCTGGGGCCGCGCGGACGAGTCGTTCGCCGTCAAGGAGGAGCTCGCCGCCTACGGCGTCGGCCCCGAATGGTTCGGCCTGGGCGACCGCGACTTCGCCACCCACATCGTCCGCACCCAGATGCTCGCCGCCGGCTACCCGCTCAGCGCGGTCACCGAGGCGCTGTGCGCACGGTGGCAGCCGGGCGTGCGGCTGCTGCCCATGAGCGACGACCGCATCGAGACCCACGTGATGATCGACGACCCGGACGGCGCGCCGGGCGCCCGCAAGGCCGTCCACTTCCAGGAGTACTGGGTACGGCTGCGGGCCTCCGTCACCGCCCACGCCATCGTCCCCGTCGGCGCCGAGCAGGCCAAGCCCGCGCCCGGCGTGCTGGAGGCGATCGCGGCGGCCGACGTCATCGTCCTCCCGCCCTCCAACCCCGTCGTCAGCGTCGGCACCATCCTCGGCGTGCCGGGCATCCGCGAAGCGGTCGCCGGTGCGGACGCCCCCGTCGTCGGCCTCTCCCCCATCGTCGGCGACGCGCCCGTCCGGGGCATGGCCGACAAGGTCCTCGCCGCCGTCGGCGTGGAATCCACCGCGGCCGCCGTCGCCCGGCACTACGGCCCCGACCTGCTCGACGGCTGGCTCGTCGACACCGTCGACACCGCGGCCGTCCCCGACGTCGAGGCCGCCGGCATCCGCTGCCGCGCGGTGCCGCTGATGATGACGGACCTCGACGCGACGGCCGCGATGGCCCGCGCGGCCCTGGCCCTGGCCGAGGAGGTGCGCGGATGACCGCGCTCCCCTCCTACCGCGTCTGGGCGGTGCCCGGCATCCCCGAGGTACGCCCCGGCGACGACCTGGTCAAACTCATCGCCACCGCCGCGACGGCCGACGACCTGCCGGGACTGGCCGACGGCGACGTCCTCGTCGTCACCTCGAAGATCGTCAGCAAGGCGGAGGGGCGCATCGTCGCCGCCGACGACCGCGAGGCCGCCATCGACGCCGAGACCGTACGCCTCGTCGCCCGCCGCGGCACCCTGCGCATCGTCGAGAACCGGCTCGGTCTCGTCATGGCCGCCGCCGGCGTCGACGCCTCCAACACCACCGCGGGAACGATCCTGCTCCTGCCCGAGGACCCCGACGCCTCCGCCCGCCGCATCCGCGACGGCCTGCGCGACGCACTCGGCGTCGACGTCGGCGTCGTCGTCACCGACACCGCCGGACGGCCCTGGCGCAAGGGCGTCACCGACTTCGCCATCGGCGCGGCCGGCGTACAGGTCGCCAACGACCTGCGCGGCGACGTCGACGCCCACGGCAACCCGCTCGTCGCCACGGTGGTGGCCACCGTCGACGAACTCGCCGCCGCCGGCGACCTCGTCAAGGGCAAGGCCGGCGCCCTGCCGGTCGCCGTCGTGCGCGGCCTGGCCCACGTGGTCGGCCCCTCCGGCGACGGTGCCGACGCCGGCGCCGGCGCCCGGTGGCTCGTACGGCCCGCCGAGGACGACATGTTCCGTCTCGGCACCTCCGAGGCCGTACGGGAGGCGGTCGCCCTGCGGCGCACCGTGCGCGAGTTCACGGACGACCCCGTCGACCCCGGCGCCGTACGGCGCGCCGTCGCCGCCGCCGTCACCGCACCGGCCCCCCACCACACCACGCCGTGGCGGTTCGTGCTCCTGGAGAGCGAGAGCGCACGGCACGAGCTGCTCGACGCCATGCGGGACGCGTGGATCGCGGACCTGCGGGCGGACGGGCGCACGGAGGAATCCATCGCCCGGCGCGTACGCCGGGGCGACGTCCTGCGCAAGGCGCCGTACCTGGTCGTGCCCTGCCTGGTCATGGACGGCTCCCACGACTACCCGGACGCGCGGCGGGCGACGGCCGAACGCGAGATGTTCGTGGTGGCGGCCGGTGCCGCCGTGCAGAACTTCCTCGTGGCGCTGGCCGGGGAACGGCTGGGATCGGCGTGGGTGTCGTCGACGATGTTCTGCCGCGACGTGGTGCGGCGGGTCCTCGACCTTCCGGCCGACTGGGACCCGATGGGGGCCATCGCGGTCGGCCGCCCGGCGGCTCCCCCGCGCCCCCGCCCCGCCCGCGGAGCGGACGCGTTCATCGTCACCCGCTAGCCGGTTGTGGGCAGTCGTGCCTCCCCCAGCTACCGCTGGGAGGTGCCCCCAGGCGGCACGGGTGGGCACAACCGGCCCACCGGCGGAACCGCCCCGCGGCACCCACGGTGCGGAGCACCGATCTCCGTCGGCGGCTCCCCGCCGCGGGGCGCCTTCGGCGCGTTGGGGGTGGTGCGGCCCGGTGGGCCGGTTTGTGCCCACCCGTTCCGCCCTGCGGAACGCCTGCCCACAAACGGGCCTGGGCGGCCGGGCCCACAAACCGGCAGGCCGTTACGCCTGGGGGCGGCCCATGGCGCGGAAGGTCCAGCCCGCCGCACGCCACGCCGCCGCGTCCAACGTGTTGCGCCCGTCCAGGACGCGCCGCGCCGCGACGACGTCGCCGACGGCCGCCGGGTCGAGGTCGCGGAACTCGGCCCATTCGGTCAGGTGCAGCACCACGTGCGCTCCCCGGCAGGCGTCCAGGGCGGTGGGGGCGTAGGAGAGGGTGGGGAAGACCTGCCGGGCGTTGTTCATGCCCTTGGGGTCGTAGATGGTGACCTGGCCGCCCTGGAGGTGGATCTGTCCGGCGACGTTGAGGGCGGGCGAGTCGCGGACGTCGTCCGAGTCGGGCTTGAAGGTCGCGCCGAGGACGGCGACGCGTCGCCCGAGGAAGCTGCCGCCGACGGTTTCGCGGGCGAGTTCGACCATGTGGCCGCGGCGGCGCATGTTGATGGAGTCGACTTCGCGCAGGAAGGTGAGGGCCTGGTCGGCGCCGAGTTCGCCGGCGCGGGCCATGAAGGCGCGGATGTCCTTGGGCAGGCAGCCGCCGCCGAAGCCGATGCCGGCGCGCAGGAACTTCTTGCCGATGCGGTCGTCGTGGCCGATGGCCTCGGCGAGCTTGACGACGTCGCCGTCGGCGGCCTCGCAGACCTCGGCCATGGCGTTGATGAAGGAGATCTTGGTGGCGAGGAAGGAGTTGGCGGCGGTCTTGACCAGTTCGGCGGTGGGGTAGTCGGTGACGACGAAGGGGGTGCCTTCGCCGATGGGGGTGGCGTAGACCTCGCGCAGCAGCTTCTCGGCCCGTTCGCCGCTCACGCCGACGACGATGCGGTCGGGGTGCAGGGTGTCCTGGACGGCGAAGCCCTCGCGCAGGAATTCGGGGTTCCAGGCGAGTTCGACGTCGTTGCCGGCGGGGGCGAGTTCGGTGAGCGTGCGGGCGAGGCGGGCGGCGCTGCCGACGGGGACGGTGGACTTGCCGACGACGAGGGCGGGGCGGCGCAGCTGTGGGGCGAGGGAGGCGACGGCGCTGTCGACGAAGGACATGTCGCAGGCGTACTCGCCGTGCTTCTGCGGGGTGTTCACGCAGAGGAAGTGGACGTCGCCGAATTCGCCGACCTCCTCCCAGGAGGTGGTGAAGCGCAGGCGTCCGGTGGAGCCGTCGATGCCGGCGACGTGCTTGCGGAGCAGTTCGTCGAGGCCGGGCTCGTACATGGGGACCTCGCCGCGCGAGAGCATGGCGATCTTCTCCGGCACCACGTCCAGTCCGAGGACCTCGAACCCGAGCTCGGCCATGGCCGCGGCGTGGGTGGCGCCGAGGTATCCGGTGCCGATCACGGTGATCTTGAGGGCCATGCGGTGCTCCATGTGCTGACGGGCCGGATTGCGTTGCCCGAGCATAGTCGGGGGGTGGCCGGGAAGGATCGCGGGGCGACCCGGGGCGCAAGCGGGTTGTCGGCAAGCTCACGTATCGGCTGCGGAGGGGCTCGCTCTAGACTTGTTGTTACTAAACGGTAGTTAACTCTTCTGGGGAGTACGCCTTGGCGGGAAACAAGGATTTCGACCTCTACCGGCCGTCGGAGGAGCACGACGAGCTCCGCAAGGTCGTCCGGTCGCTGGCCGAGGCGAAGATCGCGCCGTTCGCCGCCGAGGTGGACGAGGAGGGCCGCTTCCCCAAGGAGGCCCTGGACGCGCTCGTGGCCGCCGACCTGCAGGCCGTGCACGTCCCCGAGGAGTACGGCGGGGCGGGCGCCGACGCGCTGGCGACCGTGATCGTCATCGAGGAGGTCGCCCGGGTGTGCGCCTCCTCCTCGCTGATCCCCGCGGTCAACAAGCTCGGCTCGCTGCCGGTGCAGCTGTCCGGCTCGGAGGAGCTGAAGAAGAAGTACCTGGGCCCGCTGGCCAAGGGCGAGGCGATGTTCTCGTACTGCCTGAGCGAGCCGGACGCCGGTTCGGACGCGGCCGGGATGAAGACGCGCGCGGTGCGCGACGGCGACTTCTGGGTGCTCAACGGCGTCAAGCGCTGGATCACCAACGCGGGCGTCTCCGAGTACTACACGGTCATGGCCGTGACCGACCCCGAGAAGCGCTCGAAGGGCATCTCGGCGTTCGTGGTGGAGAAGGGCGACGAGGGTGTCTCCTTCGGCGCCCCGGAGAAGAAGCTCGGCATCAAGGGCTCGCCGACCCGCGAGGTCTACCTCGACAACGTGCGCATCCCCGCCGACCGCATGATCGGCGAGGAGGGCACGGGCTTCGCCACGGCGATGAAGACCCTGGACCACACCCGCATCACCATCGCCGCCCAGGCGCTCGGCATCGCCCAGGGCGCCCTGGACTACGCCAAGGGCTACGTCCAGGAGCGCAAGCAGTTCGGCAAGCCGATCGGCGACTTCCAGGGCGTCCAGTTCATGCTGGCCGACATGGCCATGAAGCTGGAGGCCGCCCGCCAGCTGACGTACGCGGCGGCCGCGAAGTCCGAGCGGGTCTCCGGCGGCGGGGCCAAGGAGGACCTGACCTTCTTCGGCGCCGCGGCCAAGTGCTTCGCCTCGGACGTGGCGATGGAGATCACCACGGACGCGGTCCAGCTCCTCGGCGGCTACGGCTACACCCGTGACTACCCGGTCGAGCGCATGATGCGCGACGCGAAGATCACGCAGATCTACGAGGGCACCAACCAGGTCCAGCGCATCGTCATGGCGCGCAACCTGCCGTAGGACGCGTCGCACCCGTAGCACCGGCGGCCGCCTTCCGGTGGCGGCGGGGGCAGGGGCGGGCGAAGGTGGTCGCGGAAGAAGGACCACGGGAGGTCGCCCCATGCCCGACGTACGCGGACCCTACGTGCCCGGCACGCCCTGCTGGGTGGATCTCGTGGTCCCCGACCAGCGCGAGGCCCTCGACCTGTACGGGGACCTCTTCGGCTGGGAGGGCGAGCCCGGGCCGCCGGAGACCGGCGGGTACGCCGTGTGCACGCTGCGCGGGAAGCCGGTCGCGGGGATCATGACCGCGATGACGGCCGAGGGCGGTTCCAAGCCGCCGCCCTCGTGGACCACCTACCTGGCCGTCGAGGACGCCGAGGCCGCGGTGCGCGCGATCTCCTCCGGCGGCGGCACGGTGCTCTACGACTGCATGGACGTCATGGACCTGGGCCGGATGGCCGTGCTGGCCGACTCCACGGGCGCGGTCTTCGGGCTGTGGCAGGCCAAGGAGTTCATCGGCTCGCAGGTCGTCAACGAGCCGGGCGCGGTGGTGTGGAACGAGCTCAACACCGCCGACCCGGACACGGCCGCCCGCTTCTACCGGCAGACGCTGGGCCTTTCCGCCGCCCCGATGGAGGAGGTGGAGGGCTACTTCTCCCTGCAGGCCGCCGGCCGGGTGGTCGGCGGGATGCAGGGGCTGGAGAACTCCCCGCCCGGCTCGCCCTCGCACTGGCTGACGTATTTCTCGGTCGACGACACCGACAGCACCGTCGACGCCCTGGTGCGGGCCGGCGGCTCGGTGCTCAAGCCGCCGTTCGACATGGTGGCCGGGCGGATGGCCGTCCTGCGGGACCCGCAGGGCGCCGTCTTCGCGGTGATCGACGCGACGGGGCCGGAGCCGCCCACCGCCTGAGGCTCACTGGTCGCCGACGGTGACCTTCCGGTCCTTCTTCAGCTGCTCGAAGAGCTGCTTGGACTTGGCCGTGTCCCACTTGACGGCCACGCCGTCGCTGCGGGTGGGCAGGTTGGGGTTGGAGATGGGCACGGTCATCTGCTTGCCGTCACCACCGGTGACACCCTTCATCGCCCAGAACATCGACGTCAGGTCCCACAGCTCCATGTCCTTGTCGACGATGAGCGTCTCCAGGCCCGAGCCGATCACCGGGTAGAGCCGGAAGGGGTTGAGGATCGTCGAGGGGGAGGCGGCCTGCTTCGCGAGGGTGTTGAGGAACTTCTGCTGGTTGCGCATCCGGCCCAGGTCCTGGTCGGCCTCCTGGTGCCGCTGGCGGACGAAGGCGAGGGACTGCGCGCCGTTGAGCTCCTGGCAGCCGGCCTTGAAGTCCGCGCCCGAGTCGCGGTCCTTCAGCGGCTTGTCCAGGCACATCTCCACGCCGCCGAGCGCGTCGACGAGGTTGCGGAAGCCGCCGAAGCCGATCTCCGCGTAGTGGTCGATGCGCAGGCCGGTGTTGTACTCGATGGTCTGCGCCAGCAGCTCGGGTCCGCCGTCGGAGTACGCCTGGTTGAGCTTGTGGGTCGAGGCCGGGAAGCGCTTGCCGGACTGCTTGCCCGTGAAGGCGGGGATGGTCACGTACGAGTCGCGCGGCAGGCTCAGCATCGTAGTGCCGTTGGAGCCGGTGTGCAGGATCATCATCGAGTCGGTGCGCTTGCCGTCGGCCGACCCGGTGTGCAGTTCCTTCTTGTCCTCGTCCGACAGGCCCTCGCGGCTGTCGGAGCCGACGATCAGGTAGTTCGTACCCTCGCCCGCCGGCGGCCGGTCGGGCACCGAGGAGAGGTCGACCTCGCGGCGCAGCTTGCCGTCGGCCCAGAAGTAGGTGCCCACGGAGACCACGACCAGGCCGGTGACCAGCGCGATCGCCCCGATCTTCAGCCGCTTGCGCCAGTCGGGGGCGGCGGTCCTGCCGCGCCGTCCGGGGGCGAGCGGCCCGGCGGGGCCCGCGCCCGGCCGCCCGTAGACCTGTCCGGCCGAGTAGCCGTCGGCCTCCGGGGGGCCGCCCTGGGGGCCGGGCCCGTGCGGGGCGTCGTAGCCACGGGGCGGCTGGTACTGCGCGGGCGGGCCCGCACGGCGTGTGTGCGTCCGCCCATCGGGCCAATCACTCATGCTCCCGAGTGTGCCTTCCGTGGCGCCCGGTCTCCCAGGGTGCGGACGGAACCGGGGCAGTGCTGTTGCAGAGCTGATGCAAACGCCGCGGGTGGGCCCGGGCCCGCATACAGTGGTGGACATGACCAATCAGGACCGGAACCCGGAGTCCGACATACCGGGCAAGCCGACCTCGGCGTCCCGCACGACGCTGTCCCACATCATGACCAACAACGACACCAACCTGCTGGGCACCGTCCACGGTGGCGTGATCATGAAACTGGTGGACGACGTCGCCGGTGCGGTCGCCGGCCGGCACTCCGGCGGGCCCGCCGTCACCGCCTCGATGGACGAGATGGCCTTCCTCGAACCGGTACGCGTCGGCGACCTCGTCCACGTGAAGGCCCAGGTGAACTGGACCGGGCGCAGCTCCATGGAGATCGGCGTGCGCGTGCTGGCCGAGCGCTGGAACGAGGCCGCGCCGCCCGTCCAGGTCGGCAGCGCCTACCTGGTCTTCGCCGCGGTCGACGGCGACGGCAAGCCGCGCGCCGTACCCCAGGTGCTCCCCGAGACCGAGCGCGACCGCCGCCGCTACCAGGAGGCCCAGATCCGCCGCACCCACCGGCTCGCCCGGCGCCGCGCGATCATGGAGCTCCGCCAGAACCGGGCCGCCGAGGGCATCGAGGACTGAGCCGCTCCCCCGTCCTCCCTCACCCCTCCGGGCAGACCGCCTGGTCGCCGGTGACCACCGACAGGCCGCCCGGCTGCTCCGGGGGCTGCTCGGCGCGCACGGGGTGCACCCGCGTGAAGTCGGTGCCGAGGACCACCTGCAGCACGGGTCCCTGGCCGGGCACCGGGCGCAGCTCGGCGCCCGGCAGGGCGGCGGCCAGCGAGCGGGCCGAGCGGTCCCAGCGCGGGTCGTAGGTGATCAGGGTGCGCGGGGTGGCCGGCGGCGGTGCGTCGGCGGGCCGGCCGGTGGTGAGGAAACCGGTGGCGCGCAGCGCGTCGTCGGCGCTCTTGGCCAGCCCGGTGCGGCCGGTGCCGTTGAGGACCTGCACCCGGATGCGCTCCGGCGGCACCTCGACGCGGGTCGGCGGCTGCCCCTGGGGCTTGGCGTCCTGCACCCGGTGCGGGGCGCGCGGGATGGCGTTGACGGGCCGGTCCTCGCGCAGGGCCTGGAAGAGCTTGCCGGCGGCGGCCTCGTCCCAGCGCACGGTGGAGCCGATGCCCGGTACGGGGAAGTCGGCGACCGCCACCGGTACGGAGGTGAACTCGGCGGACGCCGGAGTCAGGCCCCGCATGGCCCGGCCGAGGTCGACGAGGTCGGCGGTGCCCAGGCCCCGGTCGGCGCGGACCGAGCCGCTGACGGTGGAGGCGACCTGCCGGAACTTCACCGGGTTCAGCAGGACGCCGCCGTCGGTGGCCCGGTGCATGAGCGAGGCGAGGAAGCGCTGCTGGCGCTGCATGCGGCCGAGGTCGGCGGCGCCGTCCAGGTGCCGGGAGCGCACGTACTGCAGGGCCTGCCCGCCGTCGAGGGTGCTGGTGCCGGCCGGCAGGTCCAAACCGGTGTAGGTGTCGTGCAGCGGCCGGGCACTGCAGACCTGGACGCCGCCGACGGCGTCGACGGTCTTCATGAAGCTGGTGAAGTCGACCTCCATGTAGTGGTCGATGTGCACACCCGTGAGGCGCTCGACGGAGCGCACGGTCAGGCCGGGGCCGCCCTCGGCGTAGGCGGCGTTGAGTTTCTGCCCGTGGGCCGGGCGGATGCGGCCGGTCTCGTCGGTGCGCTCGGGGAGCTCGATGTAGGTGTCGCGGGGCAGTCCGACGACGGTGGCCCGCTCGCGGTCGGCCGACAGGTGCACCAGCATCATCGTGTCGGTGCAGTGGCAGGGCACCCCGCCCAGGTGGTAGCGCTGCCGCTCCTCCTCGGTGATCCTGTCGCGACCGTCGGTGCCGACGAGCAGGACGTTGGTGCCGCGGCTGACCTGGGGCCGGTTGGACAGCCCGCCGAAGGGGTCCACCCGGCCGATGCCGCCGGCGAAGCCGGTGACCACGGCGTGCCCGATGCCCCCGGTGCCCAGCACGGCCAGGGCGGCCCCGGTGGCCAGCCGCATGCCCCAGCGCGGGCGGCGGGCGGCGGGCCGGCGGTGGCGGATCGGGCGGCGGTGGGGCGGACAGGTGCGCAAGGAGCGGTCGGGTGCGGTCACTGCGTAACCTCCGCGACGGTCGGGGAGCACGGCGGGGGAAGCTCGCGCACTGCAGCAGCACGGTAGGCCCATACGATGAACTGTCCGCGGCCCCACGCCGTCCGGGGCGGCCCCACCACCCGGCCGGGGCGGAGCCGCTTCGCCCATTGGCGGTAACGTGGCCGGGTCCCCGGCCCCCGTACTCCCGAGGAACCATGCCCGATCAGCAGCTGCCAGCCGTTTCCGTGATCATGCCGGTGCTCAATGAAGAACGGCATCTGCGCACCTCCGTGCGGCACATCCTGGAGCAGGAGTATGCCGGTGAGCTGGAGGTGGTCATCGCCCTCGGTCCGTCCACGGACCGCACCGACGAGATCGCCGCGGAGCTGGTCCGGGAGGATCCCCGGGTCCACACCGTGCCGAATCCCTCGGGTCGCACCCCCGCGGCGCTGAACGCGGCGATCAAGGCCTCGCGTCACCCGATCGTGGTACGGGTCGACGGCCACGGCATGCTCTCCCCGGACTACATCGCCACGGCCGTGCGGCTGCTGGAGGAGACCGGCGCCCAGAACGTGGGCGGCATCATGCACGCCGAGGGCGAGAACGACTGGGAGCGGGCCGTCGCCGCGGCGATGACCTCGCGCATCGGCGTGGGCAACGCCGCCTTCCACACCGGCGGCGCGGCCGGGCCGGCCGAGACCGTCTACCTGGGCGTCTTCCGGCGCGAGGTGCTGGAGACGCAGGGCGGCTACAACGAGGAGTTCATCCGCGCCCAGGACTGGGAGCTGAACTTCCGCATCCGTGAGGCCGGCGGGCTGATCTGGTTCTCGCCGGAGCTCAAGGTCTCCTACCGCCCCCGCCCGAACGTCAAGGAGCTGGCCAAGCAGTACCGCAACTACGGCCGCTGGCGGCACGTGGTGGCCCGCTACCACCAGGGCTCGATCAACCTGCGCTACCTGGCCGCGCCGGCCGCGGTCTGCGCGATCGCGGCCGGCGCGGTGGTGGGCGCGACCGTCACCCCGTGGGGCTTCGTCGTGCCCGCCGGCTACCTCGCGGCCATCACCGCCGGCTCCGTGCCGGCGGGCAAGGGCCTGCCGGCCGGGGCCCGGGTGCGGATCCCGCTGGCGCTGGCCACGATGCACATGTCGTGGGGCTACGGCTTCCTCACCAGTCCCCGCTCGCTGGCCAGGAAGGTCATCGCCAGCCGCCGCCCGGCAGTGAAGTAGCGGTCGAGCGGCGGCGAAGCAGCCGCACAGGAGGCCGACCCGGTCAGTCGCGATCAGTAGCGATTGGCCGGGTTGACCTTCATGCAGGCCGAGGTGTCGGCGCCGTTGAGCGGGTCCGAGCTCTCGGGGGCCTTGTTGTCGCCGTCCTTCTTCCCCTCCCCGGGCTTGGCGGAGGCGGAGGGGGACGCGGAGGCCGACGCCGAGGCGCCCGGCTCGGGCGTGGTGGCGGCGTCGTCCGCCGCGGCCTTGGGGTACGTCGTGCCCGTACGCCAGTCCCCGCCGACCACGAGCGTGATCTGCCGGACCTCGGGCGAGTGGCGCACCGCGCTCTCCGGCAGGCCGAGGGCCTTGGCCACGGCGAGTGCGTCGGCGCGCTGGGTGGCCCGGGGGTAGGTGATCGTGGTGTCGGCCTGGGCGCGCGGGGTGGAGTCGGCGATCGCCTTGGTGAAGCCCTGCTTGACCAGGAGGGCGGCGATGTCGGAGCCGCGGCCGGTGGCGGGCGGCTCGACGGCGGTGCCGGTGCCGTTGAAGACGGTGACGGCGATGTCGGCCTTGCGGGTGGCGGGCACGGTGGGCACGCCGGCCTTGTCGTCCTTCTTCTTGTCCTTGCCGTCGAGGGCGATGTCGTTGCGGACGAGCGAGAAGAGCTTGTCGGCGTCGCCGGGCTTGGGGATGACGTGCGCGTCCGGGTCCTGCGGGTCGGTGGCCCACGGCATGGTGGTCATGGTGATCCGGTTGGAGGGCACGCGCTTGATGTCGTCGGCGAGGCCGTAGAGGGCCTTGACCGAGCCGAGGTCCTTGTCGACGGTCAGGGCCTTGGTGGCGGCCTCGGCGAGGTCGGTGAGCTGGCCGGGGTCGGAGAGCTTGGTGCCGGCCTTGAGCTGGCGGACCATCGCGTTCATGTACATGTGCTGCGCGTGGGTGCGGCCGATGTCGCTGCCGTCCTCGAAGCCGTGCCGGGTGCGCAGCCACTGCAGGGCCTGCTTGCCCTTGATGGTGTGGCTGCCCTTGGGCAGCTGCAGCCCGGACTTCTCGTCGCGGACGTTCGCGTCGACGCAGACGGGGACGCCGCCGACGGCGTCGGCCATGTTCACCACGCCCGAGAAGTCGATCATCATGAAGTGGTCGACGGGGATGCCGGTGAGCTCCTCCCAGGTGGCGACCGTGCAGCCGGGGCCGCCGTTGACCAGGCTGGTGTTGATGATCTGGCGGTTGGTCTCCTTGTAGACCTTGCCGGTGTCGGGGTCGGTGCACTTGGGGATCGTCACGCGGGTGTCGCGCGGGACGGATATGACCGACATGTTGCTGCGGTCGGCCGAGACGTGGACGAGCATCTGCACGTCGGCCAGCGGCGGGCGGTCGGCGTCGTCGCGGGCGCCGCCGAGGTCCTGGTTCTCCTTGCTGCCGCGGCTGTCGGAGCCCAGGAGGAGGATGTTCAGCGGGCGCTGGCCGTCGGCGTTGGCGGCGCTGCGGTCGAGCTGCTTGTCGCCGAGGTTGAGCTTGTTCTTCTTGATGTTGTCGTTGAGGTGCTGGTAGTAGAGCCAGCCCGCCGCGGCCACGCCGAGGATCAGGACGGCGAGGCCGAGGGCGGTCCAGCGCAGGATCCGGCCGATGCGGCGGCGGGGCCGGCCGCCGCCGCGCCGGCGGTCGCCCGCCGGGCGTGCGGCGGGGCCGGGTATCGCGCCGGATCCGGCCTCCTCGGCGCCGTCCTGGGCGCCGGCCTCGTCGTCGGTGCTCTCCTGCTCGGCGGAACGCTGCTTCGGCGCGGTCGCGGCGGCCTTGCCGGCCGCCTCATTCCGCGCACCACTGCTCTGCCGCATCGGGCCCTCCCCTTGGATGGTGCGTACCGGCCCGATGGGCAGACGTGTGTCCCGCTCGAGTCCTGCTACGTAATGAGATGCGAAAGAACCTCGTCAGGGTTCACTTTGCACAGATGTTCTCATCGTCCGCCTCGACCTTCTGAATCCCCTCCGGGGCCTTTTGCGGCGCGGTGACGGGAGTGCCCGCACCGTGGAAGTCGGCGCCGAGGGTGAGGGTCATCTCCGCGGTGGGCGCGGCGTCGGTCGCGGTCTGCTTGAGGGCGTCGGCGGGCAGGCCCATGTCCTCGGCCAGGCGGCGGGCCTGGTCGGCCTGGTTGGGGGCGAATTCCAGGACGGTCTTGTCCTTCTTGCCGCCCGCGGCGTTGCCGCCATTGCTGGTGTGGCCCATGCCCTTGGTGTTCTGCATCCAGGCGACGGTCTCCTGGGCGGCGCCGACCTTGCCGCTGCCGTTGAGGACCTTGACGCGCACCTGGGCGGGCGCGGCCTTGGGGCCCTGCAGGAGGGCGGCCTGCTTGGCGTCGGCCTCCTCCTTCTGCTTGCGCTCCTTCTCCTTGACCTCGGTCAGCGAGACGTCCTGGCGGACCATCGCGAACAGCGGCTCGGCCTTCGGCTTGTCCAGCACCACGGTCTTGTGGACCTTGCCCTCGGCCGGGTTGTCGACGACGGGCACGGTGGCGAAGGTGATGTTCTTCAGGTTGACCTTGCTGAGCTCCTTGGCCAGGCTCATGAGCTTGCTGATCGAACCTATGCCGGTGTCGACGGTGAGCGAGTTGGTCGCGGCGTCGCTGAGGTCGTAGAGCTTCTTGGGGTTGGAGAGGGTGTCGCCCGACTTCATCTTCCGGATCATCGAGCTCAGGAACTGCTGCTGCAGCTTGATGCGGTCCAGGTCACTCTCGAAGCCGACGCTGTGCCGGGTGCGGACGAACGCGAGCGCGTCCTCGCCCTGGATGCTGTGGTGGCCCTTGGAGAGCTTCAGGTGCGACTTGGGGTCGTTGATGTCCTTGGCGAGGCAGACGTCGACGCCGCCCACGGCCGCGGAGAGCTGCTTGACCGCGTTGAAGTCGGCCATCATGAAGTGGGTGACCTTCAGGCCGGTGAGCTGCTCGACCGTGCGCCAGGTGCAGCCCGGGTCGCGGTCCTCCTGGCCGAGGCTCTCGTTGAAGCGCACGCCCTTGGAACCGGGGATCGTCCGGGACTTGCCGCCCGCCTTGGTCGGGCAGTCCGGGATGTCGGTGATCATGTCGCGCGGGATGGACAGCGCCGTCGCGTTCGTCCGGTCCTCGGAGACGTGGAAGAGCAGGGTGGTGTCGGCGTGGCCGACGCTGCCGTCGTCGCCGTAGCCGGTGTTGCCCTTGCCGGAGCGCTTGTCCGTGCCGATCACCAGGATGTTGACCGGGCCGTCGATGACGGCGTCGTTGTTGATGCCGACGTCGACCTTGTCGATGTTGTTGTTGAAGTGCTGGTAGAGCAGGTACCCGCCCACCGAGCCGGCGACCAGCACGAAGCCCAGGGTGCCGCCGGTCCACATCAGGACCTTCTTCTTCCTGGTGGCCTGTTTCGGCTTGGGCCGCCGGCGCCCGGTCGCGGCCTTGGCCGCGGCACGGCGGCCGCCGCCCGCGCCGCGCTGCCCCGGCACGGTGCGGGTGCCCGGCTGCTTGCGGGGCGCGGCGGTGGCTCTGGCGGGGGCGGTGCGGCGGCTGGGTGCCGGGGTGGTGGGTCCGGAAGCGGCCCTGTCGGGGCTTGCGGGTTCATCGATACGCAGCTCGTAGCTGCCGGTGTCGGGGTCGAACACCCACTGGTCGGCGGGATCGATGCCGCCCGCTCGCCCACGGCCTTGCGCGTCCACGGTCGCTTGAGTCCTCCGTCGGTGCCACGCGGCGCCTACCCCCCATGAGGCGCACGAGAGTGTCGTTGGTGCAGTGCGCGGTCGGCCGGCAGTGCGCACCGGGATCGCTCACACTATCCGCCCAGTTCAGCGTCAAGCGACGCCCGTGACAAATTGCACTCCCCTACAACTGGGCAATCTGCCCAATCCCTTCGCGTGGACGGTCGCCCGGGCGCATCCGGGGACGGGGCGCCGACCGGGCCGTTCGCCCGTTTTTACCGCGTAGGTGATCGGTTGTCAGCCGCAGCTGCCGCGTGCCGCGGTGGTGCCCTCGTACGTGGGCGGGGCGGTCGGCAGCGGGGAGGGCGCGGTGGTGGTGGCGTAGGCGGACGGGGGCGGCGGCTGGGGCTCGGTGCCGTCGGTGCCCTCGGGTTCCGGTTCGCGGCGGGACAAGGCGGCGCCCGGCCGGTCGTCGGCGGGGCGGACGTGGGCGCTCAGCGTCACCCGGCGGTCCCTGCGCAGCTGTTCGAAGAGCTGGTCGGCGTCCGGCTGCACGAGCTCGTCGCGGGCGCTGTTGTACGGGTACGGCCGGCGCGGCACCGTCAGGAACTGCACGTGGTCGGCGGGGATGCCGCGCACGGTGCGCACGAGGTTGTACAGCCGCTTCAGCGAGCCGAGGCCGGGGTCGGTGGTCACCGACTTGGTGGCGGCGTCCAGCACGGGGTAGAGCCGGGCGGGGTTGAGCAGGACGCCCTCGCTCTGCACCTCCTGCACCAGGGCTCCCAGGAACTTCTGCTGGCGCCCCATGCGTTCGGTGTCGCTGCCGTCGCCGACGCCGTAGCGGGCCCGGACGTAGCCGAGGGCCTGTTCGCCGTTGAGCACCTGCCGCCCGGCGGGCAGCGAGAGGCGGGCCTCGCGGTCCTCCATGGGCCGGTTCAGGCAGACCTCGACCCCGTCGACCGCGTCGACCATGCGCTTGAAGCCGTTGAAGTCCAGGACGACGTGATGGTCGATCCGGATCCGGGTGATGCTCTCGACGGTACGGATGGTGCAGGCGGTGCCCGCGAGCTCGTACGCCCAGTTGAACTGGGCGAAGCGCTCATTGGTGTACGTACCGTCGGGCTTGCGGCAGCTGGGGATGGTCGCCATCAGGTCGCGCGGGAGGCTGACGGCGGTCGCGCTCTTCCGGTCGGCGGCCAGGTGCAGCAGGATCGTGGTGTCCGAGCGCTGGCTGTCATCGGCGCCGCCGTACTGGCCGTTGCCGGTGCCGCTGCGGGTGTCCGAGCCGATGATCAGGATGTTCTGGGCGCCGGCGACCAGGGCACTGGGCCGCTCCTTCTCCCAGCGGCGCAGCTCCTCCTCGGTCGCGGTGTCGGTGTGGATGTTGCCGTTGAGGCGCTGGTAGAGGAACCAGCCGAGCGCCGTGGACCCGAGCAGCAGCACCGCGAGGAGCGCTGCGGCGCCGCGCAGCCAGCGGCGCCGGCGGCGCCGGGGCAGGCCCGGCCGGCCGAGCGGCCCCCGGACCCCGGGGCGGTTCGGCCGGCCGGGCGTACCGGGGCCGGGCGTCACGGCTGGCGTGCGTCCCTCCTGCGCGACGGGCTTGCGGTCCGTGCGGCCCGCGGGGAGCCGCACCTACCGCCGATCATCGCGCGGGTGCGGCGCTCCGGCAGCGTCAGAGGGCCGTCACGGTGACGCGCTCGTCCGCGCACCGCCGCTCCAGCGCCTCGGGGGAGAGCCGGTCGAGGTGGCGGCACAGCACGACGGAGCCGCCCGCGGCGAGCGGGGCGTACAGGCCGGCGGACAGGCCCTCCCAGCCGTCGTAGCCCTGGGCGGACAGGACGCGCGAGCCGGGCCCCAGGCCGTCCCGGGCGGCGTCGGCGCGGGCCTGCGCGACCAGCTGCTCCCCCGTCAGTTCCAGGCCGCCGACGACGAGCGCCGGGGCGGTGGGGTCCACGGGGGCGTACGGGGCGAACCGGTCGCCCTGGGAGGGGACCTCGACGGCGTAGTCGGCGAAGCCGGCCGGCGGCTGGGGGAAGCGGCCGCCCAGGGGGCGCAGGGCCAGCGCCACGCGCTCCCCGGAGCAGGCCCGCGCCCGCTCCAGGTCGTCGGGGCCGCTGACGACGAGGTCCGCCGCGGCCGGGTCGCCGCCGAGGTCGGCGGTGACCCCGACGGAGGAGGCGGCGATCAGCCAGACGGCGGTCTGCCAGTGCGCCGGAAGGAGCAGGGCGAGGCGGTCGCCGGGTCCGGCGTTCAGGTCGTCCTGGAGGAGGTTGGCGGTCTTCGCCACCCAATTGGCGAAGGTGGCCACGGACAGTTCGACGCGTTCGCCGGTGGCGTCGTCGTAGAAGGTCACCAGGGGGCGCGAGGGATCCGCGGCGAGCGCGGAACGCAGCAGGTCGGCGGGGGTGCGGTCGGTGGCGTTCATCGGCGCCAGGGTACGCGGCGGGCCCGTCTGACGGGTGGTCGGACCGGTCGCGGGGCGGCCCTGGCCGCCCGACTCGCCGTCAGGCGAGGAATGGACAGACAAGTACCGATATGTCCACGATTTCTGGCATGCGCGGAAATCTCGTCTCCCCGGCCGCCGCTGCGTGCGCCGCGGTCCTGGCCCTGCCCTTCCTCGCCACCCCGGCCGCACCGGCCCCGGCGACGCGCACCCGGCCCGGCGTCCCCGCCGTACCGCCCGTCCCCCGCGTTCACATGACGCACACCGGCGTACCGCGCCACGGCACCCGGGTGCTGCCGGGCTCGCCCGCCGCCGTGCCGGGCAGCACCCACTCGCTGCGCCTGCGGCCGCTGGGCGCCCCCGCCGGGGCGCCCGGACGGGGCCGGCCGCGCGGCCCGCAGGGGCTGCCGGCCCGCGCGGTCGCGCCGTTCTCCCTGGTCGGCATCGTCTGGGACGACCCCCGCACCGAGCTGCACGGCCGGGCCCAGGTACGCACCCGCGCGCTGGGCAGCAGCACCTGGTCCGAGTGGCAGGACGTGCAGACGCACGACGACGACCGCCCCGACCTCGACTCCCCAGAGGCCCGGCGCGGCAGCCTGCGCGGCGCCACCGCGCCGCTGTGGGTGGGCGCCTCCGACGCCGTGGAGGTCAGGGTGCAGCCCGAGACCAAACCCGTCGCGCAGGGCTCCCAGGCCACGGGCCGGCCCGAGGCGCAGGTGCGGCCGCTGCCCGGCGGGCTGCGCGTCGAGCTCGTCGACCCCGGCCGCGATCCGCGCCGGGCCGCGGGGCGGGCGCGGGGCGCGAGCATCACCCCGGCGCCGCCCACGGAGCAGGAGAACGCCGCCTCCGCGGCCAACCTCCCCCTGGCCCCCCTGGGCGCCACCGAGATCCCCGCGCTCGGCCGGCCCGACTCCGCCCGCGACATCGCCGCCACCAAGGTGGAGCCGGCCGGCGTCGCGGAGGACAAGCCGATCTCCGACGGGCACGGCGCCCCCGACCCGGAGGGCGACGACGGACTGTCCCCGCCGACCGGCCTCGACGACGGCGACGGCACCGCCGACGTCACCGAGCCCTCCGGTCGCTTCGTCGGGCCGCGGCCCCGCATCGTCACCCGGGCCGGCTGGGGCGCCGACGAGTCGCTGCGCGAGCGCGGCTTCCCGTACGACAAGAAAGTGCGGGCCGCGTTCGTCCACCACACCGCCTCCGGCAACGGCTACAGCTGCGCGCAGTCCGCCTCCGTCATCCGCGGTATCTACCGCTACCACGTGGTGAGCAGCGGCTGGCGGGACGTGGGCTACAACTTCCTCGTGGACAAGTGCGGCACCGTCTACGAGGGCCGGGCAGGCGGTGTGGCGAAACCCGTCAGAGGTGCCCATACTCTCGGTTTCAACACCAACAGCATGGGAATCGCCGTGCTCGGCACCTTTGGGAGGAGCAGCCCGACCGCGGCCGCACTCGACGCCATCGCGACCCTGACCGCCTGGAAGCTCGGCCTCTACGACGTCAACCCCCTCGGCACCGCCTCCCTGGTCTCCGCCGGCGGCAACCGCTTCAAGAAGGGCACCACGGCACGGCTCAAGGCGATCTCCGGACACCGCGACGGCTTCACCACCGAATGCCCCGGCGACCGGCTCTACGCCCGGCTGCCCCAGGTGCGCGCGCAGGCGGCCCGGCTGCAGGGCCGCTGACCGGAACGCGCCCGCACCCGGCCCGCGAGCGGTGACCGGGCGCGGGCGGAAGCACACGTTCTGCGTACACTGGCCGCCGATCACGGGCCGGCCCCAGCAGGAAGCAGAGACGATTACGTGACGAAGCTGTCTTCTTCGCCAGAAGCGATCCTCCTGGTCGGCGGCAAGGGAACGCGACTGCGCCCGCTCACGGTGCACACGCCCAAGCCCATGATCCCGGCGGCCGGCGTGCCCTTCCTCACCCACCAGCTGGCCCGCGCCCGGGCCGCGGGCGTCGAGCACATCGTGATGGCCACCTCCTACCTGGCCGAGGTCTTCGAGCCGTACTTCGGCGACGGCTCCGCCCTCGGGCTGCACCTGGAGTACGTGACCGAGGAGGAGCCGCTGGGCACCGGCGGCGCCATCCGCAACGTCGCCTCGCGCCTGCACTCCGGGCCAAACGACCCGGTGCTGATCTTCAACGGCGACATCCTCACCGGCCTGGACATCGAGGCCCTGGTGGACACCCACCGCACCACCGGCGCCGACGTCTCCCTGCACCTGACGCGGGTGGCCGACCCGCGGGCCTTCGGACTGGTGCCGACCGACGCCACCGGGCGCGTCACCGCCTTCCTGGAGAAGCCGCAGACGCCCGAGGAGATCGTCACCGACCAGATCAACGCGGGCGCCTACGTCTTCAATCGCTCCGTGATCGACACCATCCCGGCCGGCCGGCCGGTCTCCGTGGAGCGCGAGACCTTCCCCGGGCTGCTGGCCGCCGGCGCCCACCTGCAGGGCATGGTCGACTCCACGTACTGGCTGGACCTCGGCACGCCGCAGGCGTTCGTCCGCGGCTCGGCGGACCTCGTGCTGGGCCGCGCCCCCTCCCCGGCCGTGCCCGGGCGCTGCGGCGACCGGCTGGTCCTCGACGGTGCCCGGGTGGCCCCGGACGCCAAGATCATGGGCGGCACGGTCGTCGGCGCCGGCGCCCGCATCGACCCCGGCGCGCGCATCGACGGCAGCACCGTGCTCGACGGCGCGATCGTCGAGGCGGGCGCGGCCGTCCGCGACTCCCTCATCGGCGCGGGCGCGCGCATCGGGGCGCGCACGGTCCTCGACGGCGCGGTCGTCGGCGACGGCGCCGTGGTCGGCGCGGACAACGAGCTCGGCGCCGGCGCCCGGGTGTGGTGCGGGGCGACCATCCCCGACGGCGCGATCCGCTTCTCGTCGGACCAGTAGCCTCCCCGGCCCGGGGGCCCGATCACACGCGTACCCTGGCCACGATGGCAAGGCGTACGTGGGTCCCCGGCGGGGCACTGGACCTCGGGGTGACGCTCGGCGTGCTCGGGCGGGGGCCCGGGGATCCGGCGTTCCGGGTGTGTCCCGACGGGACGCTGTGGCGGGCCAGCCGGACGCCCGAGGGGCCCGGCACGCTGTGCCTGGCCGCCCGCGGCGGCGCCGTGGAGGCCGAGGCGTGGGGGCCCGGGGGCGACTGGCTGCTCGACCGGCTGCCCGCGCTGCTCGGCGCGGACGACGACCCCTCCGCCTTCGTCCCCCGGCACCGGCTGCTGCACGAGGCGCACCGGCGTCACCCCGGGCTGCGGCTGGCCCGCACCGGGCTGGTGCTGGAGTCGCTGATCCCCTCGATCCTGGAGCAGAAGGTCACCAGCGACGAGGCGTACCGCGCCTGGCGGCTGCTGCTGCAGCGCTTCGGGGAGCCCGCGCCGGGGCCCTCGCCCCGGATGCGGGTGATGCCCGATCCGCGGGGGTGGGCGCTGGTGCCGTCCTGGGAGTGGCACAAGGCCGGGGTCGACGACAAGCGCGCGGCGACGATCGTGCGCGCGGCCCGGGCGGCCGCCCGCCTGGAGGAGGCGGCCGCGATGCCGGATGCGCAGGCCGCCGCCCGGTTGCAGGCCGTGCCCGGCATCGGCCCGTGGACGGCCGCCGAGACGCTGCAGCGCAGCAACGGTTCCCCCGACGCGGTGACCATCGGGGACCTGCACCTGCCGCGGATCGTGGGATACGCCCTCACGGGGTTCCGGGGTGCGGACGATGCGGCGATGCTCGAGCTGCTGGAGCCGTACGCGGGGCAGCGGCACCGGGCGTGCCGGCTGATCCTGCTGAGCGGCGTCCGGCTGCCCCGGCGCGAGCCGCGCTTCTCGGGCCGGGACTTCCGGGCGATCTAGGCGCTCCGGTTACGCGCCGTCCAGCGCGTCGATCGTGGCGATCGACGGGCCCCGGCGGGCGGAGACCTCGCGGGCGACCGCCTCGGCGTCGCGCAGCACCCGGACGGCGTTGTGCCAGGTGAGCTTGGCCAGGTCGGCCTCGGACCAGCCGCGGCGCAGCAGCTCGGCGACGAGGTTGGGGTAGCCCGAGACGTCGGCCAGGCCCTCGGGGGTGAAGGCCGTGCCGTCGTAGTCGCCGCCGAGGCCGATGTGGTCGATGCCGGCGACCTCGCGCATGTGGTCGAGGTGGTCGGCGACCGTCTCCACTGTGGCCAGGGGGCGCGGGTTGCCCGCCTCGAAGGCGCGGTGCACGGCCATGGCCGCGGGTGTGGTGTCGAGGTGGTGCAGGCCGTGGGCCCGCATGTTCTCGTCCGCCGCCTTCGTCCAGGCGACCGCCGCGGGCAGGACGAACTTCGGGACGAACGTCGCCATCGCCACGCCGCCGTTGGCGGGGAGCGCCGCCAGCACGTCGTCGGGGATGTTGCGCGGGTGGTCGCACACGGCGCGGGCCGAGGAGTGCGAGAAGATCACCGGCGCCTCGCTGACCCGCAGCGCGTCGCGCATGGTGCTCGCGGCGACGTGCGAGAGGTCGACGAGCATGCCGAGGCGGTTCATCTCGCGGACGACCTCCTCGCCGAAGCGGGTGAGGCCGCCGGCGACCGGTTCGTCGGTCGCGGAGTCCGCCCAGGGCACGTTGTCGTTGTGGGTGAGCGTCAGGTAGCGCACGCCGAGGCGGTGCAGGGCGCGCAGCGTGGCGAGGGAGCAGTTGATGCTGTGCCCGCCCTCGGCGCCCATCAGGCAGGCGATGCGTCCCTCGGCCCGGGCGGCCTCCATGTCGTCGGCGGTCAGCGCCGCGCGCAGCTGGTCCGGGTGGCGCTCGACGAGCCGGCGGACGACGTCGATCTGCTCCAGCGTGGCGCTGACCGCGTCGTCGCCGGACATGCCGGTGCGCACGTACACCGACCAGAACTGCGCCCCGACCCCGCCGGCGCGCAGCCGGGGCAGGTCGGTGTGCAGGTGGGCGCTCTGGTCGGTGGCGATGTCGCGCCGGTCGAGGTCGTAGCGGACCTGCTCGCGCAGGGCCCAGGGCAGGTCGTTGTGGCCGTCCACGACGGGGTGGGCGGCGAGCAGGTCGCGGGCGCGGGCGAGCGGGTCGGTCACGGCGCTCAGCTCCCGAAGCCGAAGCCGGCGGCGCCCTCGACCTTGGCGCGCAGTCGCCGACCCTTCTCGGTGGCCTGCGCGTTGAGCTCCTGCTGGAAGGCGCGCATGCGCGTGCGCAGCCCGGCGTCGTGGGCGGCGAGCATGCGCACCGCGAGCAGGCCGGCGTTGCGGGCGCCGGCCACGGAGACGGTGGCGACGGGCACGCCGGCGGGCATCTGGACGATGGACAGCAGCGAGTCCATGCCGTCCAGGTACTTCAGCGGCACGGGCACGCCGATGACGGGCAGCGGGGTGACGGAGGCGAGCATGCCCGGCAGGTGGGCGGCGCCGCCGGCGCCGGCGATGATCGCCTTCAGGCCGCGGTCGGCGGCCTTCTCCCCGTACTCCACCATCTCGCGCGGCATGCGGTGGGCGGAGACGACGTCCACCTCGTGGGGGATCTCGAACTCGGTCAGGGCCTGGGCGGCGGCTTCCATGACGGGCCAGTCGGAGTCCGAGCCCATGACGATGCCGACGAGAGGGGAGCTGGCTGTCATTCGGTGATCGTTCCTCGCAGGTAGCCGGCGGCGTGGCGGGCGCGCTCGAGCACGTCGGCCAGGTCGTCGCCGTAGGTGTTGACGTGTCCGACCTTGCGGCCGGGCTTGACGTCCTTGCCGTACATGTGGATCTTCAGCCCGGGGTCGCGCGCCATGCAGTGCAGGTACGCGGAGTACATGTCGGGGTAGTCGCCGCCGAGCACGTTGGCCATGACCGTCCACGGGGCGCGCGGGCGCGGGTCGCCCAGCGGCAGGTCGAGCACGGCGCGGACGTGGTTGGCGAACTGCGAGGTGATCGCGCCGTCCTGGGTCCAGTGACCGGAGTTGTGCGGGCGCATCGCCAGCTCGTTGACGAGGATGCGGCCGTCGCGGGTCTCGAAGAGCTCCACGGCCAGGTGGCCGACGACGCCGAGCTCCGCCGCGACCTTCAGGGCGAGCTGCTGGGCGTGCGCGGAGAGCTCGTCGGGCAGGTTCGGCGCGGGGGCGATCACGGTGTCGCACACGCCGTCGACCTGGATGGACTCCACGACGGGGTAGGAGACGGCCTGACCGTGCGGGGAGCGGACGACGTTGGCGGCGAGCTCGCGGACGAAGTCGACCTTCTCCTCGGCGAGGACGGGCACGCCGGCGCGGAACGGCTCCGCGGCCTGCTCGGCGTCGCGCACGACCCACACGCCCTTGCCGTCGTAGCCGCCGCGCACGGTCTTCAGCACGACGGGGAAGCCGTCGCCCTCGGCCGCGAACCGCTCGACGTCGGCCGGATCGGAGACGATCCGGTGCCGGGGGCAGGGCACCCCGATCGCTGTGAGCTTCGCCCGCATCACGCCCTTGTCCTGGGCGTGCACGAGCGCGTCGGGCCCGGGGCGGACGGGGATGCCGTCCGCCTCCAGAGCCCTGAGGTGCTCGGTGGGCACGTGCTCGTGATCGAAGGTGATCACGTCACAGCCTTGTGCGAACGCACGAAGGGTCTCCAGGTCGCGATAGTCGCCGACGACGACGTCGCCGGCCACTAGGGCCGCGGAGTCCTGCGGGGTGTCGCTGAGCAGCTTGAACCTGATGCCGAGGGGGATGCCCGCCTCGTGGGTCATACGGGCGAGCTGGCCGCCGCCGACCATGCCGACTACCGGGAACGTCACGCCCCCAGGGTATCCGTACGCACGAACCACTCCGGGACGCCCCCTGGAGGATCCTCCAAGACGGGTGGCCCGGGCGTCGCTCCGCGTTCACCCGGCTCGCGGGGACGCCCACGGGAGCCGCTGGTTAGCATGAACGGCATGACTCAACGGCGCACAGTGCGTTCCCGGCTGGAGCGGCTGGCCCGCGAAATCGCGAAATTCGGCGCCGTCGGCGCCATCGGATTCGTGGTCAACTTCGTCGTCTTCAACATCTGTGTGCACGGCTTCGGCCTCGCCGTCGTGCGCTCGGGCGTGATCGCGACAGCCGTGGCCATCGCCACGAACTACGTCGGCAACCGCTACTGGACCTACCGGGACACCGACAAGAACCGGCGCAGCCGGGAGATGGGCCTCTTCCTGCTCTTCAGCGGCGTCGGCCTGGTGATCGAGAACGGGATACTGGCCCTGACGCACTACGGGATGGGCCTGACCTCCCCGCTCGCCGACAACATCTCCAAGAACGTGATCGGCCTCGGCATCGGCACCGTCTTCCGCTTCTGGTCGTACCGCACCTGGGTCTTCCGCGCCCTGCCCGCGCGCGAGGCCGTGCAGACCGCGGAGTCCTTCCTCGCCTCGGCCCCGCCGCGGGTGCGCGCGGGCAAGTAGCCCCCGCCCGCCCCGGCCCTCAGTCGTGCAGCTCGGCCTCGCGGCTGAGGAACAGGGCGAACACCGGCGGCTGCTGCTGCAGCAGCTCCAGGCGCCCGCCGTCCGCCTCCGCCAGGTCGCGGGCGACCGCCAGCCCCAGGCCGGTGGAGTTGCGCCCGCTGACCGTCCGCTCGAAGACCCGCGCGCCCAGGTCGGGCGGCACGCCCGGGCCCTCGTCGAGGACCTCCACCACGGCCTGGTTGCCCGTGACGCGGGTGCGCAGGGCGACCGTGCCGTCGCCGTGCATCAGGGAGTTCTCGATCAGCGTCGCCAGCACCTGGGAGACCGCGCCGGGCGTGCCGACGGCCCGCAGGCCCTGCTTGCCGGAGCGCACCAGCGCCCGCCCGGCGGCCCGGGCGGCCGGGCGCCACTCCTCGATCTGCTGCTTGATGACCTCGTCGAGGTCGAAGGCCACCGCGGAACCGGTCTTCGGGTCGCGGGAGTTGGTCAGCAGCCGCTGGACGACGTCGGTGAGCCGCTCCACCTGGGTCAGCGCGATCGTCGCCTCCTCCTTGACCGTCTCCGGGTCGTCGGTGAGCGTGATCTCCTCCAGCCGCATGGACAGCGCGGTCAGCGGGGTGCGCAGCTGGTGCGAGGCGTCGGCGGCCAGGCGCCGCTCGGCGGTGAGCATGCGGGCGATGCGCTCGGCGCTGGCGTCGAGCACGTCGGCCACCCGGTCCAGCTCGGGCACCCCGTAGCGGCGGTGGCGCGGGCGCGGGTCGCCGGAGCCGAGCCGCTCGGCGGTCTCGGCCAGGTCGGTCAGGGGGGCGGTGAGCCGGTTGGCCTGGCGTACGGCGAGGAACACGGCGGCGACGACGGCGAGCAGGGCGACGGCGAGGATGACCAGCAGGGTGCGGCCGATCTCCCGGCTGACGGTGGCCCGCGACTCCTCGACGCGGACCGTCTCGCCCTGCTCGCCCTTCTGCGTGGCGGTGATGATCCCGCCCTCGGGGCGGTCGCCGATCTCGATGGCCTGCCGCCCGGGGATGTCGATGCGGGCGTAGCGCTCGGGGGTGATCTGCTCCTGCAGCACCCCCGATTCCACGCGCTCGCCGCCGAGCAGTCGGCTGTCGACGATGCTGACCAGGCGCACCGCCTCGGACTGCACGCTCTCCTGGGCGCTGTTCTCGATGGTGCGGGTCTCGACGATGACGAGCGAGATGCCGAAGACGGCGATCACGACGAGCACCACGGCGAGCGTCGAGTTGATCAGACGGCGGCGCACTGGCTGGACCGGCCCCCTGTCAGCTCTTCTCGAAGCGGAAGCCGACGCCGCGCACCGTGGCGATGTAGCGGGGGTTGGCGGCGTCGTCCCCGAGCTTCTTGCGCAGCCAGGAGATGTGCATGTCGAGGGTCTTGGTGGAGGACCACCAGGTGGTGTCCCACACCTCGCGCATGAGCTGGTCGCGGGTGACGACGCGGCCGGCGTCGCGCACCAGCACCCGCAGCAGGTCGAACTCCTTGGCCGTCAGCTGCAGTTCCTCCTCGCCCATCCAGGCGCGGTGGGACTCCACGTCGATGCGCACCCCGTGGGTGGCGGGCGGCTGCTGCTGGCTCTCGACGGTGCCGCGGCGCAGCAGGGCCCGCACCCGGGCCAGCAGCTCGGCCAGCCGGAAGGGCTTGGTGACGTAGTCGTCGGCGCCGGCGTCGAGGCCGACCACCGTGTCCACCTCGTCGGCGCGGGCGGTGAGCACCAGAACCGGGAAGGTGTGTCCCTCCGTGCGCAGTCTGCGACAGACCTCGAGACCGTCCATGCCGGGCAGCCCGAGGTCGAGGACGAGCAGGTCCACCCCTCCCTGCAGGCCGGCGTCCAGTGCCGTGGGGCCGTCTTCGCGCACCTCCACCTCGTACCCTTCGCGGCGCAGAGCGCGTGCGAGCGGCTCCGAGATGGACGCGTCATCCTCGGCGAGCAGTACTCGGGTCATGCAGTGATGGTAGTCCGCTCGGGCGCACGTCAGAGGTGTACCGAGGGCTACCTAGGGCAACACTTCACCGAAAGTGCTATCACCTTCGATTACGCGCCGACGGTTCCGGATTCGCCTGTGATACGCGTCTCAACGACTTCCGTACCCCGGCGGGGTGTGCCGTATGGTGACGGGACGTCTAGTACTGCGGAGGGCATTCGGAACGTATCCACGCGCCGGAGGCCCCTGGGGTACGCGGGGCCGGTCAGCCGGCCCGGACGGACAGTGATTGACCTGTCGGCCGGGTCCCCGTGCGAAGGTGCGCGAGGGCGTGGATCCCGGAGTACGGCTGTCCTGCGACTTCTCCGACCGAGAAGCCGCGCCCCAGGGGAGTGGGGGGTGGACGGCGTCAGTAGCCGGTGCCGGCCAACCCCCACCCGGGCGCGCGTCCTCCGGACCACCGCGCGTCCCGAGCACCCTAGGAATGACCATGGCGTCCAGCCTGACGAAGGACGCTGCCCAGCAGGAGACGACCTCTCCCGCGCGCGGCGGCATGACCTTCTTCGGCCACCCCTTCGGCCTGGCCCCGCTCTTCTTGACCGAGATGTGGGAGCGTTTCTCCTACTACGGCATGCGGGCCCTGCTCGTCGTCTACCTGATCTCCGGCGGCCCCGATGCCAAGCCCGGCAGCCAGGGCGGCGGTCTGGCGATGCCCGAGGCCAGCTCGGTGGCCATCTACTCCGTCTACGTCGCCATGGTGTACCTGCTCGCCATGCCCGGCGGCTGGTTCGGCGACCGTGTCTGGGGACCGCGCAAGACGGTCACCATCGCGGCCAGCGTCATCATGTCCGGCCATCTGCTGCTGGCGATCCCGGGCAAGCCGACGTTCTTCGCCGGCCTGGCCCTGGTGGCGATCGGCTCGGGTCTGCTGAAGTCCAACATCTCGACGATGGTCGGCCACCTCTACGACGGCCCCCAGGACCCGCGTCGCGACGGCGGCTTCACCGTCTTCTACATCGGCATCAACATCGGTGCCTTCGCCGCCCCGCTGGTCATCGGCACCGTCGGCCAGGAGGTCAACTGGCACCTGGGCTTCGGCATCGCCGCCGCCGGTATGGCGCTGGGTCTGCTGATCTTCCTGTGGGGCACCCGCCACCTGGACCCGAAGAGCAGCGTCGTGCCCAAGCCGCTGTCGGCCGAGGAGCGCAAGGCGACCCTCATGAAGGCCCTGCTGTGGCTGGGCGTCGCGGCCGCCTTCTACGGCGTGGTCGGTGGCACCGGTCACTTCACCCTCAACTGGGCGCTGATCCCGATCGCCCTGCTGGGCCTCATCGTGCCGATCACGGTCCTGGCGCGCATCAAGCGCGACAAGGAGCTCTCGGCCACCGAGCAGACCAAGGTCAGCGGCTACATCTGGTTCTTCGTCGCCGCCGCCGTGTTCTGGATGATCTTCGACCAGGCCGGTTCGACGATGTCGACCTTCGCCGAGAAGAAGACCGCCGACAACGTCTTCGGCCTGCACTTCCCGTCCACCTGGTTCCAGTCGGTCAACCCGCTGTGGGTCATGGCGCTGGCCCCGGTCTTCGCCTGGCTGTGGATCTGGCTGGCCAAGCGCGACCGCGAGCCGAGCACCACGGTGAAGTTCGCCATGGCGATGGTGGGCATCGGTGCCTCGTTCTTCGTCTTCGCCGTGCCCATGGGCATGGCCGAGGGCGGCCACACGGTCAGCCCCGCCTGGCTGCTGATGATCTACATGATCCAGACGATGGGCGAGCTGTGCCTCTCCCCCGTGGGTCTGTCGCTCACCACGAAGATGGCGCCGCAGAAGTACGCCAGCCAGATGCTGGGTGTGTGGTTCCTCGCCGTCACCGCCGGTGACTGCATCATGACCCTGCTGGCCACGGCGAAGGTGCCGCTGGACGGCGTCGG
Source organism: Streptomyces sp. PKA51 (assembly GCF_057552455.1). Classification (NCBI taxonomy): domain Bacteria; kingdom Bacillati; phylum Actinomycetota; class Actinomycetes; order Kitasatosporales; family Streptomycetaceae; genus Streptomyces; species Streptomyces sp. PKA51. Next base: position 46,795 of record NZ_BAAJPZ010000016.1, read on the forward strand.
CGTGATCGTCGGCCAGGCCGCGGCCGCGACCCTCGCGGGTATTGCGGTGTGGGTCTCCCGCAAGAAGATCGAGGGTCTGATGGGCGACGTCCGCTGACGTTCCCGTCACCCCGCACACGACGAAGGCCCCCGGCGCGCGCGCCGGGGGCCTTCGCGTCGCTCGGGGCCACCTCACCCCGGCCCCGCGGCCGGCGGCCCGGCCCCGGGGGCGAACCAGGGCAGTGCGGGGGCCTCGCCCGGAGCCTCGTGCGGAGCCTCATGCGGGGCCTCGTCCGCGGCCTCGACGGGCGCCCGCGCGGGCGCGGCGGGGCGCCGGGGGCGCAGGCGGTCGACGACCGCCATGCCGGCGCGGAAGAGCGCCAGCGGCACGACGGTGCCCAGCAGCACCCGGAACAGCGTCACGCCCCAGGGCCGGGGCACCTCCCAGGGCTGCTCGACCAGGAGCCGGCCGCCGTACTCCAGCGAGACCGTGTACGGCCCGTACGCGCCCGCCGCCAGCTCCACGTCCAGGGCGATCCGCTGCCGGACGCCCGGGGCCAGCGTGCCGCGCCAGGGCCGCTCCTCCCAGGTGGGGGCGAGGACGCCCCGGGCCGTTCCGAGGCGGAAGCGCGGATCCTTCACCGGCGCCGCCCCGAGATCGGCGACGGTGACCACCAGGCGGCGCTTCGGCGGGGCGCCGAACCACGTCAGCAGCCCGCCGGAGCCCTCCAGGCGGGCCTCCAGCACGCTCAGCCGCTCCTGCCCGGTCCCTCGCGGCAGCGGTGCCACCGGGTGGCCGGTGACGGCCAGCGGCGCGTCGGCGGCGGCCGCAGGGGCGCCGACGGTCGCCACGTGGACGACGCAGGGGCAGGGCACCGGCGGGGCGACCACCGGCAGGCCGCCGCGGAAGGTGCCGTCGGCGGTGGTGGTCACGGCCCGGCCGTCGGCGTTGGCGCACGCATTGGTGCCGCCGGTCATGTTCTGCCCGCACAGCAGGAGCGTGAGCAGGGCGCTCGGCGGCCAGCCGGCGCCGGTGACCGTGACGGAGGCGCCCTTGGGCGCCGACGCGCGGTCCAGGGCGGCCCGGGGGCCGTCGGCGGCCCGCCCGGCCGCCGGGTGCGCGAGGGCGAGCACGAGGGCGAGCAGCAGCGTGAGCGCCGGCCCCCGCATCCGTACGCCGGGGCCGCTCATGGGCGCGCCCGGCGCCGGCCGGCCCGGCGCACGGCCCCCAGGACGGCCGCGGCGACCGCCACCGCCCCCGCGGCCGCCAGGGACGGCCACAGCCACGGCAGGGGCACGTACGCGGCCGAGGCGGCGGCGTACGTGCCGTCGGCGGCCGTCGCCGTGACGCTCACCCGCAACCGGTCCAGGCGCGGCGCCCCGGGCCACTCCTCCGACAGCCGCGCCCTCGCCCCCGGCGCCAGGGACCCGGGCGCCCGGGCGGCCGGCCGCCGCAGGACCTCGCCGAACAGGCCCTCGGCCCGCAGGGCCACCTTCGGGGCGAGGACGGTGCTGCCCCGGTTGACCACCTCGTACGCGATCACCGCGCCCCGCCCCGTACCGCCGACCCGGACGTGCTCGACCGACAGCGCCGTAAGGACCGGCCCCCGCACCCGCACGGTCACCGGCACCCGGACCACGCGGCCCTCACCGCCGGCGACCACGGCGGCGGCATGGTCGCCGGGCGGGGTGCCGGCGGGCACCGTCACCGTGAGCGGGACCTCGGCGCGGGTGCGGGGCGGGACGGCCACCCGGGCCGTGGCCAGGACGATCCACCCGCCGGTGGCCTGCAGCTCGACCGTGCGGGGCCGGTCGCCGGGATTGACGACGGAGAGCCGGTCGGCGAGGACGGCGCCCGCGGCGCCCTCCAGGTAGAACGCGCCGCGGCCCTGCGCCGCCGACCGGTCCCGCGCCGCGGGCGCGGCCGTCCACGGGGGCCCGGCGTCGGCACGGGCCGCGGCGGGCACGAGCAGGGCGGGCAGCACGAGGGGCAGCAGCAGGGCGGCGGTGCGGTACGGCATGGGCGGCTCCCTGGGCCGGGCGGGGACGTCAGCCGAGGGGGCGGCGCCGACGGGTGAGCCAGAGGGTGCCGGCGATGCCGGTGAGCAGGACGGTGCCGCCGAGGGTGCCCAGGGCGAGGGCGGAGTCGTCGGGCCCGGTCTGCGGAAGCTGACCACCACCGGTCGAGCCACCGGTCGAACCGCCGGTCGTCCCACCGGTGGACCCTCCGGTCGAACCGCCGCTTGTCCCACCGGTCGAGCCACCTGTACTGCCGCCGCCTGTGGATCCGCCGGTGCTGCCGCCCGGGGCCTTGACGTCCAGGGTCAGGGAGGGCTTCGGGTTGTTGGTGGGAGTGCAGGTGGTCGTGGTGCCGAGGGCCAGGATCGTGAGCGTGCCGGCCGTGAAGGTGACCTGACCGCTCTTCTTCGGCGTGTACGTCCCCGACAGATCACTGATCTTGATCGGGGTGTTGGGCGGGATCGGCTGGTCGTTGGGGGGTCCGGAGACGTCCAGGGTGCCGCTGTCCGCGCCGCCCAGCTTGATCACGGCGCTCGGCTTCATGGCGCCCTTGCCCAGCTCGACGGGGCTGGAGGAGACGCCCTTCTGGAAGGTCATCGTGACCTTGTAGGCGTCCCCGCCCGGGACCGCCTTGATGTCGATGGGGGACACCGCGCTGCGGTCCCCGATGGGGGTCTTGCACTGGTAGTTGACGTCGACCGTGTCGGCGTGGGCGGCGGGGGCGGTCAGCAGGGCCGTACCGCCGGCCAGTGCCGCCGCGAGCGCGAGCGCGCCCGCGCGGCGCACGGGATGACGTAATGCGTGGGACACCTGGGGTTCCCCTCTCGTCGGTGCCGGCAGCCGGGGCGACCCGGCGGAGCTAACGGCACATCAGATCGGAGGCCGAAGGTACGCCCGTGACCGTGGAGAGGGAAGACGCACAACGCGAAACGGATGCGGCTGCCGCCGCGGAGGCGCGACACGGCACCCCGCCTGCGGGCGCGTCGTGGCTTGTCGCGCAGTTCCCCGCGCCCCTGACGGGGCCGTCGGAACCGTCGAGGGCGGGCTAGGACGGGCCGGCCAGTTCGGCCCAGACCGTTTTGCCCGCGGCGCCCTCCTGCCGGGTGACGCCCCAGTCCAGGCAGAGCCGCTGCACGATGAACATGCCGTGGCCGCCCGGCCGACCCGCCCGGTGCGGGCTGCGCGGGGCCGGGGTGCCGGCGCCCAGGTCGCTGACCTCCAGCCGCACGACCTTGCCCGAACGGCTGACGCACAGCTCCTCGGGGCCGTCGGCGTGCAGGCAGGCGTTGGTGACGAGCTCGGAGACCACCAGCAGGACGTCCTCGGCCGCCGCCCGGTGGTCCGCCGTGGCCGCCGGCAGCCAGCCCCAGTCGTACAGGGCCTGCCGGGTGAAGTCGCGGGACAGCGGCACGGCGCCGCCGACCCCCACGAGGCGAAGCCGGCGGGCTGCCCGTGCGGCCGGCGCCGGGGAGCCGGCGGAAGCGGGGCCTCCCTGCTCCCGGCCGGGTCCGTCCGGCGGTGGGCACGCCCGGGTGGTGCTCATCAGCGCTTCACCTCACCGATTCACCTATACGTACACGAACATCTTCCACGGATTTCAGCTGTCTCCTGCCCGCCGGAATCGGAGGAACACCATCGGATTGCGGCGGGGCCCTGTGACCAGGGCAACGGAACCAGTGCGACCTCTTACTCGGCCAGAGCGGAGTCGAGCGTGTCGTGCACGGCGAAGACGGCCCCGGCGCCCGTGATCTCGAACACACGGGCGACGACGGGGGTCATGGCGGCGAGGTGGACGGAGCCACCCGCGGACTCCGCGATCATCCGGGCGGCGAGCAGGACGTTCAGTCCCGTGGAGTCGCAGAAGTCGAGTCGTGAGCAGTCGACCACGATGCGTGCGCCGCTCTGCCCGGCGCACTCCTCCAGGGGCTCGCGCAACAGCTCCGCCGTGTGGTGATCGAGCTCACCCGAAGGCGAGACGACCGTGCTGGCCCCCTGGCGCCGGACCTCCACATGCAGCCGGCCCCTGCTGGCGTTGCCGACCATCCCGCGATCCATGCGCTCCCCTTCGTGCCTTTGTCCTGTGCCCGCGTGGCGCTTGAAGAATCCCCACGGAACACTACGCCTTCCCTACGCCGGTCCGGAAGCTGAACTTCCGCCAAAACTGGCGAATATGGACATAAAGGACTTGCCATCGGGAGGTGAAGACCGGTAGGGCTAGAGGGTCACATCCACCACGGACGGCTTCGGAGGCGCCGCAAACCGCAGCAAAGAGGTCACGGCATCGGCTGCCATATGCCGAGAATGATGGAGGAGACCATGTCACCCCGGCTCGACGAAAAGCATTCCGACAGGGAAGCCGCCTCGTCGACTACCCCGTTCGAGCACGCTGAACCCGGCCTCGCCGGGCTCCCCGAGATCCCCCCGTACGACGAGGTGGACGCCGTCGACGCGCGCGCCCTTTCGAGGACGCTCTTCGCACGTCTCGCGTCGCTCGAAGAGGGCACCCACGAATACGCGTACGTACGCAACACCCTCGTCGAACTCAACCTGGCCCTGGTGAAGTTCGCAGCCTCCCGGTTCCGCACCCGCAGCGAACCGATGGAGGACATCGTCCAGGTGGGCACCATCGGCCTCATCAAGGCCATCGACCGCTTCGAGCTCAGCCGTGGCGTCGAGTTCCCCACCTTCGCCATGCCGACCATCATCGGCGAGATCAAGCGGTTCTTCCGCGACACGAGCTGGTCGGTGCGCGTGCCCCGGCGGCTGCAGGAGCTCCGGCTCGACCTGGCCAAGGCCGGGGACGAACTCGCCCAGCAGCTCGACCGCTCGCCCACCGTCGGTGAACTCGCCGAGCGGCTCGGCATCTCCGAGGACGAGGTCCTCGAAGGCATGGCCGCGAGCAACGCCTACACCGCGAGCTCCCTCGACGCCCAGTCCGAGGACGACGAGCCCGAGGGTGCGCTGTCCGACCGCATCGGCTACGAGGACCACGGGCTGGAGGGCATCGAGTACGTCGAGTCCCTCAAGCCCCTCATCGCCGAACTCCCGCCCCGGGACCGGCGGATACTCTCGCTGCGCTTCGTCGCCAACATGACGCAGTCGGAGATCGGCGACGAGCTGGGCATCTCCCAGATGCACGTCTCGCGCCTGCTCTCGCGCACCCTCGTCAAGCTGCGCAGAGGGCTGCTGACGGAGGATTAGCGGCCGGCGGCGGTCATCACCGCTTCGTGTGCGTCGCACGGGAACCGATCGTCCCGTGCGGCGCACGCGGCGTGCCCGCACGGCATAGCGTGGTCGTCATGACGAACAACGCTGTCAACAGCAACCCGTTCAATCTCCGGGTCATCGAGGAGTTCCGCAGCAACGAGGGCCGCGTCGGCGGCCCCTTCGCCGGCAGGAACCTGCTGCTGCTCACCACGCGCGGCGCCCGCAGCGGACTGCTGCGCACCACGCCGCTGGTGTACCTCCCCCACGACGGACGCCTGATCGTCTTCGCCTCCAACGGCGGCTCCCCCACCGCGCCCGGCTGGTACCACAACCTGGTGGCGGCGCCCGAGGCGACCGTCGAGGTGGGCACCGAGCGCCACACCGTACGCGCCCGGTTCCTGGAGGGCCCGCAGGCCGAGGAGGCATGGGCCCTTCAGATAGCCGCCGACCCCTCCTTCGCCGACTTCCGGGAGCAGGCAGCACGCGGCGGGCGGGACGTCCCCGTCGTGGCGCTGGAACGCACCACCGGCTGAACCCCGTCCTCGCCCCGCGGGCCGAGCGGGGCGAGGGCCAGCAGGAAGAGCAGGCCGCCGACCGGGATCAGGTCCAAGGTGGCCGCCGTGACCGCCACACCCGCCACCACGGCGACCGGCCGCCACGGCGCGATCGCGCGCTGCGCCGCCAACTGCACGAGCAGCAGCACCAGTCCGACGTAGAAGAGCACCGGGCCGACCGTGTAGACGACGGGCATCACGCCCGGCACGCTCTGGACCTGCTCGAAGAGGCGATCCATGGTGGCGCGGTCGGCCGAGCAGTACGCGACGGCGATGTCGACGGCCGCCTGCACGGCACCGGCGGCCGCACCGGCCAGGCCCACGACGGCGCCGAAGGCGGCCAGGGCGCGCGCCACCGGGCCCCGGCCCCGGGCCGCCCGGTCGCGCAGCGCGGCGAACACGGGGACGAACAGCAGCAGGCCCGCCAGCAGCGCCAAGTGCCCCAGCGACCAGTCCGGGCCCGGGCCGTGCCGGTCGTCGATCAGGCGCAGCAGGCCGTAGGCCACCATGCACAGCGGTCCGGCGGTGAAGGCCGCCCGTCCCCACGTCGTGTTCCTCATGGGGAGGATCCTTCCGGCCGGGGGCGCCCCTGACCTCCGGGAACGCCCCTGACGCGACCCCGAGTCAGCCCCGAGGCGACCCGTGGGCCGGGGCGCCGCCGCGCCACACCGCCGAGACCAGGGGGACGCCGGGGCGGTAGGCGAGGTGGACGTGCGAGGGCGCGTCCAGCAGCGCCAGGTCGGCCCGGGCGCCCGGGGTCAGGCGGCCGATGTCCTCGCGCCGCAGGGCGGCCGCGCCACCGGCCGTGGCGGACCACAGGGCCTCGTCGGGGGTCATGCCCATGTCCCGCACCGCGAGCGCGATGCAGAACGGCATCGAACTGGTGAAGGACGAACCGGGGTTGCAGTCCGTGGACAGCGCGACCGTCACGCCCGCGTCCAGCAGCCGGCGCGCATCGGGCCACTGGGCGCGGGTGGAGAACTCGGCCCCCGGCAGGAGCGTGGCGACGGTGGTGCCGGACGCCAGCGCGTCGACGTCGGCGTCGCTCAGGTGGGTGCAGTGGTCGGCGGAGGCGGCACCGAGCTCGACGGCCAGCTGCACGCCGGGGCCGTGGCCGAGCTGGTTGGCGTGCACGCGCGGGACCAGGCCGCGGGCCATGCCGGCGGTCAGCACCGCCCGCGCCTGATCGCCGTCGAAGGCGCCCCGCTCGCAGAAGACGTCGACCCACCGGGCGTGCGGCGCGCAGGCGTCGAGCATCGCGCCCGTGACGAGCTCGACGTAGCCCGCCGGGTCGTCGGCGAACTCCGGGGCGACCACGTGGGCGCCGAGGTAGGTGACCTCGTCCGTGTGCGCCGCGGCGATGCGCAGCGCACGCGCCTCGTCCGCGGTGGTCAGGCCGTACCCCGACTTGGTCTCCAGGGTGGTGGTGCCCTGCCGCAGCGCCTCGTCGAGGTAGCGCAGGAGGTTGGCCTCCAGCTGCTCGTCGGTGGCGGCGCGGGTGGCGGCGACGGTGGTGCGGATGCCGCCGGCGGTGTAGCCGCGCCCGGACATGCGGGCGTTGAACTCGGCGGTGCGGTCGCCGGCGAAGACCAGGTGGGAGTGGGAGTCGACGAAGCCGGGCACGACGGCCCGGCCGCCGGCGTCGACGGCGTTGTCAGTGGCGGGTGCTTTGCTTGACGCACCGATCCAGACGACACGGTCGCCGTCGATAACGACCGCCGCGTCCCGGATCAGGCCGAGGGGGCCTTCGCCGAGGGAGGGGTCGTTGGTGACGAGACTGCTGATGTTGATGATTGCCGTGCTCATGCTTGCTCCGGTCCTCGGCGTCAGCCGTACAGGGCGGCGATCGACTCGGCCAGGGTCCGCGGCACGTCGGGCACGAGCCGGTGCTCCCCGTCCCGTACGACGTGCCGGCCCCCCACCACCGTGTGCCGGACGTCCGCGGCACTCGCCGCGAATACGGCCGTCTCGGCGCCCAGCAGTGCGGGCGGTCCGGCCGTACGGACCGAGTCCAGCGCGATCGTCGTGAAGTCCGCGAGCGCGCCCGCCCCGATCCGGCCGGCGTCGTCCCAGCCGAGCGAGGCGTGGCCGTCGGCGGTGGCGGCGCGCAGCAGGGCGGCCGCCGTCCAGTGACCGCGGGTGCGGGTGCGCAGGCGCTCGTCGAGCTCCATGGCGCGGGCCTCTTCGAACAGGTCGATGACGGCGTGGCTGTCGCTGCCCAGGGACAGCGGGCTGCCGGCCTGCTGGAGGGCGACCGCCGGTCCGATGCCGTCGGCGAGGTCGCGTTCGGTGGTGGGGCACATGCAGGTGCCCGTGCGCGAACCGCCGAGCAGCGCGACGTCCTCGTCGGTGAGGTGCGTGGCGTGCACGGCCGTGGTGCGCGGGCCGAGGACACCGTGGTCGGCCAGCAGCCGGGTGGGAGTGCAGCCGTGCGCGGCACGGCAGGCGTCGTTCTCGGCGGTCTGCTCGGACAGGTGCACATGCAGCGGCGCCTCGTGCCGGGCCGCCCAGTCGGCGACGGTCGCCAGCTGCTCCGCCGGCACGGCCCGCACGGAGTGCACGGCCGCACCGATCCGCGCGTGCCCGGCGGGCTTGAGGCCGGCGACCCGCTCGGCCCATGCCTCGGCGGTGCCGTCGCAGAAGCGCAGCTGGTGCGCGTTCGGCGGCTCCCCGAAGCCGGAGGAGAGATAGGCGGTGTCGAGGAGGGTGATGCGGATGCCGGCCTCGGCCGCGGCGGCGATCAGCGCCTCGCCCATGGCGTTGGGCTCGGCGTAGCGGGTGCCGCCGGGGGCGTGGTGGAGGTAGTGGAATTCCCCGACGGAGGTGATGCCGGCGAGGGCCATCTCGGCGTAGACGGCACGGGCGAGGGCGAAGTAGCTGTCGGGCGTGAGCCGGTCGGCCACCCCGTACATCACCTCGCGCCACGTCCAGAAGGTGCCGCTGCCCACCTGCGTGCGGGCGCGCAGGGCGCGGTGGAAGGCGTGGGAATGCGCGTTCGCCAGCCCCGGCAGGGTCAGGCCGCGCAGGGGCACCGCGCCCGGCGGCGGGGCCGTCACGGCCGTGCGCACGGCCGTGATGCGGCCGTCCGCGACCTCGATGACCACGCCCTCCTCGACCGCCGGGTCGAGCCACGCGTGCTCCGCCCAGTACGTCACCTGCACGCGAGCCCCTCCAGTACGTCGGCGAGTGCGGCCACCCCGGCCACGCAGTCGTCCTCGGTGGCCGTCTCGGCCGGCGAGTGGGAGACACCGGTGGGGTTGCGCACGAACAGCATGGCGGTGGGCACGGCGGCCGACAGGATACCGGCGTCGTGACCGGCGCCCGTGGGCAGCACGGGCACGCCGCCCAGCAGTTTTGCCAGCTCGTCGCGCAGGCCGTGGGCAAACTCCACGACCGGCGTGAAGGACTCCCGCGTCACGCTCACCTCGACCCCGTCGCGGGCCCCGCGCTCGGTCGCGGCGCGCTCGATCTCGGCGACCACGGCCGCCAGCGTCTGCTCGTCGGCGGCCCGCGAGTCCAACCAGCCGCGCACCAGGGAGGCGATGGCGTTGACGCCGTTCGGCTCCACGGCGACCTTGCCGAACGTCGCCAGGGCGCCCGCCAGGTGGGCCTTCTTCCGCGCGGCCAGCACGGTGTTGGCGTACGTGAGCATCGGGTCCCGGCGGTCCTCGATGCGGGTGGTGCCGGCGTGGTTCGCCTCGCCCCGGAAGTCGAAGCGCCAGCGGCCGTGCGGCCAGATCGCCGACGCGACACCCACGGCGTGCGGCGTTTCGGCCAGGGCCCGGCCCTGCTCGACGTGCAGCTCGACGAAGGCGCCGATGCGGGCGAGGCGCTCGGGGTCCGGGCCGATGGCGTCCGGGTCGTAGCCGGCGCGCTCCATCGCCTGCGGCAGGCCGACGCCGTCCGCGTCCCGCAGCTCGCGGGCCGCCTGCGGCGTCAGCTGCCCGGCGGTCAGCCGGGAGCCGACGCAGGCCAGCCCGAAGCGGGCGCCCTCCTCGTCACCGAAGTTCACGACGGCCAGCGGCCGGGTGGGCGCCGCGCCGCGGGCGCGCAGCTCGTCGAGGGCGGCGAAGGACGACACGACGCCGAGGGGGCCGTCGAAGGCGCCGCCGTCGGGGACGGAGTCCAGGTGCGATCCCGTCACGACGGCGTCGCCGGCGGTGGGGTCGCCGAGCCAGGCCCACTGGTTGCCGTTGCGGTCGACTTCGTAGGTCAGGCCGCGCCCTTCCGCCTGGGCGCGGAACCACTGACGGCAGTCGCCGTCGGCGCCGGTCCAGGCGAAGCGGCGATAGCCGCCGCTGTCGGCGCTGCGCCCGATGGGCGCGAGCTCCCGCCACATCTCGTGGAACGAGGACCCGCCTGCGGCGGGCCTTTCCCCCGCCCCGCGCCCGTCGGGCCCGGGGTCCGGGGCGGAGCCCCGGTTTCGGGAAGGGGCGGGGTGGGGGAGAGAACCGTCGGTCACTCGCCCTCCCGCATCGGGATGCGGACTCCGCGGTCCTCGGCCACCGTCTCGGCGATGTCGTAGCCCGCGTCCACGTGGCGGATGACGCCCATGCCCGGGTCGTTCGTCAGGACGCGGCGGATCTTCTCGCCCGCCAGGGCCGTGCCGTCGGCGACCGTGACCTGGCCGGCGTGGATGGAGCGGCCCATGCCGACGCCGCCGCCGTGGTGGAGGGAGACCCAGGACGCGCCCGAGGCGACGTTGACCATGGCGTTGAGCAGCGGCCAGTCCGCGATCGCGTCGGAGCCGTCGAGCATGGCTTCGGTCTCGCGGTAGGGCGAGGCGACGGAGCCGCAGTCGAGGTGGTCGCGGCCGATGACGATCGGCGCGGAGAGCTCGCCGCTCGCGACCATGTCGTTGAAGCGCTCGCCGGCGCGGTCGCGCTCGCCGTAGCCGAGCCAGCAGATGCGGGCGGGCAGGCCCTGGAAGTGGACGCGCTCGCCGGCCATCTTGATCCAGCGGGCCAGGGACTCGTTCTCCGGGAAGAGGTCGAGGATGGCGCGGTCGGTGGCGGCGATGTCCTTGGGGTCGCCCGACAGGGCCGCCCAGCGGAAGGGGCCCTTGCCCTCGCAGAAGAGGGGGCGGATGTAGGCGGGGACGAAGCCGGGGAAGTCGAAGGCGCGGGTGTAGCCGGCGAGCTGCGCCTCGCCGCGGATGGAGTTGCCGTAGTCGAAGACCTCGGCGCCGGCGTCCTGGAAGCCGACCATGGCCTCGACGTGCCGGGCCATCGACTCGCGGGCACGGGTGGTGAAGTCGGCGGGCTTCTCGGCCGCGTAGGTGGCCATCTCGTCGAAGGGGACGCCGATGGGCAGGTAGGCGAGCGGGTCGTGGGCGCTCGTCTGGTCGGTGACGATGTCGATGGGCGCGTTCATCGCCAGCAGCTGCGGGACGAGCTCGGCGGCGTTGCCGAGGACGCCGATGGACAGCGGGCGGCGGGCGTCGCGCGCCTCGACGGCCAGCTGGAGGGCGTGGTCGAGGGAGTCGGCCTTGACGTCCAGGTAGCGGTGCTCGATGCGGCGCTCGATGGCGCGCGGGTCGCAGTCGATACAGATCGCGACGCCGTCGTTCATGGTGACGGCGAGGGGCTGGGCGCCGCCCATGCCGCCGAGGCCGGCGGTCAGGGTGATCGTCCCCGCGAGCGAGCCGCCGAACTTCTTGGCGGCGACGGCCGCGAAGGTCTCGTAGGTGCCCTGGAGGATGCCCTGGGTGCCGATGTAGATCCAGGAGCCGGCCGTCATCTGGCCGTACATGGTCAGACCGAGGGCCTCCAGGCGGCGGAACTCCTCCCAGTTGGCCCAGTCGCCGACGAGGTTGGAGTTGGCGATGAGGACGCGCGGCGCCCACTCGTGCGTCTGCATCACGCCGACCGGGCGGCCGGACTGGACGAGCATGGTCTCGTCCTGCTTGAGCGTCTGCAGCGTGCGGACCATCGCGTCGAAGGAGCGCCAGTCGCGGGCCGCCTTGCCGGTGCCGCCGTAGACGACGAGCTTGTCGGGGTGCTCGGCGACCTCCGGGTCGAGGTTGTTCTGCAGCATGCGCAGTGCGGCTTCCTGCTGCCAGCCCCGGGCGCTCAGCTCGGTGCCTCGGGGTGCTCGCACGGGTCGCGGTCCGGACATGGGGCCCTGCCTCCCTGGCTCTGAATAGAACACTGCACAGTTTGGGTGGCTGAATACTGCTAGTCAACAGGGTGGGCCGGGCACATCAAGCCCTGTGGAGATGCAGAGCGCTGCGGGACGCCGGGACGCGGCCGTGCGGGCCGCCGTGGGGCAGGGCATCGTCGGGGAGCTGCAGCCGGTCGCCGCGCTGCTGGACGTGCGGGGCATCCGGCAGGCGGCGGCCGCCCTGCGGGAGGCGTTCGCGCAGGTGGGAGCGGTGGACGCGCTGCACGCGTTCGCGGTGAAGGCCGCGCCGCTGGTGCCGGTGCTGCGGCTGCTGGCCGACGAGGGCCTGGGCGCGGAGGTCGCCAGCCCCGGCGAGCTGGCGGTGGCGCGGGCCGCCGGGGTGCCGGCCGACCGGATCGTCGTGGACTCCCCCGCCAAGACGACCGCGGAGCTGCGCGAGGCGCTCGCCTCGGGCCTGGCGGTCAACGCCGACAACCCCCAGGAGCTCGCCCGGCTCGACGCGCTGGTCGCAGCCCTGCCGGGGCCCGTGCCGCCGCTCGGCCTGCGCATCAACCCGCAGGTCGGCGCCGGCAGCATCGGGGCGCTGAGCACGGCGACGGCGACGTCGAAGTTCGGGGTGGGGCTGCGCGATCCGGGGGTGCGCCCGTGGGTGGTGCGCGCGTACGCCGAGCGCCCGTGGCTCACCCGCGTCCATGCCCACACCGGCTCCCAGGGCTGCCCGCTGGAGCTGCTGGCGGAGGGCGTACGGGCCGTGTACGAGCTGGCGGAGGAGATCAACGCCGCGGCGGGCGAGCGGCGGGTGCGCACCGTGGACATCGGCGGCGGCCTGCCGGTGAACTTCGCCTCCGACGAGGTCGACCCCACCCCTCACGCGTACGCCCGGCTGCTGGCCCGCACCGTCCCCGGCCTGTTCGACGGGCGCTACGGCCTGGTCACCGAGTTCGGCCGATCCCTGCTGGCGAAGAGCGGCGTGATCGTGGCCCGCGTGGAGTACGCGAAGTCGGCGGGCGGCCGCCGGATCGCGGTGACGCACGCGGGCGCCCAGGTGGCCTCGCGCACGGTGTTCGACCCCGGGTCCTGGCCGCTGCGCGTGGCGGCGTACGACGCGGTGGGCCGGCCCCGCACGGGCGCGCCCGTGGTGCAGGACGTGGCCGGCCCCTGCTGCTTCGCGGGCGACCTGGTCGCGACCGGCCGCCCGCTGCCGCCGCTGGAGGCCGGGGACCACGTGGCGCTCCTCGACACCGGCGCGTACTACTTCGCACACCACTACGCCTACAACACGCTCCCCCGCCCGGGGGTTTACGGCTACGTCTGCGACGAACAGGGTGTGCGTTTCGCTCCCGTGCGCCCCCCGCAGTCGCTCGACGAACTCGTCGCCGAGAACGGCGCCGGGCACGCCGCGGAGCTCAGCGCGCTGCGCTGACCACCGCGCCGCCCGCGGCCGGGCGCGCACGGCGCCGGGCACCGCCCGGCAGGGCGTCGCCGGCGGCGAGCCCGGTGGCGAACCAGCCGCTCACCGCGGCCGCGACGGGGCTGCCCTGGGCGCGCTCGGTGCGCACCCACAGCAGGACGTCCGCGCGGCGCTCCAGGCGGCCCAGCCACAGGGCCTTCGCCCACAGCCCGGCGCCCAGCCCGGCCAGCCCCAGGCCCACCGCGGCGGGCACGGCGAAGGACGAGCCGACCGCGACGGCGAAGGCGACGGCCAGCCACCAGCGGCGCGCCCGCCGCCAGTTGCGCAGCGAAACGGCGCGGTCCTGCAGGTAGACCGAGCGCCCGGCGCGCTCGGCGCCGCCCGCCAGCTCGACGTACCGGCTGCGGCGCGCGAGGAATGCCACCGCGCCCGCGACCACGAACAGTCCCGCGCCCGCCAGCAGTCCGATCCGGCGCCCGGTCAGCCCCGGCACCAGGGCGCCGACGCCCGCGCCCAGGGCCCCGAGCCAGAACAGCCAGCGGGCCGGTGCCCGCACGATCACGGCCACGCGCGCCAGCGCATACGCTCCGCGACCCACGTCAGACCTCCTCGATCCATGCCTTGTCGGTGACAGTTGCCCGGCACGCTAGCCGACGTTTCTGAGGACGAGCTGAGAGACGCCCGCCGCACTGGGCCAGTGGAGTCATACCCCGGTATCACGGGCGAGTTGGCACCCGCGTATGTCGTGTCGTCGTACGGGCGGTCCCTATGGTCGTCGTATCGACGGGCGATCGACGGCAGCGGAGGGATGCGCCATGCCGGTGAACGAGCGGGCCCTGCGCAGGCGGGCCGTGGTGGCGGCGGGCGCACTGCTCCTGACCGGACTGCTCGGGGTCCGCGCGCCCCACGCCCACGCCGCCGCGGCGGACGTGCAGCTCCCGGCGCCCACCGGGCCGTACCCGGTGGGCACCACCACCCGGCACCTGGTGGACACCTCCCGCAGCGACCCCTGGCACCCGGAGCGCCACGCGCACCGCGAGGTCATGGTGAGCCTGTGGTACCCGGCGGCCCGGGAGGGCTGGCGCGCGGCCGGCCCCACCGCCCCGTACATGCAGCGGCGCGCGGCCGGCCACTTCGGCCGGGGCACCCCTCTCGGGGCCGTCGACTGGGCGGCCGTACGCACCCACGCGCGCCCCGACGCGCCCGTGGCGCGCGGCAGCCGGGTGCGGCCCGTCCTGCTGTACTCGCCGGGGCTCGGCGACCCGCGCACCTGGAACACCTCGCTCGTCGAGGACCTCGCCTCCCGCGGCTACGTCGTCGTCACCGTCGACCACACCTACGACGCCTCCGAGGTCGCCCTGCCGGGCGGCCGGCTCGCCACCTCCGTGCTGCCCGCACTCGCCGCACGGCGCGACGTGGACCCCGCCGCGGTGCTGCGCAAGGCGATGCGGGCCCGGGTCGACGACCTGCGCTTCGTCCTCGACCGGCTCGGCGACCGGCGCGCCGCCCGCCTGCCGCACGCCCTGGCCGCCGCCATGGATCTGCGGCACGTGGGGGCGCTCGGGCACTCCGCGGGCGGCTTCACGGCCGTCCAGGCGCTGTACGAGGACCGGCGCGTCGACGCCGCCGTCAATCTCGACGGCACCCTCGCCTTCCCCGGCCCCGGCGGCCTGTCCGCGGTCGCCCGCGCCGGCGTGCACCGGCCCCTGCTCCTGATGGGCACCGACGCCGCCGACTCCGGCCCCTACGACCGTCAGCCGTCCTGGCTCGCCCTGTGGCGGCACTCCCACGGGGCGTGGAAGGGCAACGCGACCCTCACCGGGGCGGAGCACGGGGCGTACACGGACGCGACGGTGATGCTGCCGCAGCTGGCGCGGCAGGGGCTGATCCCGTGGGACACGGTGCGGGAGGGGGTGGGCACGGTGCGGCCCGAACGGGCCGTGGGGGTCACGCGGGCGTACGTGGCGGCCTTCTTCGACCGCTTCCTCCGCAGGGGCGGCCCCCTGCCCCACTTCCCGGAACTCCGGGAGCGGTAACCGCGCCTGCGGCTGCCGCCGCGTGGGCGCGACACGGCGCCCCGTAGGGGCGCGGGGAACTGCGCGATCGGCCACGGACGGCCCGCAGCCGACGCACCACCCCGGGGCCGAGTGCGGGCACGTCGTGGCTTGTCGCGCAGTTCCCCGCGCCCCTACGGGGGCGCCCCGCGACGGCGGTCCACGCCGATGGGCACCGTCACTCCACGAACAAGCCCCGCGCAGCGGCCCGCGTATCGAACTCCTCCAGGCGCGCCTGCGCGTCCGGCAGGGCGTCGCACATCGCTTCGAGCAGCACGCGCCCCAGCAGCATCGGTGCGCACGCCGTGTCGAAGGCCAGGCCCGTGCCGACGGCCGCCGGGAGGAGGAGGTCGCTGTGGCGGGCCACGGGGGCGAAGGTGGAGTCGGCGACGGTGACGACGGTCAGGCCCGCCCCGCGGGCGTAGGCGAGGGCTTCGACGACTTCCCGCGGGTGCCGCGGCAGCGCGAAGCACAGCAGGGCCGTGGCGCCCGCGCGGACCGCCCCGTCGATGCGGTCGGCGAGCAACGTGCCGCCCTCGTCGAGCAGCCGGACGTCGGGGTGGACCTTGCGGGCGAAGTAGCAGAAGCCGGTGGCCTGGGCGGCGGCGGCGCGCAGGCCGAGGACGGGCAGGGGGCGGGAGGCGGCCAGGAGGCGGCCGGCGCGTTCGACGGGGGCGGGGTCGGCGAGGAGTCCGGCGAGGTGGCGGAGGTTGTCGATCTCGGCCTGGACGGCCTGCTGGTACTCGTTGGCCGTGGTGTCCTCCGCCGCCTCGGCGGCGGGGACGACGTCGCGCAGGTGGCGGCGCAGGGCGGGGTAGCCGTCGAAGCCGAGGGCGACGGCGAAGCGGGTGACGGAGGGCTGGCTGACGCCGGCGAGTTCGGCGAGTTCGACGCTGGAGAGGAAGGGCGCGTCGGCGGCGCGCCGCACCATGCAGTGGGCGATGCGCCGCTGGGTGGGGGTGAGCCGGTGGCCTTCGAAGAGTTTTTGGAGGCGTGCCGTGGCCTCCGGTTCACCGTTGGTCTCGCCCATCGGCCGGGCCCTCCTCGCCATTCACCGTTCACCATTCACGCAGGAATTCTTCTGCATGAAATTATGCAGGGCGCTCAGAGCGGCGGCAGCAGCTTCTTCTGCGGCTTGCCCATGGCGTTGCGGGGCAGCGCCGACAGGAAGCGGATGCGGCGCGGCCGCTTGTGGACGGACAGGTGGGCGGCGACGAAGTCGATGAGCTCCCGCTCGCCGATCCCGTCGGCGACGACGTAGGCGACGATCTCCTGGCCCAGGTCGTCGTGGGGCACGCCGACGACGGCGGCCTCGCTGACGGCCGGGTGGTCCAGCAGGGCGTTCTCCACCTCGCCCGCGCCGACGCGGTAGCCGCCGGTCTTGATGAGGTCGGTGGAGGCGCGGCCCACGATGCGGTGGGTGCCGTCCTCCTCGATGGTGGCGATGTCGCCGGTGCGGAACCACCCGTCGTCGGTGTGGGCGGCCGCGGTGGCCTCCGGGCGGCCGAGGTAGCCGGTGAAGAGGGTGGGGCCGCTGACCTCCAGTTCGCCGATGCCGCCGGAGACGGCGGCCAGCCGGGTGCGGACGCCGGGCAGGGGCACCCCGACGGCGCCGGGGCGGCGCTCGCCGTCGACCCGGGCGGAGACGGTGATCAGGGTCTCGGTCATGCCGTAGCGCTCGACGGGGCGCTGTCCGGTGAGCGCTTCGAGGTCGCGGAAGACGGGGGCGGGCAGCGCGGCGCTGCCGGAGACCAGCAGGCGGGCGCCGGCCAGGGCGCGGGCGGCCGAGGGGTCGCGCACGACGCGGGACCAGACGGTGGGCACGCCGAAGTACAGGCTGCCGCCGGCGGCCGCGTACGCCTGCGGGGTGGGGCGGCCGGTGTGCACCAGGCGGCACCCGGTGCGCAGGGCGCCCAGCACGCCGAGGACCAGGCCGTGCACGTGGAACAGCGGCAGCCCGTGCACGAGGGTGTCCTCGGCGCTCCACTGCCATGCGTCGGCGAGGCCGTCGAGGCAGGCGGCGATCGCGCCGCGCGGGATGAGGGCGCCCTTGGGCGCCCCGGTCGTGCCGGAGGTGTAGAGCACGAAGGCGGTGGTCTTGGGGTCGGGTTCGGGGCCCGACCAGGCCGCGCGGGCGCGCAGGTCCACGGGCTCGTCCTCGCCGAGGACGAGGCGGGCGCCCGAGTCGCGCAGGACGTGGTCGCGTTCGGCGGGTCCGGCGTCGGGGGGCAGCGGGACGACGGGCACGCCCGCCAGCAGTCCGCCGACGACGGCCACGACCGTCTCCAGGGCCGGTTCGGCGCGTACGGCGACGCTGTCCGCGCCCGCGATGCGGGAGGCCACCGCGCCCGCGGCGCCGAGGAGCTCCTCCCACGAGCAGGAGCGCCCGGCGATCGTCAGGGCGTCCGGCCGGTCGGCTGCGGCGGGCGCGGTAAGGGCCGTCAGCAGGGGTGGGGTCACGGTCCGCTCCTTCCGGCCCCGCCGGCGCGGGGCACGCCCCGACCGTACCGGTGGGACACCCGCCGGGAGCAGGGGGAACGGGGCGACGAACGCGGCACGGGGGCCGCCGCACCCCGGCCGGAGCCGGGGTCGGGACGACGGCGGTCCCCGCGCGGGGCACGGCCGGGGCTCCGGGTACGGGCCCGGCCGACCGCGCCCGGACGGCCTGGGGTCCGGGAGCCGCTCCGGAGCACCCGCCGCCGCGTCGGCGCTGCCGGCCCGGGGAGCGGGGCTCCTCCGTGCCGGCGAGCACCACTATGCCGGACCCGTGTTAAGCCCATGCTGCGCCCACGTGACGCATACGTACCTTTTACGGTCCGGCAGTTGGCCGGCGCGCGGCCGAACGGCTCCTACTTGGTGGCGCCGTTGCCGCCCTTGCCGCTCTCGGCGAGGAAGGCGAGCAGGTCCTGACGGCTGACCACACCGGTGGGCTTGCCCTCGACGAGAACGATCGCCGCGTCCGCGCCGCCGAGGACGGCCATCAGGTCGCCGACCGGCTCGCCGGAGCCGACCTGCGGCAGGGGGGCGCTCATGTGCTTCTCCAGCGGGTCCTCCAGGGAGGCCCGCTGGGCGAACAGCGCGTCCAGCAGGTCGCGCTCGACGACCGAGCCAACGACCTCGGCGGCCATGACGTCGGGGTGGCCGGCGCCGGGCTTGACGATGGGCATCTGCGAGACGCCGTACTCGCGCAGCACCTCGATGGCCTGGCCGACGGTCTCCTCGGGGTGCATGTGCACCAGCGAGGGCAGGCCGCCGTCCTTGCGGCACAGCACGTCGCCGACGCGGGCGGCGTCGCCGGCCTCCTCCAGGAAGCCGTAGTCGGCCATCCACTCGTCGTTGAAGATCTTGCTCAGGTAGCCGCGGCCGCTGTCCGGCAGCAGCACCACGACGACGTCGTCCGGGCCGAGGCGCCTGGCCACCTCCAGGGCACTGACGACCGCCATGCCGCAGGAGCCGCCCACCAGCAGGCCCTCCTCCTTGGCCAGGCGGCGGGTCATCTGGAAGGCGTCCTTGTCGGAGACGGCGATGATCTCGTCGGTCACCGTGCCGTCGTAGCAGGAGGGCCAGAAGTCCTCGCCGACGCCCTCGATCAGGTACGGCCGGCCGGAGCCGCCGCTGTAGACGGAGCCCTCGGGGTCGGAGCCGATGACCTGCACGCGGCCGTCGCTGACCTCCTTGAGGTAGCGGCCGGTGCCGCTGATGGTGCCGCCGGTGCCCACGCCCGCGACGAAGTGGGTGATCCTCCCCTCGGTCTGCTCCCAGAGCTCGGGGCCGGTGGAGTGGTAGTGCGACAGCGGGTTGTTGGGGTTGGAGTACTGGTCGGGCTTCCAGGCATTGGGCGTCTCGCGCACCAGGCGGTCGGAGACGTTGTAGTAGGAGTCCGGGTGCTCGGGGTCGACGGCCGTCGGGCAGACGACGACCTCGGCACCGTAGGCCCGCAGCACATTGATCTTGTCCTGGGAGACCTTGTCCGGGCAGACGAAGATGCACTTGTAGCCCTTCTGCTGGGCCACGATCGCCAGGCCCACGCCCGTGTTGCCGGACGTCGGCTCGACGATCGTGCCGCCGGGCTTGAGCTCCCCCGACTTCTCGGCGGCCTCGATCATCCGCAGGGCGATGCGGTCCTTGACCGAGCCACCGGGGTTGAAGTACTCGACCTTGGCCAGGACGGTCGCCTGAATGCCTTCGGTGACGTGGTTGAGCTTCACGAGCGGGGTGTTGCCAACGAGCTCAATCATCGAATCGTGATACTGCACGGTGATCTCCGCGGTCGGGGGCAGCCGTCGTCGCATGCCCGTGCCGCCAGCGTAGAGCGCATCCGACCTGTCGCGACGCGCGTTGTGACCACCGGCTCACGGGGCAACCTGCTATTGGCGCGCACTGGCAAGGGCGAGCCGGTTCCGTGAAGCTTTTATGAAGCGTGTGTAAAACGCGCACCGTGGCGCATTGTGTGCGCTCGCGGCACGAAGGAGGCCGTCCGATGTCCAAGGCGAGGGCGAGGGCCGCCCGGCGGATCGCCGCCGCGGCGGCGTACGGGGGCGGCGGGGTCGGCGTACTCGGCGGGGCGGCGCTCGGGGTGCTGCTCACCGAGGTGGCGCTGGCCCGGCGGGTCGTCGGCGGCGCCGGCGGGGTGCCGCCGCGGGCGGACGGCCGCTACGGCTCGGCGTTCGTCCACCAGCTGGGACGCGAGCCGCTGCTGCTGGGGGTGCTGGGCGACTCCACGGCCGCCGGCCAGGGCGTGCACCGGGTGCGGCAGACGCCGGGGGCCCTGCTGGCCACGGGGCTCGCGGCGGTGGCCGAGCGGCCGGTCGACATGCGCTGCGTGGCGCTGTCGGGGGCGCAGTCGTACGACCTGGAGCGGCAGGTCACCCAGATCCTCGGCGATCCGCAGTGGGTCCCGGACGTGTGCGTGATCATGATCGGGGCGAACGACGTCACCCACCGGGTGCCGGCCGCGCGCTCGGTGCGGCTGCTGGCCGAGGCGGTGCGGCGGCTGCGCGGCGCGGGGTGCGAGGTGGTGGTCGGCACCTGTCCCGACCTCGGGACGATCGAGCCGGTGTACCAGCCGCTGCGCTGGCTGGCCCGGCAGCTGAGCCGGCAGCTGGCCGCCGCGCAGACGATCGGGGTGCTGGAGGCGGGCGGGCGCACGGTCTCCCTCAGCGACCTGCTGGGTCCGGAGTTCGCGGCGAACCCCCGCGAGCTGTTCGGGCCGGACAACTACCACCCCTCGGCCGAGGGGTACGCGACGGCCGCGATGGCGGTGCTGCCCACGCTGTGCGCGGCGCTGGGGCTGTGGCCCGAGGAGGAGCGTCCGGACGCGGCCCGGCGCGAGGGCATCCTGCCGGTGGACCGGGCGGCGGCGGAGGCGGCGGCCGAGGGCGGCACCGAGGTGGCGCCCACCTCCCGCTCCCGTTGGGCGCTGCTCAAGCGCCGCCGCAGGCGGCGGCTGCCGGCCGCCGAGGCGGGGGCCCCGGGCACGGGTTCCGGTGCGGGTCCGGGGGTGACGGCGGCGCCGGTGACGGGCGAGTGAGGGCCCCGGAGGGGGCTTGCGGGGCGCGGGAGACTGGAAAGAGGTCCGTTTCACAGGCGTGAAGTCGTGACCGGCACCGTACTTGCGGGTAACTTCCCGGTGAGACCGGAGAGTCCCGCCCGTCCGCGCCCCTGGAGCCGTGATGCCCGAAGCCGTGATCGTATCGACCGCCCGCTCCCCCATCGGCCGTGCCTTCAAGGGGTCCCTGAAGGAGCTGCGGCCGGACGACCTCACCGCCACGATCATCCAGGCCGCGCTCGCCAAGGTGCCCGGGCTGGACCCGCGCGACATCGACGACCTGATGCTCGGCTGCGGCATGCCCGGCGGCGAGCAGGGCCACAACCTCGCCCGCATCGTGGCCGTGCAGATGGGCATGGACCACCTGCCCGCCACCACGATCACCCGCTACTGCGCCTCCTCGCTGCAGACCTCCCGCATGGCCCTGCACGCCATCAAGGCCGGCGAGGGCGACGTGTTCATCTCGGCGGGCGTCGAGATGGTCTCGCGGTCGGTCAACGGCTCCTCCGACGGGCAGCCCGGCACCCACAACCCGCTGTTCGCCGACGCCGAGGCCCGTACGGCCGCCCGCGCCGAGGCCGGCGGCGAGGGCTGGCACGACCCGCGCGAGGACGGCCTGGTCCCGGACGCGTACATCGCGATGGGCCAGACCGCCGAGAACCTCGCCCGCCTCAAGGGCGTCACGCGCGCGGACATGGACGAGTTCGGCGTGCGGTCGCAGAACCTCGCCGAGGAGGCCATCAAGAAGGGCTTCTGGGAGCGCGAGATCACCCCGGTCACCCTCCCCGACGGCACGGTCGTCTCCAAGGACGACGGCCCGCGCGCGGGCGTGACCCTGGAGGGCGTCGCGGGCCTCAAGCCCGCCTTCCGCCCCGACGGCCTGATCACGGCGGGCAACTGCTGCCCGCTCAACGACGGCGCCGCCGCGGTCGTGATCATGTCCGACACCAAGGCGCGCGAGCTGGGCCTGACCCCGCTGGCCCGCATCGTCTCCACGGGCGTCTCGGCGCTCTCCCCGGAGATCATGGGCTACGGCCCGGTGGAGGCCAGCCGGCAGGCCCTGAAGCGGGCCGGGCTGACCATCGACGACATCGACCTGGTCGAGATCAACGAGGCGTTCGCGGCACAGGTCATCCCCTCCTACCGGGACCTGGGCATCGACCTCGACAAGCTCAACGTCAACGGCGGCGCCATCGCGGTCGGCCACCCCTTCGGCATGACCGGCGCCCGCATCACCGGCACGCTGATCAACTCGCTGCAGTTCCACGACAAGCAGTTCGGCCTGGAGACGATGTGCGTGGGCGGCGGCCAGGGCATGGCGATGGTCATCGAGCGGCTGAGCTGAGGCGGCTGAGCTGAGGGATTGCCCGTCGGGCAACTGCCAGCAGCATCTATCGGCCACCTTGCCGAAACGTGACCGAATCTCCCCCAGGATGTGACCAACGTCCCGGGGGAGATTCGTTTCCCCAGGTCAGGGTGGTTGAAGGGACAACGTCCGGGCCCTTGGTCCCGTCCGTTTACTGACGTTTTGCACTGTGGGGCTCCCGAGGCATGCGCAATGCTGAGGTAGGAATTCGGGGGATCCAAGCAACCGGGAGTACGTCAGTGAGCGCCATGTCCCTTGCCCTGCTGCTGGGCGCTGCGGCCGCCACGGCCGCGGGCGTCGCCGCCCTGTACAGCACTCGCGGTCTGCGCCGGCAGATCACGGCCCTGCGCGCCGACCTGGCCGCGGTTCTCGCGGACCGGGCCGAGCGCCCCGCGGTGCCCGCCGCACGCACCGCCCCGGCCGCCGAACTCGCCGAGATACGGGCCGCCGTCGCCGATGCGCTGGCCGAGGAGCGCGAGCGGGAGCTGGCCGAGGCCCGGGCGTTCTGGGCCGCGCAGGAGGCCCGCGACCTGGCCGGTGCGGCGGACGCGGCGGCCCTGCTGGGCGGCCTGCCCGACCTCGCGGCCGTGGACCCGCTCACCGAGCTGGAGTCCGAGGCCGCCGACTCCGCGGAGCTCGCGGCGGCGCGCCGCCGCCACCCCTCGCACCCGGACTTCCACCCCGCGGCCGCCTCGGCCGTCGGGGACCACGAGCGCACGATCGAGCGGCTCACCGAACTCGCCGACGGGCGCATCCCGCTGGCGGACGTGCGTCCCGGCCCGCTGGGCACGCTGGACGTGTACGTCTTCGCGGACGGCACGACGGTGTGCATGACGCCGGGGCACCGGGAGACGGCCGAGCGTCTGGCGGAGGCCCTGCGGGCCGGCGAGGCGCCCACGCTCCTGGGCGGCTCGGGGGTCTCGGGCGCCTACGCCCTGACGTTCCGGTGCGAGGCCGGCCCCGTCTACGTCCTCGCGGACCGCGTCATCGCTTCGCTGTAGGCGCCTACAGCCCGCAGCGGTGGGCGGCGGCCTCCACCAGGCGCACGGCCTCGGCGACGTCGCCACCGGACGCGCAGAGGGCTTCGGCCAAATCGTGGCCGGCCACCGCCACTTGGTCGGCGACCGCGAACATGCCCGCATCCGGCATCTGGCGCACCTCGTCCCTCTCCGGTTCCTCGATCCGCTGGGTCCAGGCCGCCAGCTCCCTGGCCAGGGCCAGGGCCTCGGCGGCCGCGCCCCGGCTCAGGCGGGACTGCGGCAGGGTGCGCAGCCGGTCCGCGAACGCGTCCACGGCGGTGAGGAGGGGGGTCACATCGTCCACGCCCAGAGCCTATGCGTCGGCCACCGACTGTTGCCAATGCTTGAACACTCGGGCACGGTGACATGAAGGACCATCATTCGACGCGTCCGGAGGCGCCGATGTCCCACGTCTTCTCCGACGAGACCCACCGGAACATGCTCTCCCGCATTCCCCAGTGCACGGGCCGCGAAATCGCCGACTGGCTGCGCACGGTCGAGGAAGGACCCTCCCTCTCCCGCTTCGAGGAGAAGGTGAGCTGGCTGCGCGGAGCGCACGACCTGGCCTACGGCCACGCCAAGGCGATCGTCCACGAATACGACCTGCGACGGGCGGCGCGGAAGCTTCGGTAGCCGAGCGGTACGACGAGCGGTACGCGAAGGGCCCGGGAAGGCGAACGCCTTCCCGGGCCCTTCTGCCGGACTGCTGCCGGACTGCTGCCGGCTGCCGCGCGGGCTAGTCGTTGTTGAGGATCGCGATGATCCGCAGGATCTCGGTGTAGATCCACACCAGCGACAGGGTCAGGCCGAAGGCGGCCAGCCAGGACTCCTCGCGGGGGGCGCCGTAGCGCACGCCGTCCTCGATCTGCTTGAAGTCCAGCGCCAGGTAGGCGGCGCCGATCAGCACGCCGAGGACGCCGACGGCGATGCCCAGCGGGCCGCTGCGCAGGCCGAGGCCGTCACCGCCGCCGAAGACGGCGAACAGCGAGTTGGCCAGCATCAGCAGGCAGAAGCCGATGCCCGCGCCGATCGCGAAGCGGGCGAAGCGGTTGTCGACCCGGATGATGCGCGTCCGGTAGGCGACGAGGACGCCGGCGAAGACGGCCATCGTGCCGAGCACGGCCTGCACGGGCGCGCCGTAGGCGACCGCGTTGTAGGCCTTGCTGACCACGCCGAGGAACAGGCCCTCGAACGCGGCGTAGGCCAGGATCAGCGCGGGGCTGGGCTTGGCCTTGAACGTCTGGACCAGACCGAGGACGAAGGCCACGATGCCCGCGCCGAAGCCCAGGCCGACGGGCAGCGACAGCGCCCAGGCGGCGGCAGCGGCGAGAACCACCAGGCCCAGCGTCATGCCGGTGCGGGTGACGACGTCGTCGATCGTCATCCGCCCGGCGGTCTGCACGGGCGCCTGCGGCTGGCCCGTGTAGAGGTCCTGGCCGCCCTGGGCGTACGGGTTCGCCGCGTAGGGGTTGGTGGGCTGCGCGTACGGGCCGCCCGGCTGGGCGGTGCCGGCGTACGGGTTCGACGCGTAAGGGTTCGCGGCCCCGGCCTGCGGCCCCGCTCCGAAGCCCGCGTAACCGCTGTCGCGGCTGAACCCCCGTCGCGAGAAGACCGGGTTGCTGCTCCTCATCTCACTCCTCCATGGCCACCCTGCGCGGCCTTGGCCTCAAGCGTAATGGGTAGGCAAAGAAAAGGCGCTCCTGCCAGGGGACGATCTTTTGTCACGGGTCTGCACTGCAGACGCCCCCACAGCAGACAACGCGAAGCGTCGCCGATCGGTTCCGCGGGCGGGCCGCGAAAGGCAGCGGAGGGAGAGAGGTGCCCGGAGCCGGACTTGAACCGGCACGGCCCGAAGGGCCAGCGAGGTTTAAGCTCGCCGTGTCTGCATTCCACCATCCGGGCGGGGGGCTGGAGCACCCCGAGCCTAGCCGGGGAGCGCCCCCCAAACAGCGGATCCGGGACCGGAGGTTGTCTTATTTTATTGGCAACTGAGGGGGCATCAGGCAGTGGACGACGCCATTGGCACATGCCAGAGGCCGATCTCCCCCGTTCATCACCCCACCCCCACGAGCAAGCGGAATTGTCGCAATCTCGTCGCCCTCGGTAAGGGCCGCTCTCCTACCCAGGGATGACACGGCGGCCACCGCATACCTCCGGAGACTGTCACGGGAACCGGAGCTGGGGCTGATCCCGGGCGCGGGCGGGGCACCGACGATGGAGTAGTCCGCCCATCGCTGTCCCGCAAGGAGTGCTCCACCGTGACCACCACGCCCTTCGGCGCCCAGACCGCCGTCCGCACCACCGCCGTGGCCGCCCGGGCCACGGATCTGACCAAGGTGTACGGGCAGGGCGAGACCCAGGTGGTCGCCCTGGACGCCGTCTCGGTGGAGTTCCGGCAGGCCGAGTTCACCGCGATCATGGGCCCCTCCGGCTCCGGCAAGTCGACCCTGATGCACTGCATGGCGGGCCTCGACACCGTCTCCTCCGGCTCGGCCCGCATCGGCGACACCGAGCTGACCGGGCTGAACGACAAGAAGCTCACCCGGCTGCGGCGCGACAAGATCGGCTTCATCTTCCAGGCGTTCAACCTGCTGCCGACCCTGACGGCGCTGGAGAACATCACGCTGCCGATGGACATCGCCGGCCGCCGGCCCGACAAGCAGTGGCTCGAGACGGTCGTCGACACCGTCGGCCTGTCCGGGCGGCTCAAGCACCGCCCGAGCCAGCTCTCCGGCGGCCAGCAGCAGCGCGTGGCCGTCGCCCGGGCCCTGGCGAGCCGCCCGGAGATCATCTTCGGCGACGAGCCCACCGGCAACCTCGACTCCCGCTCCGGCGCCGAGGTCCTCGGCTTCCTGCGCAACTCCGTGCGCGAGCTGGGCCAGACCGTCGTCATGGTCACCCACGACCCGGTGGCCGCCTCCTACGCCGACCGCGTGGTCTTCCTCGCCGACGGCCGCATCGTCGACGACCTGCGCGACCCCACGGCCGACTCGGTGCTCGACCGCATGAAGCGGTTCGACGCCAAGGGCCGCACGAGCTGACCACCGCCGGATCCGACCACCAGGACTGACACCCCATGTTCCGCACTGCGCTGCGCAATGTGCTCGCGCACAAGGCCCGCCTGATGATGACCGTGCTCGCCGTGATGCTCGGCGTGGCCTTCGTCTCCGGCACCCTGGTCTTCACCTCGACCATCTCCGACGCGTACCAGAAGAGCTCCGAGAAGGGCTTCACGGGCGTCGACGTCGCCATCGAGTCCCGCCACAAGGAGGAGGACCGGCCCGGCGCCACCCCCCGGCTGACCCAGGACCTGCTGGACAAGGCCGCCAAGGTGCCCGGCGCCGCCTCCGCGACCGGCTCGGTCGGCGGCTTCGCCGCCATCGCCGACAAGAACGGCAAGCTGGTCGGCGAGGGCTTCAACTCCTCCGGCTCCAACTACTACCCCGGTGCCGGCGGCAAGGACCCCCGCTACCCGCTCAGGAGCGGCCGGGCGCCGCAGAACGCCGGCGAGATCGCGCTGGACGCCAAGACCGCCGAGCGGGCCGGCTACAAGGTCGGTGACACCGTCCGGATATCCGTCGACGGCCCGGTGCTCTCCGAGAAGCTGACCGGCGTCTTCACCACCGACGACGGCAACGTCTCCGCCGGTGGCAGCCTCGCGCTGTTCGACACCGCCACCGCGCAGCAGCACTACGCCAAGCCCGGCGAGTTCGACCGCATCGACGTCAAGGCGGCCCCCGGCACCTCCCAGGCCGCGCTCAAGACGTCCCTGACGAAGGTCCTGCCGAAGAACGCCGAGGCCACCACGGCCAAGGAGCTCGCGGACGAGCAGAGCCGCGCGATCGCCCAGGGCATGGACGGCATGCGCACCGTGCTGCTGGTCTTCGCCGGCATCTCGCTGTTCGTCGGCATCTTCATCATCGCCAACACCTTCACCATGCTGGTGGCCCAGCGCACCAAGGAGCTGGCCCTGCTGCGCGCGGTCGGCGCGAGCCGCCGCCAGGTCACGCGGTCGGTGCTGATCGAGGCGTTCGTCGTGGGCGCCGTCGCCGGTGCGCTCGGCCTGCTCACGGGCATCGGCATCGGCGCCGGTCTGCGCGCCCTGATCAACGGCACCGGTGCGACCATCCCGGACGGCCCGCTGGTCGTCTCCCCCTCGACGATCGCGACCTCGCTGGCCGTCGGCATCGTCGTCACCATGCTCGCCGCCTGGCTGCCCGCCCGCCGCGCCGCGAAGATCCCGCCGGTCGCCGCCATGAACAGCGTGCACGCCGTGGCCACCACCAAGTCCCTGGTGGTGCGCAACTCCATCGGCGGTGCCATCACCGCCGCCGGCGCCGCCCTGGTCCTGACCGCCACCAGCTCCACCATGATGGGCCTGGGCGCCGCCCTGGTCCTGGTCGGCATCTTCGTGCTGACGCCGCTGCTCTCGCGTCCGGTCATCGCCGCCGCGGCGCCCGTCCTGCGCCTGTTCGGCATCTCGGGCAAGCTCGCCCGGCAGAACGCGGTGCGCAACCCGCGCCGT
Organism: Streptomyces sp. PKA51; assembly: GCF_057552455.1. Lineage (NCBI taxonomy): Bacteria > Bacillati > Actinomycetota > Actinomycetes > Kitasatosporales > Streptomycetaceae > Streptomyces > Streptomyces sp. PKA51. The sequence continues at coordinate 74,600 of NZ_BAAJPZ010000016.1, forward strand.
ACGGCCGCGACCGCCTCCGCGCTCATGATCGGCCTCACGCTGATCACCGGCCTGACCGTGATCGCCGGCAGCGTCCAGCAGGCCATCGACAAGATGGCCACGAGCTCGCTGAAGGCGGACTACGTCGTCTCCATGGCGAGCATGACGCCGCTCTCGCCCGACGTGGCGAAGAAGCTCGCCGACCACCCGGATGTCAGCGCCGCCAGCCCGCTGCGCTCGTCCCCGGCGCGCATCGACGGCGAGCACCAGAGCCTGACCGGCGTCAACGGCAGGACCATCGGCAAGCTCACCAACCTGGAGTTCACGGCCGGCTCCGTCGCCGGCCTCTCCGGCGACAAGGTCATCGTGGACGACGCGACGGCCCGCTCGAACCACTGGAAGCTCGGCTCGTCCCTCGACGTCACCTACGAGGACGGCACCAAGGGCCGGCTGTCGGTCTCGGGTGTCTACAAGGGCAACGACCTGATGCGCGGCGTCTGGACCGACACGCAGGCCCTGGCCGCGCACCAGCGCCAGGTCGACGACCGCCAGGTGATGGTCAAGGTCAAGGGCGGCGCCACCGAGGCCACCAAGGACCGGCTGGCCAAGGCCCTCGGCGACAACCCCGCCATCCAGATCCAGACCAAGCAGGACATCTCCGACGGCTTCTCCAAGGCGATCGGCCTGCTGCTGAACATGCTCTACGGCCTGCTGGGCATGGCCGTCGTCGTCGCCGTCCTCGGCGTCGTCAACACCCTGGCCATGTCGGTCTTCGAGCGTCAGCAGGAGATCGGGATGCTGCGCGCCATCGGCCTGGACCGCAAGGGCATCAAGCGGATGGTCCGCCTGGAGTCGCTGGTGATCTCGCTGTTCGGCGGTGTGCTCGGCGTGAGCCTGGGCGTCTTCTTCGGCTGGGCCGCCGGCGACCTGATCAAGAAGGCCGTCAGCACCTACGAGCTGGTCCTGCCGTGGGGCAGCATGGCCGTCTTCCTGCTGCTGTCCGCCCTGGTCGGCGTGCTGGCCGCACTGTGGCCCGCCCGCCGGGCCGCGAAGCTCAACATGCTGGCCGCCATCAAGGCGGAGTAGCCCACCGCTGCTGACGAAGGGGCCCGGTCCGCACCCAGGACCGGGCCCCTTCCCGTATCCGCGCGACGCCGGTCAGCCGCGCCAGTCGCGGGTGCGCAGCGGCAGACCCGACTCCCCGGACTCGGGGGTCCGCACGGCCAGCACCTGGTTCACCCCGATCCGGTTGGCCTCGAACGACAGGGCGGAGGCGGCCATGTACAGCCGCCACACCCGGGCCCGGCCCGGCGAGGTCAGGCGCACCGCCTCGGCCCAGTGCCGCTCCAGGTTGGCCACCCAGCCGCGCAGGGTCAGCGCGTAGTGCTCGCGCAGCGCCTCCACGTCCCGCACCTCGAAGCCGGCCTCCTCCAGCTGCGCCACCGTGCGCCCGACGGGGGCGAGCTCGCCGTCGGGGAAGACGTAGCGGGCGATGAACTCGTCCACCTCGTAGGCGGTTTCGTCCTTCAGCGGGCGCCGGGCGATCTGGTGGTTGAGCAGCCGCCCGCCGGGGCGCAGCAGCGCGAACAGGTCGGCGGCGTACTCGGCGTAGCGGGCCGAACCGACGTGCTCGGCCATGCCGATGGAGGAGATCGCGTCGAAGGGCCCGTCGGTGATCTCACGGTAGTCCTGGACGCGGATCTCCACGCGGTCGGCGAGGCCGGCGTCGGCCACGCGCTTGCGGGCGTAGGCGGCCTGCTCCTCGGAGAGGGTGATGCCGACCGCGCGCACGCCGTAGGTACGGGCGGCGTGCAGGACCATCGAGCCCCAGCCGCAGCCGACGTCCAGCAGCCGCTGGCCGGGGGCGAGGGCGAGCTTGCGGCAGACGAGGTCGAGCTTGGCCTCCTGGGCGTCCTCCAGGGTGCTTTCCGGGCTCTCCCAGTAGGCGCAGGAGTAGACCATCGACGGGCCCAGGACGCGCTCGTAGAAGGTGTTGCCGACGTCGTAGTGGTGGCTGATGGCGCGCTTGTCGCGGCGCAGGCTGTGCCGGGTGCCGCCGCCGGTGCGGGCCTCCTCGGGCGGCGGGGCGGGCGGCAGCCAGGGCGGGGTCAGCTTCAGCAGTTCGCGGCCGACGGCGCGCAGGGCCGGGTCGCGCAGGGCCGCCAGGCGTCCCGTGGGGCGCCGCTGCTCGCCGCGCTCCCACAGGTGCCCGGCCAGCAGCCGCAGGGCCTGGTAGAGGTCGCCGTCGACGTCGAGGTCACCGGCGACCCAGGCGCGAGCCAGGCCGAGCTCGCCCGGCTGCCACAGCAGCCGGCGCAGGGCCCGCCGGCGCCGCAGGACCAGGACGGGAGTGCCGGGCGGGCCGTACTCGCTGCCGTCCCAGGCGCGCAGCCGCACCGGGAGCGGGCTTCCCAGCGCCTGCTGGGCCAGGTCGGCGAGCCGTCGAGCGGCCTCGGGCATGTCGCACACCTCCATGATCGAGGGTCAGGAGATCCTGACGCCTCAACACCGGTGGACCGTGCCTTAGTCCTTGCCCTCCGGCGGGGTGCGCACACGCCGAAGGGCGCCCACCCCACGGATCGGTGGACGCCCTTCGCGATGAAGCGGTTGGTTACGAGGCCTTGGCCTTCTCGGCCGGCGAGGTGGCCTGCGGGGCCGGCTTGGCGGCCTCGTAGAACTCCTCGCGCGGGTTCTCCATCGCCCGCAGCGAGACGACCTCGCGCTTGAGGAAGAGACCGAGGGTCCAGTCGGCGAAGACGCGGATCTTGCGGTTCCAGGTCGGCATCGCCATGCCGTGGTAGCCACGGTGCATGTACCAGGCGAGACGGCCCTTGAGCTTGATCTTCATCTTGCCCATGACGATCATCGCCACGCCCTTGTGGAGGCCGAGGCCCGCCACCGCACCCTTGTTGGCGTGCTTGTACTCCTTCTGCCCGGCCTCGAAGCCGCGCAGGGCCGCCACGACGTTGTCGCCGAGGACCTTGGCCTGGCGCAGGGCGTGCTGGGCGTTCGGCGGGCACCAGGCGTTCTCGTTGCCGGCCGCGCGGCCGACCAGGTCGGGCACCTGGGCGTTGTCGCCGGCCGCGAAGGCGTACGGCATGTCCTTGATCTGCAGCGTCGGCAGGGTGTCGACGTGGCCGCGGGGGCCCAGCGGCAGACCGAAGCGGGCGAGCGCCGGGTTGGGCTTGACGCCGGCGGTCCACACGATGGTGTTGGCGTCGACCTCGAGGCCGTTCTTGAGCACGACGTGGCCGTCGACGCAGGAGTCCATCGAGGTGCCGAGGTAGACCTCGACGCCGCGGCTCTCCAGGTGCTCCTTGCCGTACTGGCCGAGCTTGGGGCCGACCTCCGGCAGGATCTTGTCGGCGGCGTCGACGAGGATGAACCGCATGTCCTCGCGCTTGACCGTCGGGTAGTACTTGGCGGCGTCGCGGGCCATGTCCTCGACCTCGCCGATCGTCTCGGCGCCGGCGAAGCCACCACCGACGAAGACGAAGGTCAGCGCGCGGCGGCGGATCTCCTCGTCCTTGGTCGAGTCGGCCTTGTCCAGCTGCTCGAGGACGTGGTTGCGCAGGCCGATGGCCTCCTCGATGCCCTTCATGCCGATGCCGTTCTCGGCGAGGCCGGGGATCGGGAAGGTGCGGGAGACGGCGCCGAGCGCGATCACCAGGTAGTCGAAGGGCAGCTCGTAGGCCTCGCCGACGATCGGGGCGATCGTGGCGACCTTGCGGTCCTGGTCGATGGTGGTGACGCGGCCCGTGAGGACCTCCGCCTTGGGGAGCACACGTCGCAGCGGCACCACGACGTGGCGGGGAGAGATGCTGCCGGCGGCTGCTTCGGGAAGGAAGGGCTGGTACGTCATGTACGAGCGCGGGTCGACGACCGTGACGGTCGCCTCGCCGTACCGCATCTTCTTCAGGATGCGGCGCGCCGCGTACAGGCCGACGTACCCACCGCCTACTACGAGGATCCGTGGACGCTCCGTGGTGCTCATGTTTCGAGTATCCAGCACGTCTCGGCGGGGTGCTCGTGAGCCCCTTCACAAGAACGGTGGGGGCATCTGCTACACTCCGCCGCCACCGTGACCGACGCCATATGTGCGCAAGGGAACCGCAACGCCGCCAAGGGCGTTGAGCACCCGCCCTGAACTGGCCTTGTGGGTCCTGTGACGACTGGACCACCCGCCGTCGCGGCTGCGCATAAGCGTTTCTTTAACACGACCGAAACCAGCCGGATTCCGGACGCCGGGGGGCCGCACGGCCCGGAATGCGGGCCGAAGGCCCTCTTCCGCGAACTGGTTGGCCCTTTTTCATGTGAAGGATTTCACGAACAATTTCCCGGCGCCCGGCCGCGCTGCGCCCCTTACACGAGGGAAAGAGCGATCCCGTCCAGAATGTCCAACTCGCTGACGATCACCTCGTCGACGCCCACGCGCTCCATCACGCACTGCAGCACCAGCGCCCCCGCGGCGATCACATCGACCCGCCCCGGGTGCAGCACCGGGATCGCGGCGCGCTCGTCGTGGGTGGAGGACAACAGCCGCGCGGTGATCGCCCGGACCCGGTCCAGGGAGATCCGCGCATGGTGGATCACCGAGGAGTCGTACTCCTCCAGCTCCAGCGCGATGGCCGCGACCGTGGTGACGGAACCGGCCAGCCCGACCAGCGTACGGGCCTCGGTCAGCGGCACCGTCTGCGCGGCCAGGTCGAGGGCCGCCTCGACGTCGGCCCGTATGGCGGCGACCTGTTCGGCCGTCGGCGGGTCGGTGACCGCACCGTCCACCACCAGATGACGCTCCGTCATGCGCACGCAGCCCACGTCCACGCTGCGGGCGGCCCGCACGTGCTCCTCGCCGACCACGAACTCCGTCGAGCCGCCGCCGATGTCGACCACGAGGAACGGCGTCGCCAGATCCGCGCGCCCCACCAGCTCCCGCGTCGCGCCGGTGAAGGAGAACTCGGCCTCCTGGTCACCGGTGATGACCTCCGGCTCGACGCCGAGGATCTCCACGACACCGCGCACGAAGTCCTCGCGGTTCCGCGCATCGCGGGAGGCCGAGGTGGCGACGAAACGGATGCGCTCGGCCTTCAGCTCGCGAATGACCTCCGCGTACGCGCGGCAGGCCGCGAACGTGCGCTCCAGCGCCTCGGGGGCCAGGCGGCCGGTGCGGTCGACGCCCTGGCCCAGGCGGACGATGGTCATCCGGCGGTCGAGCTCGTCGAGCCGGCCCGTGGCCGGGTCGACGTCCGCAACGAGCAGCCGGATGGAGTTGGTGCCGCAGTCGATGGCCGCGACGCGCGTCATGCGCCCTCCTCCTGCTCGCCGCAGGGGTTCACGCACGGGCCCTTGCGCCACCACTCGGGGAGCATGGCGATCGCCTCGTCGCCCAGGGGGTTCACGCCCGGGCCCGCGGCCAGGGAGTGACCGACCAGGACGTGCAGGCACTTGACGCGGTCGGGCATGCCACCGGCGCTGGGGAAGCCCTGCAGGACCTCGATGGCGTCCCGGCGGCGGATGTAGTCCTCGTGCGCGGCCCGGTAGGCGGCGGCCAGCTCCGGGTCGCTCTGCAGCCGCTCGCTCATCTCCTTCATGACGCCCTCGGCCTCCAGCGTGCCGATCGCCGAGGCGGCGCGCGGGCACGTCAGGTAGTACAGCGTCGGGAAGGGCGTGCCGTCCTCCAGCCGCGGGGCGGTCTCGACGACGTCGGGGTTGCCGCAGGGGCAGCGGTGGGCGATGGCGCGCAGGCCGCGCGGCGGGCGCCCCAGCTGCGCCTCGAACGCCGCGATGTCGGCGTCCGTCGGCTCGGTGGGCTCGGTCGTGGGCGGGGGCGTGTCCATGTGCTCGAATGCTCGCTCGTGCTCGGTGGGTCGGGGGGCCGGTGGCGCGGGACGCTCAGCGGTGGGTGTCGGAGGCGTCCACGTCGTCGAAGAGGTTGAGGTACCAGGGGCGGTCGGCGGCGCCCTCGTCCTTGTGGCGGCCGTCGGGGGCGGTGCCGTCGACGACGCTGTAGCCGGTCTCGCCGGGGCGCAGGTAGTGCAGGTGCTCGCGGGCCAGCTGCTCGACGTAGGCCGGGTCCTCCAGCCGGGCCTTCTCGTCCTGCAGCCGTTTGACCTGCTCGCGCGCGTGTTCGGTGCGGCGGCGCTGGTCGGCGATGTCGGAGCGCTGGGTCACCCACTGCCGCATCGGGTAGGCCAGGGCCACCACCAGCGAGCAGACGACGAGCGCCAGCAGGGCCGCCCGGCCGGTGAGCCGGGAGCGGCGCGGCTGGCGTGCGCGGTACGTCCGGGCCGCGGCGGGCCCCTGCACCAGCGCCGTACCGAGCGCCTTGAGCCTGGTCGCGGTGGAGAACCGGTCCGCGCCCACGTCGCCTCCCCTGTCGGTCCGCTACGAACGTACGTCCCCGGACACGGTACGGGACCGCGGCCGGGGACGTACGGAGACTGGCGAGAGCTCAGCCGTTAAGGCTCAAGCGCGAAGGCCCGAGCCCGGGCGCTCAGCCCTTGCTGTGTCCTTAGTTCGCAGAGCGAAACCGCGGGAAGGCGCTGCGGCCGGCGTACACCGCGGCGTCGTCGAGGATCTCCTCGATGCGCAGCAGCTGGTTGTACTTGGCGACGCGCTCGGAGCGGGCCGGGGCGCCGGTCTTGATCTGGCCGCAGTTGGTGGCGACGGCCAGGTCGGCGATGGTGACGTCCTCGGTCTCGCCGGAGCGGTGGGACATCATGCACTTGAAGCCGTTGCGCTGGGCCAGCTCGACGGCGTCGAGGGTCTCGGTCAGCGAGCCGATCTGGTTGACCTTGACCAGCAGGGCGTTGGCGGTGCCCTCCTCGATGCCGCGGGCGAGGCGCTCGGGGTTGGTGACGAACAGGTCGTCACCGACGAGCTGGACCTTGTCGCCGAGCTTGTCGGTGATGGTCTTCCAGCCGTCCCAGTCGTCCTCGAACAGCGGGTCCTCGATGGAGACCAGCGGGTACGCCTCGACGAGCTCGGCGTAGTAGTCGGTCATCTGGGCCGCGGTGCGGTCCTGGCCCTCGAACGTGTAGACGCCGTCCTTGTAGAACTCGGAGGCGGCGACGTCCAGGGCGAGCGCGATGTCCTGGCCGGGGGTGTAGCCGGCCTCCTTGATGGCCTCGAGGATGAGGTCGAGGGCCTCGCGGTTGGAGCCCAGGTTCGGGGCGAAGCCGCCCTCGTCGCCCAGGCCGGTGGACAGGCCGCGGCCCTTCAGGACCTTCTTGAGGGTGTGGTAGACCTCGGTGCCCCAGCGCAGGGCCTCGGAGAAGGACTCCGCGCCGATCGGCGCGATCATGAACTCCTGGATGTCCACGTTGGAGTCGGCGTGCGAGCCGCCGTTGAGGATGTTCATCATCGGAACGGGCAGCAGGTGCGCGTTCGGGCCGCCGAGGTAGCGGAAGAGGGGCAGGTCGGACGCCTCGGAGGCGGCGTGCGCGACGGCCAGGGAGACGCCGAGGATGGCGTTGGCGCCGAGCGAGCCCTTGTTGTCGGTGGCGTCCAGGTCGAACATGGCCTGGTCGATCAGGCGCTGCTCGGTGGCGTCGTAGCCGACCAGCTCCGGGCCGATCTGCTCGATCACGGCGAGGACGGCCTTCTCGACACCCTTGCCGAGGTAGCGGTCCGGGTCGCCGTCACGGAGCTCGATGGCCTCGAAGGCGCCGGTGGAGGCGCCGGACGGCACGGCGGCACGGCCCGTGGAGCCGTCGTCGAGGCCGACCTCGACCTCGACCGTGGGGTTGCCTCGCGAGTCGAGGATCTCGCGAGCTACGACGACGTCGATGGACGGCACGAGGGTCTCCTTCGTGTGTGTCTGGAGTTCTGCACCCCGAGCCTAACGGGCCCCACGGGCTCTCCCCGCGCTGGACCGGGCCACGGGCCGAAAATTGGCACAAATGCCGATATCACGGGATGAAAACCCAGTATGTTCGCTCAACGGACAGTCGACGGGACCCGGCCGGCACGGCCAGCACGGCGGCCCGAACGGCGAAGCCCCGCTCCGGTGCGGCTCGGGGGGAAGCGCAGCGGAACGGGGCGGTCGTACGGCCGGTCGTCGGGCGGCCGGTCCCGGCGGCCGGGCGGCCACGGGACCGCCCGGCACCTTTCGACCGGCTCCGGTCAGCGCAGGTGCAGCTGCTGACCGGGGAAGATCAGATCGGCGTTGTCGATGACGTCCTTGTTGAGGTCGTAGAGCTTCGCCCAGCCACCGCGCACCTTCTGGGCGTCGGCGATGGTCCCGAGGGTGTCGCCCTCCTTGACCTTGTACTCGCCGGTGCCCTGCTTGACCTCGCGCGGCGCGGTCTTCCTGGCCTCCGCGGCCGCGTCGTCGGCGTCCGAGTCCCGCGTGACCTTCTTCGGAGCGCTGTGGCGCTCGCTGCGGTCGGCGTGGCTCTTGGAGGAGTAGGCCCCCTCGGCGGAGGTGGACTTGCGGGTCTTCTTCGCGGGGGCGGAGCCGGAGTCGTCGTCGGAGGTGTCGACGTCGGCCTTGGCGCCGCCGGAGGTCAGGTTGCCCGCGCCGGCGCAGCCCCAGGCGCCCGGGCCCTGCATGGCCAGCAGACGCTCGGCGGTGGCGATCTGCTGGGCCTTGGTGGCGAGGTCGGCGCGCGGGGCGTACTTGGTGCCGCCCGCGGCCTTCCAGGAGTCGTTCGAGAACTGCAGGCCGCCGTAGTAGCCGTTGCCGGTGTTGATGTGCCAGTTGCCGCTGGACTCGCACTGGGCGACCTTGTCCCAGGTCGAGACGGAGGCGGCGTTGGCGGAGGTCGCGACCATCAGCGGGGCGGCGACCGCGGCGCCGGTGACGCCGGCGAGCGTGACGATTCGGACGGCCTTGGACGGACGACGGTGCTTGCCCTTGGACATAAGTCGTTTTCCTCACCGACGCCTACGAGGTGAGCTGTCGGGTTCGGGCTGTGAGACTGCCCGGCCCGGTGCGAGCACCGGGCTTCACCCCAAGCCGTCCGTCCCTGCGGTCTGGCGACCGCCGGTCCGTCCGGCACCTACCTTGGTTCCCCCGCTCCTGCCTACGGCGCTTGCGCGACGACTCCCCCGGCCGCCGGCAGGATTCGGCGTGGCGACCGTGGTGCTCGCGGTGGCGAGCGGTGAAGACGGTAAGCACAGGCGGCCTGCGGGTTCAAACCCCACTTTTCAGCCAAGGCCGTCTTCGGTTACCGCGGGAAACCTGACGTTTCCGCAGGTGGCCCTGGGTAGACGCAAATCGGACGGACGCTCTCCGCCGCCGAGTCGAAGAGACCCATGTCTCACTTTCGACTGGAACGGACATTCGGCCCTTTCCGCATGGCTATTGACGGATATCCAGGCGCTGACCAGGGAGGATAAGGTCCGGATCAGTTCCGACAACTTTTTCGTTCTTCTGATACAGCGTCTGCCAGCCGCCGGAGACCGCATGCTCCTGGGCGATCACTGACAGGTTGTCACCCGGCTGCACGGTGTAGTCGTTTGCGGCCGGGATGCCCGGCCGGGAATCGCCCCCGCGCGAGGGTCGCTGTGCGCCGTCGTCCGGACCGTTCGGGGTCGCGCGGTGGCGCCCCGAACCCTCCGCCGCGCCGGCGTCCCCGGCGGACGCGCCGTCGGCTCCGGGCGCACTCGACGGGCCGGCGGAGCCGTCGGCCGGGGCCGACGGGAGGTCGGTGCCGGGCTCCTTGCGGTGCTTGCCCTGCCCGGCGTCCGGCGTGCCGCTCGCGGAACCTGACGGGGTGCCACCGGCATCCGGCGTGCGCGAGGCGTCCGGGGTTGCCCCGGACGGCGCACCGGACCGGCCGGGCGCGGGCGTGGGCAGCCCGGACGGCGACGTCGACGGCGACCCGGACGGCGTGCCGGAGGGCGCGGGGGTGGCATCGGGGGCACGGGAGGCGTCCGGAGCGGGAGAGCCGTGCTCCGGCGCGGGAGTGGCGTGGCGCTCCGGCGTCCGGCCGGTCTCCGCGGCCGGCGGCGGGGTGGCCTTGGTGCCCGGGTCCACCTCGGGCGCCCGCTCGCTGCGGGCGAGGCCCGCGCCCTCGCCGCAGCTCGTCCACGGGCCGGGGCCCTGCGACTTGAGGATGCTCTCGGCGATGGCGATCTGCTGCGAGCGGCTGGCGAGGTCGGGCCGGGGCGCGTACGAGATGCCGCCGTGCTGCTCCCACATCTCCTGGGTGATCTGCAGGCCGCCGAAGAAGCCGTTGCCCTGGTTGGCACTCCACATCCCCCCGCTCTCGCACTGGGCGACCTTGTCCCAGGTGCCCGCGTCGGCCGCGGTGGCGCTGGTGGCGGCCAGCAGCGGCATGGCGACGCTGGCTCCGGTCACCCCCGCCGCGAGCACGATGGCGGGGACCTGACGGGGACGGCGATGTCTACCAGTGCCGGAGCGCATGTTCGGGCCTCTCGGGTAGGCGGCTTCGGATGGTCGTCGAACATAGCGACGGCCCCCAAGAGTCACAACCCGGTGTAGCGGAGGTCACGCTGCGATAACCGCGAGGTGACCGGACGTCATGTGCTAAGGGCATGCGAGGGCCTGCGCGGGCGGACGCGCCGTGAATTCCACGGGCAGCGTGCGCAGGCCGCGCATGATCAGGCCGCCGCGCCAGCGCAGGTCGTCCGGTTCGGCGGCGAGCCGCAGGTCGGGCAGCCGGCGCAGCAGGGTGGCGAGCGCGGTCTGCCCTTCGAGGCGGGCGAGCGGTGCGCCGAGACAGTAATGGATGCCGTGTCCGTAGCCCAAGTGCTGGTTGTCGCGCCGGGAGAGGTCCAGGACGTCGGGATCGGCGAACCGTTCGGGGTCGCGGTCGGCGGCCGCCAGCACCACCAGGACGGGGTCGCCCTCGGCGATCCGCTGCCCGCCGAGGACCAGGTCCCGGGTGGCGAAACGCCAGGTCGCGAGCTCTACGGGCCCGTCGTAGCGCAGCAGTTCCTCGACCCCCGTGGCGAGCAGCGACGCATCCCCCTCGGCGAGGGCGCGCTGCAGGCGCTCGCGCTGTTGCGGGTGGCGCAGCAGCGCGTAGGTTCCGTTACCGATCAGGTTCACAGTTGTTTCGAAACCGGCGAAAAGAAGAATGAAGGCCATGGCGGCGGCCTCGTTCTCGGTGAGGTGCTCGCCGTGGTCGCTCGCCCTGATCAGTCCCGAGATGAGGTCGTCGCCGAGATCCTCCCGCTTCCGGTGGATCAGTTCCGCGAGATAGGTGCGCATCTTCTTCACCGAGCGCGCCACCCCGCCGCGCGGCCCGCCCCCGTGCCGGATCATCATTCCGGCCCAGTCGCGGAAGTCGTCCTGGTCCTCCGGCGGGACGCCGAGCATGTCGCAGATGGCGTAGATGGGCAGCGGGAAGGCGAACTCGTGGATGAGGTCCGCCGCGCCCTTCTCGCAGAAGCCGTCGATGAGCCGGTCGGTGAGCTCCTGCACCCGGGGCGCGAACTCGGCGACCCGGCGCGGGGTGAACGCCTTGGAGACCAGGCGGCGCAGCCGGGTGTGGTCCGGCGGGTCGATGTTGAGCAGGTGCGTCATCAGGTTGGCGCTGCGCTCGCCGGGGATCCCGACCTTGCCCTTGCCGTGGGCCTGCTCGGAGTGGTGCACGGGGTTCTTCGACAGCCGCTGGTCGGCGAGCGCCTGCCGGGCGTCGGCGTACCGCGTGACCAGCCACGCCTCCACCCCGCTGGGCAGCTCCGTCCGGTGGACGGGCGCGTGCTCGCGCAGCCAGGCGTACGCCGGGTACGGATCGCTGGCGAACTCCCAGGTGAAGAGCTTCGGGGCAGGGGGCGTGGGATTCTCGTGCACGCCCCCGACGCTAACGGGTGCGGCGCCCCGAAGGGGCGCGGGGAACTGCGCGATCAGCCACGACGCGCCCGCAGCCGAAGTGCCGCGCCCGGGCCCCGAGGCGGTGCGTCGGCTGCAGGCCGGCGGTGGCTGATCGCGCCCACGCGGCGGCAGCCGTAGATCGGGCACTGCCCCGCGCCCCTTCGGGGCGCTTAGTGGCTGCCCGCGCCGCCGCTGCCGAAGGAGCCGCTGCTGCCCGGCTTCCACTTGCGGCGCTCGTCGGAGAGCTCCTCCGGGTGGCTGCCCGGATTGTGGATCTCGTGCGGCAGGACGCGCTCGCCGTCGGCCTCGGACTGCAGCTGGTCGCTCTCGCGGTGCTCGACGACGTACCCCAGGGCGTTCTCCTCGTCGTCGTTGTGGCCGGGCCCGTGGTCGGGGGACTCGGGGCCGCGCGTGTGCTCCTGCGGCGTCTGCCAGGAACCCTGGCGGCGCTGCGGGTGGGCGGGCGGCGGGGGCTCGCGGTCCCGCCACCGCTGCCCGAAGAAGAACGCGAGGATCAGCAGGGCGCCGACGCACAGCCCCACGAGAAAGGGGGCGGCGCCGCCGACCCAGGGCGGGAGGGCGAGATCGATCTGCTCAGTGCGCATGGATGTCGGGTACCCGGCCGCCGCCCGGACAAGACTGCGACTGAGCCGAACGGGTGAGCGAGGCCGCTACCGCCCCGCCGCCCGCTCGGCGGCGAGGATCGCGTCCCGGTACGCCCGGGCCGCGGCCCGCAGCGCGGTCTCCGGCTCGACGCCGGCCGCCTCGGCCCGTACGGCCAGCGCCAGCAGTTCGTAGCCCACGCCGTCGCCGGACGGCAGGGCCACGTCCAGGCCCTCGGCGCGGGCGCGGGAGGCGAGCTTGGCGGCCAGGGCGAGGGCCGGCTGGCCCAGCGGCACGCCCTCGGTGACGGACTCGCGCCGCTTCTCGGCGGCCTTGGTGCGCATCCAGTGCGCCTTGACGTCCTCGGGGGTGGCGGCGTCGGCGTCGCCGAAGACGTGCGGGTGGCGGTGGATGAGCTTGTCGACGATCCCGCCGGCGACGTCGTCGACGGAGAACGGCTCGTCGGGGTCGTCCTGGGCGATGCGGGCGTGGAAGACGACCTGCAGCAGCACGTCGCCCAGCTCCTCGCGCAGCGACTGCCGGTCGCCGGTCTCGATCGCCTCCAGGAGCTCGTACATCTCCTCCAGCCCGTACTTCGCCAGGTCCTCGTGGGTGCGGATGCCCGTCCACGGGCAGGCGAGCCGGATGCGGTCCATGACCTGCACCAGGTCCAGCAGCCGGGCACCGGGCAGGTCGTAGGAGCCGGGGAGCAGCTCCAGGGCGGGCATGCTCTCGCGGCCGGAGCCGGCCAGCCGGGCCAGGCCGTCGGTCAGGGCGCTCTCGCCCTCGGCGGAGGTGAGCACGACGGCGGTGCGCGAGCCGTCGGTGCAGTAGTCGACCAGCTCGCGGGCGGTGGGCGCGGCGTGCTCGACGTCCACGCCGGCCTCGCGCAGGTACGGCAGCTGGGGGTGGGCGGCGTCGGCGCACAGCACGCGGTCGGCCTCCCGCAGCGTCCGCCAGGCCGGCCAGGACAGCAGGCCGGGCGCGACCCGGTGGCTGGTGGTCAGGAGCACGATGCGGCCGGTGGAGTCGTAGGCGTTCACAGCACCGAGCCTATGCGGGCGGGCGGGGGTTCCTCGCCCCCGCCCGCGCCCCGCTGCGTCAGGCGGGACCCGCCGGCTCGTCCTGCACGGCCGGGCGCAGCCACGGCTCCTGCGCCGGGCGGGCGGTGCCGCGCTTGGCGTCCCAGGTGCCGTAGCGGGGGTTGACCTGCACGCCGAGGGAGTCGGAGGTCTTCCTGAGCACCTCGCCGGCGCGGTCCTTGCCCAGCGTGTCCTCCAGCTTGGAGCGGATGAGCCCCACCCGCAGGTCCTGGTCGATGCCGTCGGGGGCGACGCCCGCGGCCAGGAAGCGCGCCTCGACCGCCTGCGTCCCGCCCAGCATCCGCTCGACCTGCGCCCGGCGCTCCTGCACCTCGCGCCGGGTGACCTCGACGCCGCTGTCCTGCCCGGCCTTCTCGATGACCCGGTACTGGATGAGCCGTACGAGCGTGTCCTGCCCCAGCCGCCCGCTGGCCGCCAGCAGCTGGGCGCCCTGCGGGGCGCTGCGCTGGGCCTCGCGCACGTCGTCGACCCGGCTCTGCAACTGCGCCACCGTGATCCGCTCCTTGCCCACCACGGCGGCCGCCCCCGGGTGCGGGGTGGAGCCGCAGGCGGTGAGCAGGGGCGCGACGGCGAGAAGACCGGCGGCGGAGACGACGAGCGCTGTCCTGCGGCGGATCATGAAGCCTCCCGGAGGGGTCGTGCTGCATGGGTGATCGATGGTAGGCACCAGACGTGGCCCGCGTCACTGATTGGGCCAACGATTCGCACGCCGTCCGGGCACGCGGCAGCAGCAGGGGGCGGGCACGGACCGGAGGAAACCCGGCTGAACCGGGTGGCTCCCGCGCTCGTCTTCGAGTGGGAGGCCGGGCGACCGGCGGACCCGGCATATCTTTCGAAGGGGCCGGTCCTGCGGCGGCAGCGGCTGCCGGCCCCCCGAAGCGCACCCGAGAGAAGGACGTCCATGGACTCGGCCACCGCCGTTCCGGCACAGGCCCGCACGCCGGCCGAGACCGCTCCCTCGGGGCGGCGGACGGGGCTCGCCCGGCTGGGCGCGCCCCGGCTGGACCCCTACTGGCTGGCCGGCGTCCTGTTCGTCCTCTACACCACGCTGTCGGTCAGCCGGCACCTGCGGATGCTCACCATGTCCTGGGACCTGGGCATCTTCGAGCAGGCGATACGCGGCTACGCCGAGCTGCGGGCGCCGATAGCCGATCTGAAGGGGCCCGGGACCAACATCCTCGGGGACCACTTCAGCCCGATCACCGCGCTCGTCGCCCCCTTCTACCGCGTCTTCCCCAGCCCCCTGACCCTGCTGGTGGTGCAGGCCGCGCTCTTCGCGCTGTCGGCCGTGCCGGTCACCCGGCTCGCCGCGCACCTCCTCGGCCGCGGCCGGGGGCTGGCCATCGGCGTCGCCTACGGACTGTCGTGGGGCGTGCAGCGGGCGGTCGACTTCGACTTCCACGAGATCGCCTTCGCGATGCCGCTGCTCGCCTTCTCCCTGGAGGCCGTGGTCCGCCGGCGCTGGACGGCCGCCGTGCTGTGGGCGGCACCCCTGGTGCTGGTCAAGGAGGACCTGGGGGTGACCGCCGCCGCCGTCGGGGCGCTGGTCCTGCTGCGGCTGCGCGGCGCCCGCGGCCGGACCCGGGCCGTGGCGCAGGGCGCGGCCCTGGTGGCGTTCGGCCTGGCGGCCACCGCCCTCGCCCTCGGGCTGATCATCCCGAGCTTCAACAGCGGCGGCTCGTACGACTACTGGAACAAGCTCAGCGGGGACGGCGGCCCCGCGCCCGTCATCCCCGTGGACACCGCCGTGCGCACCCTGCTGTGGACGCTGCTGCCCACCACCGGCCTGCTCGCCCTGCGCTCACCGGTGCTGATCGTGGCCCTGCCCACCCTGGGCTGGCGGTTCGTCTCCCACGACGACCACTACTGGGGCACCGACTGGCACTACAGCGCCGTTCTGATGCCCGTGGTGTTCATCGCCCTCACCGAGGCGCTGGCCGCCTCCCGCACCAGCCCCCGCCGCCGGCTGCGCACCTACGCCCACCACCTGCCGGCGGCCGTCCTGGCCGCGGCCCTGGCCCTGACCGCGTCCCTGCCGCTGTACGGCCTGACCATGCCGGACACCTACCGCATCCCGCCGCAGGTCCAGGCCACCGAGCAGTTGCTGGAGCGCATCCCCGACGGCGCCACCGTCGAGGCGGACGTCGTGCCGATAAGCCGGCTCGCGGGCCGCTGCCGGGTCTTCTGGGTCGGCGGCACCGGCGGCATCAGGCCCGACTACGTCGCCGTGCACCTGGGCGACGGCCGCACACCCGCCGACGCCGCGGCCGACGCCGCCCGCACCCACGCGGGCGCCCGGTACGTCGTCGTGGGCAGCGAGGGCGGCTACGTCGTCCTGCGACGAGCTGCGCCGTAGGCCTGGCCGGCGGATCATGCAGCGCCCCTGACGGGGCACTGCACCAGCCCACGGCGCCCCGTAGGGGCGCGGGGAACTGCGCGATCGGCCACCGATGGCCCGCAGTCGACGCGCCACCCTCAGGCCCGGGCGAATCACGGCACCGCACCCTGCCTGCGGGCGCCGCACGGCGAAGCGTCAGCTGCCCAGGATCGTGGTGAGGAACTCGCCCGTCCACGCCAGCAGCTCGCGGCCGACCAGCGGCTTGCCGCCGATCGGGCGGGTCGCCGGGCGCGGCACCAGGATCTGCTGGGTGGCGGGCTTCATCACCGTGCGCGGGTACAGCCGCTTCAGGCGCAGCTCCTGCGACTCGCGCAGCTCCACCGGGCCGAAGCGCACGTTGGTGCCCTGCAGGGTGATGTCGGTGACGCCGCAGGCCCGGGCCAGCATCCGCAGGCCGGCGACGAGCAGCAGGTTCTCCACCGGCTCGGGCAGCTTGCCGTAGCGGTCGGTGAGCTCCTCGCGGACGGCCTTGATGTCCTCCTCGGAGTTGGCCGAGGCGATCGCCCGGTACGCCTGCAGGCGCAGCTGCTCGCCCGGCGCGTAGTCGTGCGGGACGTGCGCGTCCACCGGCAGCTCGATCTTCACCTCCAGCGGGGCCTCGGCCTCCTCGCCGCCGCCCTCCACCGACGCCCGGTAGTCCGCGACGGCCTCGCCGACCATGCGGATGTACAGGTCGAAGCCGACGCCCGCGATGTGGCCGGACTGCTCGCCGCCGAGCAGGTTGCCCGCGCCACGGATCTCCAGGTCCTTCATCGCCACGTACATGCCCGCGCCCATCTCCGTGTGCTGGGCGATCGTCGCCAGCCGCTCGTGGGCGGTCTCCGTCAGCGGCTTCTCCGGCGGGTAGAGGAAGTAGGCGTAGCCCCGCTCCCGGCTGCGGCCGACCCGGCCGCGCAGCTGGTGCAGCTGCGACAACCCGAAGTTGTCGCCGCGCTCGACGATGAGGGTGTTGGCGTTGGAGATGTCGATGCCCGACTCCACGATCGTCGTCGAGACCAGCACGTCGAACTTCTTCTCCCAGAAGTCGACCACGACCTGCTCCAGCGCCGACTCCGACATCTGGCCGTGCGCGGTGGCGATGCGCGCCTCGGGAACGATCTCGCGCAGCCTCGCTGCAGCCCGGTCGATGGACTCGACCCGGTTGTGGATGTAGAAGACCTGGCCCTCGCGCAGCAGCTCGCGGCGGATCGCCGCGCCGATCTGCTTCTGGTCGTAGGGACCGACGAAGGTCAGCACCGGGTGGCGCTCCTCCGGCGGCGTGGTGATCGTCGACATCTCGCGGATGCCGGTCACCGCCATCTCCAGCGTGCGCGGGATCGGGGTGGCGGACATCGTCAGCACGTCGACGTTGGCGCGCAGCTTCTTCAGCTGCTCCTTGTGCTCGACGCCGAAGCGCTGCTCCTCGTCGACGATGACCAGGCCCAGGTCCTTGAACTTCGTCTCGGAGGAGAAGAGGCGGTGGGTGCCGATGACGACGTCGACGGAGCCCTCCCGCAGCCCCTCCAGGACGGCCTTCGCCTCGGAGTCGGACTGGAAGCGCGAGAGCGCCCGCACATTGACGGGGAACTGCGCATACCGCTCGGAGAACGTGCCGAAGTGCTGCTGGACGAGCAGGGTGGTCGGCACCAGCACCGCCACCTGCTTGCCGTCCTGCACGGCCTTGAACGCCGCGCGGACCGCGATCTCGGTCTTGCCGTAGCCGACGTCGCCGCAGACCAGGCGGTCCATGGGGACGGACTTCTCCATGTCCTCCTTGACCTCGGCGATCGTGGTCAGCTGGTCGGGCGTCTCCGCGTAGGGGAAGGCGTCCTCCAGCTCCCGCTGCCAGGGGGTGTCCGGCGCGAAGGCGTGCCCGGGGGCCGCCATGCGGGCCGAGTACAGCTTGATCAGGTCGGCGGCGATCTCCTTGACCGCCTTCTTCGCCCGCGCCTTGGTCTTCGTCCAGTCCGCGCCGCCCAGGCGGTGCAGGGTGGGCGCCTCGCCGCCGACGTACTTGGTGACCTGCTCCAGCTGGTCGGTGGGGATGTACAGCCGGTCGCCCGGCTGGCCCCGCTTGGCCGGGGCGTACTCCACCAGCAGGTACTCGCGGGTGGCGCCCTGCACCGTGCGCTGCACCATCTCCAGGTAGCGGCCGACGCCGTGCTGCTCGTGCACGATGTAGTCGCCGGTCTGCAGCGTCAGCGGGTCGATGCTCTTGCGCCGCCGCACCGGCATGCGGCCCAGGTCCTTGCTGGCCGACTTCTGGCCGGTCAGATCCGACTCCGTCAGCACGGCGACCTTCAGGCCCGCGTGGACGAAGCCGCTGTCCAGGCTCGCGCAGGAGACGTGCACCACGGACGGCGTCAGCTCCGGCAGGTCCGCATCCAGGCGGGCCGGAATGCCCTCGCCGCCGAGCACCTCGACCGTACGGGCGGCCGGGCCGTGGCCCTCGGTGAGGAACACCGTCCGCCAGCCGTCCGACACCCAGCCCTTGGTGTCGGCCAGCGCCCGGGCCGTGTCGCCGCGGTAGGTCTCCGGCGCCTGCATGCCCAGCTTGAGGGTGTCGCCGTCCTCCTCGCCCTCCCCGGCCGCGAACGGACTCACCGACCACCACATCATGCCCAGCTCACGGGCATGATCACGGACGTCGGCGATGCCGCGCAGGGAGGCGGCGTCCACATCGATCGGCGCCTCGCCGCCACCGGCCGACGCCGCCCAGGACGCCTGCAGGAACTCCTGCGACGTCGCCACCAGGTCCGCCGCCCGCGTCCGCACCCGCTCCGGGTCGCACACCACGGCCATCGCACCCGCCGGCAGCACGTCCAGCAGCAGCTCCATGTCGTCCACCAGCACCGGCGCCAGCGACTCCATGCCCTCGACCGCGATCCCCTCCGCGATCTTCCCCAGCAGCTCGGCCAGCTCCGGGTGCTCCTCGGCGAGCGCCGCGGCCCGCTCACGGACGGCGTCGGTCAGCAGCAGCTCACGGCACGGCGGCGCCCACAGACCGTGCTCGGCGACCTCCAGCGACCGCTGGTCGGCCACCTTGAAATAGCGGATCTCCTCGACGTCGTCGCCCCAGAACTCGACCCGCAGCGGGTGCTCCTCCGTCGGCGGGAACACATCCAGGATGCCGCCGCGCACCGCGAACTCGCCGCGCTTCTCCACCAGTTCCACGCGGGCGTAGGCGGCCGCGGCGAGAGCCTCCACGACCTCCTCGAGATCGGCGCCCTGCCCCGGGCGCAGGCTCACCGGCTCCAGCTCGCCCAGCCCCTTGACCTGCGGCTGCAGCACGGAGCGCACGGGGGCCACCACGACGCTGACGGGCCCGGCGGCCGGGTCGTCCTTGCTCGGATGCGCCAGCCGGCGCAGCACCGCCAGCCGCCGGCCGACCGTGTCCGACCGCGGCGAGAGCCGCTCGTGCGGCAGCGTCTCCCAGGCCGGGTACTCCACGACGGCATCGGCCGGCAGCAGCCCGCGCAGCGCCGCCGCCAGATCCTCCGCCTCCCGGCCCGTCGCCGTCACCGCCAGCACGGGCCGCTGCGCGTCCCTGGCCAGCGCGGCGATCACGAACGGCCGGGCCGCGGGCGGCCCCACCAGGTCGACATGCGGCCGATTGCCGTCACCGGCGGCCTCGACCGCTTCGGCGAGCGCCGGATCCTTGACGACGGCGTCGAGCAGACCGTGCAGGCTCATGAAGAGATTTCCGTCCCGGTGGTGGACAAGGCGAACAACGCGAGCACCCGGCACGCGGGGCACGGCCGGGGCTTCCAGCGTACGACTTCGCTCGGCGCTCAGCCCGCGGGCGCCGAAGCGGCGCCCCTACGGGGCGGCGCTGCGGGGCGCCCCGCAGGGGCGCGGGGAACTGCGCGACAAGCCACGACGTGGCCGCAGCTACCCGGAGGCCGGGGTGGCGCGTCGGCTGCGGGCCGCCGGTGGCCGATCGCGCAGTTCCCCGCGCCCCTAACGGGGCGCCGTGAACGGGCTCAGTCGGGCGCAGGGCACCGTATACGCACGGACGCCCAACTCCCGCTACGTACAACGCCGCAGGCGCCACCCCGTGCGGGGGAATCGCCCGGCGAAGAGCAAGTGAAGCCCGTCCCCGGACAAGACAATTGCGGCTACAGGGAATTAGTGTTCGGGTCTATGGCCGAGGGGGGCAGTCGTGCGGCCCCCCTCGCACGGCCGCCGGTCTCCCCGAGGAAGCAGTCTCCGTGAAGATACTTCGTACCCGCGCTGCGAGCGTCTCCCGCCAGGGACTGTGCACTGCCCTACTCGTCGCCAGCCTCACCACCGCGGCCGTCGGCGCCAGCGCGCCGCACGGGGCGGGTGCCGACGACCCGTCCCCGGGTCCCGACAACCCGCAGCGCCAGCCGCACGGTGTCCCCAACCTCTCCCTCCCCGACCTGGTGCCGCGCCCCGGCGCCACGCCCAAGCCGGGCGAGCCCGGCAGCGGTACGGGCGGCGGCAGCAGCGACATTCCCGCCACCGCCCTGGCCGCGTACAAGAACGCCGAGGGCCTGGCGAAGGGCCTCTACCCGAACTGCCACATCAAGTGGGAGCTGATCGCCGGCATCGGGAAGGTGGAGTCGGAGCACGCCGCCTCCTACGGCCTGCAGCCCGACGGCAGCACCACCAAGCCGATCCGCGGCCCCCAGCTGACGGGCGACAAGTTCGCCCTCGTGAAGGACACGGACGGCGGCGCCTGGGACGGCGACCCGGTCTACGACCGCGCCGTCGGCCCGACCCAGTTCATCCCGTCCACGTGGAAGGACTACGGCGCCGACGGCAACGGCGACGGCAAGCTCGACCCCAACAACATCTTCGACGCGGCCGCCGGCACCGCGCGCTACCTGTGCGCGGGCGGCAAGGACCTCTCGGACGGGGCCCAGCTCGACAAGGCGATCCTCAGCTACAACAACTCCCGCGAGTATGTGAACGCCGTCCTCGCGTGGATGCACACGTACGAGAACGGCGGCAGCGGCTCGACCCCGGGCGGCAGCACGCCGTGGATCCCCACCCCGACCACCCCGTCCGGCACCACCCCGGTCCCGGGCCCGGTGCGCCCGAGCACGCCGAGCAGCCCGAGCACTCCGAGCACGCCCGCCAAGCCGTCGCAGCCGAACAAGCCGTCGGAGCCGACGAAGCCCCCGACCCCGAACAAGCCGGATAACCCGAGCAAGCCGGACAATCCGGGTGGCGGTGACAAGCCGACGCCGTCGAAGCCGGTCGAGTTCAAGGCCATCGAGCACGTCGGCACCGCCGAGCTCACGGCCACGGTCGACGACGAGGCGTTCGCCGAGCACGCGAAGGTGAAGGTCGTCACCGCGGACGGGCGGCCCGTCCCCAAGGGCACGCAGGTGCGCTTCGAGGTCATCGGCCCCAAGACCGAAGCGCGCTTCACCGTCGACGGCAAGCCCAGCACGTTCGCGCTCGTCACCGTCGGCGAGGACGGCACGGCCACCGCGCCCGACCTCAAGGCCGGATCCGTGGCCGGCGACTTCACCCTGCGCGCCACGGTCGACGGCAAGGAGGGGACGAAGGCCGGCAATGTCGACTTCGCCGCCACCGTCAAGCCCCGCCTCGCCACCGCCCTGCAGCGCATCGGCAAGGACGAGCTCAAGGCCGCCCCGAAGGGGTCGTTCGCCGGGCGGATCACCGTCGAGGCGAGCGGCGACGGCAAGATCGTCGCGGGCGCCAAGGTGACCGCGAGCATCCTCGGCCCCGACGGCAAGCCCGCGACCACCGGTCCGTACTTCAAGGACGAGAACGGCAAGCCCGCGCGCAAGCCGCTCACGTTCACGACCGACGACAAGGGCCGGATCGTCCTGCCCGAGCTGTTCACCGACGAGCAGTCCGGCACCTACACGCTGGAGCTCACCACCACCAACGGTGCGGTCCTGCAGCTCACGCTGACCGTCACCGCCCCCGCCCCCGAGCCGACGAAGCCGGCACCCACGCCGAGCCCGTCGGCCACGGCCAAGAAGTAGCCCCGGCACGGCGCGGCCGGCCCGCCCGCCTCGCGCGGGCGGGCCGGCCGCGCCGGCCTCACTCCGCCGCCGCGTCCTCCGCGACCGGCTTGCCCGTCAGCGCCGCCAGGCTGTGCCGCACGTGCGCCATGTGCGACTTGAGCTCCTCGCGCCGTTCCTCGTGCTCGCGCAGCACCCGCTCGGTGTCGCGCGCGATGCGCTCCTCGCGCACCCGCGCCTGGGCGATCACCGCGGCCGCCTGCGCCTCGGCGTCCTCCTGCCCGTGCCGCGCGGCCTCCTCCGTGTCCGCGTACCGCCGGCGCGCGTCGCCCAGGGCCGTGCGGGCGTACTCCTCCAGGGCCGCCACCCGCGCGTCCATCGCCGCCTCGCGCTCGGCGATCTCGCGACCCGCCGCGTCCCAGCGCTCGGCGTGCTCCTTCTCCTGCTCCGCCAGGATCATCGCCGTGCGCTGACGCATCTCCTTCAGCGCCGCCAGCGACTCCTCGCGCCGCTCGGTGGTCTCCTGGCGGGCCGTCGTACGGATGTCGTCGGCCACGGTCTCCGCCGCAAGCTGCGCCTGCCGGGCCCACTCCTCCGCCTCGGCGCGCACCGCCACCGCGTACTCGTGGGCGGCGTCGCGCACCTGACGGGCATGGGACTCGGCGGCCTCCTGCAGCTCCGCCGCCGCCACCTCCGCCCGCTCGCGCAGACCCGCCGCCTCCAGTTCGGCCGTGGTGACCAGGCCCTGGGCGCGCGGGCCCAGGGACTCGTACGTCTGCGGGGGGAGCTTGGCGACGACGTGGGCGAGCCGCCGCACCTCGTCCTCCATCTCCCGCGCCAGGACGGTCAGCCGCGCCGCGCGCTCCCAGGCGGAGTCGCGCTGACGGGCGTACTCCGCCAGCGCACGGTCGACCTGATCGGGCCGGTATCCACGGCCGCGCACGACTGTGAAACCGTCAGGAGACACCGATGAACTCATCCTTGTAGCCCCTTATATCCGGAAATCCGGTATGCGACACGGTCCGGCGTACATCATTCCCGTACGAGCGAAGTGCCCCGGACGCGACACTCCGCAGCCCGGGACACCATCCGCGTACACCGCACCGGACGCTAGAAGAGACCGTCCCACATCTGCTCCAGCAGCACCGCCCACCAGTTTTCCGGCGACGCGACGGCCGCCGGGTCCAGCGAGGCCAGCTGCTGCTGAAAGTCCACGGTCCAGCGCCCGGCCTGCTCCGGCGACAGCCCGTAGCGCCAGCGCCACATCTTCCCGAGCAGCGCCAAAGAGCGTACGAACTGAGGCAGACTCGTGTTGACGAACTGCGGCGGCACCGGGCCGCCGTCCGGGCCCGCCTCCAGCGGCACGGCCACGATGTGAGCCGTGCCGTACTGGACGCACAACTGGCGGCCGAAGTCCGTCCCCATCACCAGATACGAACCGGCGTCCGGCGCCGGACGCACACCGCGCTCCGCCGCCAGCTCCGCCAACGTCGGCACCGGACGACCCGGCTGGGCCTGCGCCCAGAAGAACGGCCCGAAATCCACCGGCAGCCCCGCCCACACCAGCGTCTGCGCCACCAGCTCCGGCACACCCTGCCGCGAGACCGCACGCTGATCGAAACGGAACACACCCTGCGGACCGAACGCCTCCGCCAGCTCACGGCCGATCACGTCCTGCCCCACCGGCGGCGCCACCGGCACCTGCCCGGGAGGCGGCAACGGCACCGGATTCGGCGCGGGACGCGCCGGACCGTCGGCGACCTGATGCAGCTCGCCCTGATGGGCGACGAGGTGGCGCACACCCTGCTGCCGGGTGGCGTGATCCCGCCCGTACGGAGCGGTGTGACTGATCCGCACCTGCGGCCACGTCTCGCGGATCATCCGCGCACAGTAGCCACCGGGCAGATCGCACGACTCCAACTCGGTGTGCAGCTCCAGCACCTGCTGCGGGGGTACGCCCATGGCACGCAACTCGTGCAGGATCTGCCACTCGGGATGCGGGGTGCCGGGGGCACTGCGCCGGATGAGCTGCTGCTCCTTCCCGTCCTGCGCGCGATAACGCAACACGGCCATGTACCCGGGCCCGACGGTGGGCACACCAGGCGCCGACGGCGCCTGCGGCGCCGACGGGGCACCGGGGCCGGCGGGGCCGGCGGGGCCGGCGAGCATGGTGGCGGCGGCATGCACCCCACCGGGCGCCTGCGGCGCACCGGGCCCGTGCGGAGCCTGCGGCGCCTGGGCAGCGCCGGGCGCACCGGGAGCCCGCGGGGGCTGAGGCGCACCGGGCCCGGCGGGGCCGGCCAGCATGGTGGCGGCGGCATGCACCCCACCGGGCGCCTCCGGCGCACCGGGCCCGTGCGGCGCCTGGACGGCACCGGGGGCCTGCGGGGGCTGCGGGGCCCCCGGACCACCGGGGCTGGCCAGCATCGTGGCGGCGGCATGCACCCCACCGGGCGCCCCCGGCGCACCGGCACCCTGCGACGGCCCGGCCCCGGGCGCACCGGGAGCGGCCGGAACACCGGGCGCTGCCGGGGCGCCGGGGGCACCCGGGCCACCCGGGACGCCGGGTGCCGCGGAGGCACCCGGGTTACCCGGAGCACCGGGGGCACCCGGGACGCCAGGAGCGTGAAGCGCACCGGGTGTACCCGGGGCACTAGGGGCCGGGGGGACGCCGGGGGCACCCGGGGCGCCGGAACCCTGCAGCTGCCCGCCACCGAGGCCACCGGGAGCCGGGGGAACGCCCGGCGCACCCGGAACAGGGGCACCCGGGGTGCCCGGCCCACCGGGAGCACCCGGACCGCCGGGGGCGCCGGGAGCACCGGGAGCACCGGGAGCACCGGGAGCACCGGGAGTATTGGGAACGCCAGGCGCAGCCGATGCACCGGGGGCACCCGGGGTTCCGGCGGCCTGCGGCCCGCCGGGCGCACCCGGAGCACCTGGCACCGAGGGAACACCGGGCCCACCCGGGGCGCCGGGGCCCTGCGGGTGAGCGGCGGCCCCGTGCCGGCCCGGGGCGCCGGGCGCACCCGGGGCACCGAGGCTGGGCGAGGCGCCCGGAACGTTCGGGGCACCCGGAACGCCAGGCCCGCCCGGGGCACCGGGCGCAGCCGGAGCATGGGGAACGCCCGGCACAGCCGAGGCACCGGGGGCACCCGGGGTTCCGGCGGCCTGCGGCCCGCCGGACGCGCCCGGGGCACCGGGAGCCGGAGGAACGCCGAGCCCACCCGGGGCACCCGGAACGCCGGAAGTCGGAAGCCCACCGGGCGCAGCCGGCCCGCCGGGGGTACCCGGGGTGCCGGGGCCCTGGGGGTGCGCGGCACCCGGGGCGCCGGGAGGCGCCGGGGGGACGCTCGGGGCGGCCGGAACAGGCCCGGGGCCGGGCGTGCGGGACGCGTCGAGGGACTCCAGGGACGGGGCGATCGCCGTCGGGGGAAGCGCACTGCCGCGCGGCATCAGCGCCGTCTTCGCGTCCGGGCGGACGCCCGGCGGCGGGGTGTCGTCGGCGTCCGAGCCCGACAGGGCCGGCGCCAGCACCGTGGCGGGCAGGCCGACCGAGCGGTCGTCGTCCGCCTCGTCGTCCGCGCGGACGTCCGTCCCGGCCCACGCCTGCGCGACCGCGTCGTCGTCCGTACCGCTGTCGGTCCCGGCGGGCTCCTCCTCCGGAGCCTCCGGGCCCGCCGCGTCGGCCTTCGCCAGCGACGGCGACGGCGACGGCGCAACCGCCTCCTCCGCCGCGGGAGGCGCCGGGGGCGCCGGAGGCGCCGGGGCCGCAGCCTTCTCCAGCGACGGCGCCGGAGGCGCCCCCTCGTCCGTCGCCCCCTCCGGGGGCGTGCGGCGGTCCGGGATGCCCATGGCGTCCGCCGCGTCCTGCAGCCACTGCGGTGGGCTCAGCAGGAAGGACGTCGCCTCCAGGTCCACGCGGCGCGGCGGCGCCTCCGCGGCGGCGGGGGCCGCTTCCGGTTCCGGGGTGCCGTATTCCTCCTCGTAGCGGCGGATGACCTCGCCGACCGGCAGGCCGGGCCACAGCGTGGTCTCGCCGCTGTCGCGGGCGATGACGAGCCGGTGGCGGGCGCCGCCGCCGGTGGGGCCGTCGTCGCGGTCCTCGGCCCACACCACGAAGCCGAGGTCGAATTCGCGGACCCGCACCTCGCGTTGCAGGTAGGCGGGCACGTCGCCGTTGACCCAGCGCTCTCCGCGCTCCTGTGCCTGCGCGAACGTCACCATTGCGCCGCTCATCCCTCCACCGGTACGGCGTACGCGAAGCCGCCGTCGACCATCAGGTTGGCCACCGTCTCCAGCTCGGGCGGGCCGCCTGCGAGCCGGGACAGGAAGTCGTCGAAGTCCTCGCCGCAGGGGAGCATGAGGTGCTCGACGCGTTCCCCCACGCTCCAGCCGTCGCGGTCGCGCGCGTCGTCGTAGGCGCAGAACCACACGGAGCCGACGGCTTCGCCCCTGACCTTGACGGCGAGGACGCCGCCTTGGACGAAGGCGACGCCGAGGTAGTCCTTGGTGAAGTGGTCGCGCAGGCACTTGTTGATGTAGACGAGGTCGTTGACCGCGGCTTCTTCGCGCACGGTGAAGAAGGGCTGGTCGACGAGAAGGCCGAGTTCGGCGTCGAGGGCGGCGCCGACGGGGGCGCAGCCGCCGGCGGCCTTGAGGAAGGCGCGGTAGGCGCCGGGCAGGCGGTAGCCGAGGTCTTCCTCGACGCCCTGGACCTGTTCCTCCGTCACGGCGAGGTCGCGCTGCGGCAGGGCGAAGTGGACGGGCCGGGTCTCCTGCAGGGGCCGGGTGCCGCGCTTGCCCTGGTCGACGGCGGCGGTGGCGAGTCCGGCGTGGTGCCGCAGCAGGGCCTTGACCTCGACGGGTACGAGTTCGAGCCGCCGGGTGCGCGGGACGTGGTGCCAGGTCCAGCCGTGCGGGGTGGCGACGGGCGAGAGGCTGGCCCACAGTTCGTGGCCGGCGGCGTGCAGGGCGGCGTTGGCCGAGACGTAGTCGGTCAGCCGCAGTTCGTCGACGCCGAAGCCCTCGGGGGGTTCGGCGATCTCGGCGGCGGCGCGGGCGTACGGCGAGAAGTCGGGGTAGCCGTCGTCGTCGACGTGCACGCCCTTGGGGTGGCGGCTGCGCCGGACCGGGTCGGGGAAGTGCACGACCTGTCCGGCGTAGGCCGCGTTCGGTGGCGCGGTCTGTTGCCCGAGCCGGCCTGTCGTCATGGCGGAAGCCCCCTGCTGACTGTGTCTCCTACGTGCCCGACAGCCTATGCGGTGCCGCAAGGAGGACGGCGGCGGCCGCTTGCGACTGCGTACGTTCCGGCCTCACAGTGATCATCTGGAACACGCGCCCCACGCAACACCGACCTGCCTTCCACACCCGGCATCCCATTTGGCAGGCTGATCCCCGCAACAGGGGGATTGCACGGGAGGGAAGAACCGCCATGCACACGACTCAGGAACGCCACACCGACGGCTCCGCGCCCGGCGACCCCCGGCTGACCTGGAGTTCCTCCGAGGACGCGGCCCGTCCGCCGGTCCTGCTGCGCCGCCGCGACGGCATCCTGCCCGCTGTCGCCGCCGCCCTGTCCGTGCGGGGGGAGACCCTCACCTGCACCGCGGGCAAAGCGGACCAACCGCCCAGACTCCACCCCCTCGTCCAGGACTTCCTGGACACCCTGACCAGCGAACGGCGCGAGCGCTTCACCGGCCGCTGCCCCGAGGCCGTCCTGCTGACCCGCTATCTGACGGCCCACGAGGCCGGCCGCAGCAAACGCGCCGCCCGCAAACCGCTCACCCACGGCGAGGCCCGGCGCGCGCTCAAGCAGGCCAAGCTGACGGCCCGCCACATCCGCGAGGACGGCGACCCCCGCCACGGCGCCTACGCCCCGCCGTGCCGCTCCTGCGGCGAACTGCTGGCCCACTTCGGCGTACGCCCCGTCGACCCCGCCGCCCCGACCACCGGCAGGAACTGACCACCACACCATGCGCGCATTCGACCGCACCGCCGCCACCCGCTTCCCCGTCGCCGTCGACGCCGCCCTGCGCGAGGCGGGCTGGCAGCCGGGCCGCTGGGACATCAAGGCCGCCGAGAACTGGGCCGACACCCTGCGCGCCCACGTCTCCCCCGCCGGGCACCGGCACACCGTCTTCCCGGCGGCGGTGGAGGCGTGGGCGGAGTTCGGCGGGCTGCGGGTGGTACCGCCGGGGGCCGGGCGGCACATCGCCCCCACGCCCTTCGAGATCGACCCGCTGCACGGCCTGCACCTGGCCCGTACCGTCGCCGACCTGGGGCGGGCCCTGGGCGCGGACGTGTGCCCGCTCGGGCAGGAGCTCGACGGGCAGGCGGTGCTCGTGATCGACGCGCACGGCCGCGTCTACAGCCTGGACGCCACCGGCGACTGGTACCTCGGCTCGGACATCGACCACGCCATCGGCACGCTCGTCACCGGCACCCGCCCCTCCCGCCTGTCGGCCGCGCGGGGGTAGGGCGAACCGCCGGACGCGGCCCGGCTCCCGCCGCTACGCCGCGTCCGGTATGACCGCCGAGACCCGGAAGCCGCCCGCGTCCGTCGGGCCGGAGACGAACACGCCCCCGAGCGCGGTGACCCGCTCGCGCATGCCCACCAGCCCGTTGCCGCCGCTCGGCAGGCCGGCGCCCGGCTGCTCGCCGTCGGAGGGGCCGTTCTCCACCTGCAGGGCCACCTCCTCGCCCCGGTGGGCCAGCCGCACCACGGCCTTCGCGCCGGGCGCGTGCTTGTGCACGTTGGTCAGCGCCTCCTGCACCACGCGATACGCCGTCTGCTCGACGTGCGGGGCGTACGAACGCCGGTCGCCGTGCACCGTCAGTTCGACGACCATGCCGGCCTCCCGGGACTGGTCGACCAGATGCTCCAGGCCCTCCAGCGACGGCCCGCCGTCCACCGCGTCCCCGGCGGCCTCGCCGGCCGCGCCGCGCACCCGCCCGGAGGCCACCGCGGCCACGGCGGCCAGCCGCTCCGGCTCGGCCGCGGCCCGCGCGGGCGCCGGGGCGGCGGCCTCCGACGAGGACGTGCGCAGCACGCCCAGCATCTCGCGCAGCTCCGTCAGCGCCTGCCGGCCCATGTCGCCGACGAGGGCCGCGTTGCGCGACGCCTTCTCGGGGTCCTTCAGGGCGACGGCCTGCAGCGCGGCGGAGTGCACCACCATCAGCGACACCCGGTGCGCGACGACGTCGTGCATCTCGCGGGCGATACGGGTGCGCTCCTCGTTGCGGGCCCACTCGGCCCGCTCCTCGGCCCGCTCGGCCAGCAGCGACAGCTCCCGCTCCAGGCCGTCGGCGCGCTCGCGCAGGCTCTCCACCAGGCGCCGTCGGGCGCCGACGTACAGGCCGAGCAGCAGCGGCGGTGCGGTGACGCCGAGCGCCATGATCGTGGAGAAGGCGACCGCCGGCCACATGCCGGGGTGGTAGGTGTCGGTCGCCACGTCCTGGTGGAAGCGGGCCAAGGCCACGATCACCGTGCCCGCGAACGACGCGGCCGCCAGCACCACGGTGATCCGCCGCGCCACCTCGGAGGCGGCGAGCGTGTACAGGCCGACGATGCTGATCAGGAAGCCCATCTCGGCGGGTGTGATCGCGATCGACACGAGCACCACGGCCACGGGCCACCGCCGCCGCAGCACCAGCGAGGCCCCCGCGGGCACGCCGATCAGGCCGCCCACCGCTCCGGGCAGCCCCAGCTCGTGCGCGAAGGCCACGCCCTCCAGCAGGCACTCCAGGGCGGACGCCAGGGCCAGCACCACGTCCAGTGCCATGGCCCGCCGCCGCGCCCACCACCAAGGCCCCGAGGGCGCGCCCCGCGCGCCCTCTTCCACTATTGCCCCCGTTGTGGTCATACCACCCAGACTACGGGCGGGTGCCACCGGTTTTCGCGTGTCCACGACACGTGTGCCGGCACGCACCGTCGCATCAAGGGCCGCCGGTACGGCATAGTGTGAGGTGCCGAGCGATCAGTCGGAACGGCCCCTCCGGGACCCTGTCCGTTTTGGTCGTTTTTACGGTCCCCTGTGGTGTAATTGGCAACACTACGGTTTTTGGTGCCGTCTTTCCAGGTTCGAGTCCTGGCAGGGGAGCAGCGGACTTCACTTCACGGGTCCTGACCGCCCAGGTCAGGACCCTTGCGCGTTTCACCTCTCTTACGCCCCGGTATCCTGCGGGTGTCCACCCCCTCGAAGCCGAAGGGCACACCCGTGAGCGCCAACCGCCCGGCAGCCGTCGTCGTCCTCGCAGCGGGTGAGGGCACCCGCATGAAGTCCGCGACCCCCAAGGTCCTGCACGCGATCTGCGGCCGCTCCCTCGTCGGGCATGTCGTCGCCGCCGCCCGTGAGCTGGAGCCGGAGCACCTGGTGGTGATCGTGGGGCACGCCCGCGAGCAGGTTTCCGCGCATCTTTCCGAGATCGACCCCGGTGTGCGCACCGCCGTGCAGTACGAGCAGAACGGCACCGGTCACGCCGTGCGCATGGGCCTGGAGGAGCTGGGGCGCAACAACATCGCGCTCGACGGCACCGTGGTCGTGGTCTGCGGCGACACCCCCCTGCTGACGGGGGAGACGCTGCAGCGTCTGGCGAGCACGCACGCCGCCGACGGCAATGCGGTGACCGTGCTGACGGCCGAGGTGCCGGACTCCACGGGGTACGGCCGCATCGTCCGTGACGACAGCGGCGCCGTGACGGCGATCGTGGAGCACAAGGACGCCTCCGACGCGCAGCGCGCGATCCGGGAGATCAACTCGGGTGTGTTCGCGTTCGACGCGAAGCTGCTGGCGGACGCCCTGGGCAAGGTGCGGACGGACAACAGCCAGGGCGAGGAGTACCTGACGGACGTCCTGGGCATCCTGCGCGAGGCGGGGCACCGGGTGGGTGCGGCCGTGGCCGGCGACCACCGGGAGATCCTGGGGATCAACAACCGCGTCCAGCTCGCCGAGGCCCGTCGCCTGCTGAACGAGCGGCTGCTGCACGCGGCGATGATGAGCGGCGTGACGGTGGTGGACCCGGCGACCACGTGGGTGGACGTCACCGTGACCTTCGAGCCGGACTCGCTGGTGCAGCCGGGCACGCAGCTGCTGGGCGCCACGCACGTGGCCACCGGCGCCGAGGTGGGTCCGAACACGCGGCTGAGCGACACCACGGTGGGCGAGGGCGCGCGGGTGGACAACACCGTGGCCGACTCCGCCGAGATCGGCGCGGGCGCGAACGTCGGCCCGTACGCCTACCTGCGGCCGGGCACGAAGCTGGGTGCGAAGTCGAAGGCCGGCGCCTACGTCGAGATGAAGAACGCCACGATCGGCGAGGGCACGAAGGTGCCGCACCTGTCGTACGTGGGCGACGCGACGATCGGCGAGTACACGAACATCGGCGCGGCGAGCGTCTTCGTGAACTACGACGGTGTGAGCAAGCACCACACCACGATCGGCTCCCACTGCCGCACCGGATCGGACAACATGTTTGTGGCTCCGGTCACGATCGGGGACGGCGCGTACACCGCCGCCGGCTCGGTCATCACCAAGGATGTGCCCCCGGGTTCGCTGGCCGTCGCACGTGGTCAGCAGCGCAACATCGAGGGCTGGGTGGCGCGCAAGCGCCCGGGAAGCGCGGCCGCCGAGGCCGCCGAGGCCGCTCGCCGTGACAGCGAGGGCGAGCAGTGACCGTGACACCGGCACGCCGTGCGGGGCGTACCGTGATAAGCGCACACAAAGCGACATCCAAGGAGACTGTGCTGTGACCGGGATCAAGACGACCGGCGAGAAGAAGCTGATGCTCTTCTCCGGCCGCGCCCACCCCGAGCTTGCCGAGGAGGTCGCGCACCAGCTGGGCGTCGGCCTGGTCCCGACCAAGGCCTTCGACTTCGCCAACGGTGAGATCTACGTCCGCTTCCAGGAGTCCGCGCGCGGCGCCGACTGCTTCCTGATGCAGAGCCACACGGCTCCCATCAACAAGTGGGTCATGGAGCAGCTCATCATGATCGACGCGCTCAAGCGCGCGTCGGCCCGCTCCATCACGGTGATCCTGCCGTTCTACGGCTACGCCCGTCAGGACAAGAAGCACCGCGGTCGCGAGCCCATCTCGGCCCGCCTGATCGCGGACCTGATGAAGACGGCCGGTGCCGACCGCATCCTGACGGTCGACCTGCACACCGACCAGATCCAGGGCTTCTTCGACGGCCCGGTGGACCACCTGTTCGCGCTGCCGATCCTGGCGGACTACGTGGGTGCCAAGGTCGACCGCGACAAGCTCACCGTGGTCTCCCCCGACGCCGGCCGCGTGCGCGTCGCCGACCGCTGGTGCGACCGTCTGGGCGCGCCGCTGGCGATCGTGCACAAGCGCCGCGACAAGGACGTCGCCAACCAGGTGACCGTCCACGAGGTCGTCGGTGACGTCAAGGGTCGCGTGTGCGTCCTGGTCGACGACATGATCGACACCGGTGGCACGATCTGCGCCGCCGCCGACGCGCTCTTCGCGCACGGTGCCGCGGACGTCATCGTGACGGCCACGCACGGTGTGCTCTCCGGTCCGGCCGCGGACCGTCTGAAGAACTCCAAGGTGAGCGAGTTCGTCTTCACCAACACCCTGCCGACGCCGAACGAGCTGGAGCTCGACAAGATCACGGTCCTGTCGATCGCCCCGACGATCGCGCGCGCGGTGCGCGAGGTGTTCGAGGACGGCTCCGTGACCAGCCTCTTCGACGAGCTGGGCTGATCGGTTCCGCCGATCGGGCACTGATCGATTTCTGGGCGGCCTCCCCCGCC
Source organism: Streptomyces sp. PKA51 (assembly GCF_057552455.1). Classification (NCBI taxonomy): domain Bacteria; kingdom Bacillati; phylum Actinomycetota; class Actinomycetes; order Kitasatosporales; family Streptomycetaceae; genus Streptomyces; species Streptomyces sp. PKA51. The sequence continues at coordinate 107,188 of NZ_BAAJPZ010000016.1, forward strand.
GGGTAGACTCTGCGAGTTGCTCGGCGAGGGAGGCCGCACTCATGTGCGGCGGTCCGTTATCGACGCGCTCTTCGTAGCAGGCCTGTCGTGGGCCGGGTAACCCGTCCACCACAAGATCTGTCACGAGGAGTGCACCATGGCCGAGGTCAAGCTCAACGCCGCCGTCCGCACCGAGTTCGGCAAGGGCTCCGCCCGCCGCATCCGCCGCGCCCACCAGGTTCCGGCCGTCGTCTACGGCCACGGTGCCGAGCCGGTCCACGTGTCCCTGCCGGGCCACGACCTGATGATGGCGCTCAAGACCCCGAACGTCCTGCTGTCCCTGGACATCGAGGGCCGCAACGAGCTGGTCATCCCCAAGCAGGTCCAGCGTGACGCGCTCAAGGGCTTCCTGGAGCACGTCGACCTGCTCGTCGTCAAGCGCGGCGAGACCGTCACCGTCGAGGTTCCGGTCCACACCGAGGGCGAGCTGGCCCCGGGCGGCAACCTGCTGGAGCACACCCTGACCGCCCTGCCGGTCGAGGCCGAGGCCACCCACATCCCCGAGTCCGTCACCGTCTCCGTCGCGGGCCTGGAGGCCGGTGCCTCCGTCCTGGCCAAGGACGTCGTCCTGCCGGCCGGTGTCGCGCTGGCCGTGGACGCCGACGCCGTCGTCCTGCACGTCGTCGCCGGTGACGTCGCCCCGGTCGAGGCCGAGGGCGCCGAGGCCTGATCCAGGCCCCGGTAGTTCTTTTCCGCCCCACCGCCGTCCCGCTTTCGAAGAGGAAGCGGGACGGCGGTCGGCGTATGAAGGAGACATGCAGATGACGGACGGCTCCAGCCCCTGGCTGATCGTGGGCCTGGGCAACCCGGGCCCCGAGTACGCGGGCAACCGCCACAACGTGGGCTTCATGGTCGCCGACCTGCTCGCGGAGCGGATGGGCGGAAAGTTCAAGGCGCACAAGGCGCGGGCCCAGGTCGTCGAGGGCCGGATCGGCCCGCCGGGCCCGGCGTCGCAGCGGGTCGTGGTCGCCAAGCCGATGTCGTTCATGAATCTGTCGGGCGGCCCGACGACCGCCCTGCGCGACTTCTACAAGGTGCCGGTCGAGCGGATCGTCGTCGTCCACGACGAGCTGGACATCGACTACGGGGTGCTGCGGCTGAAGGTGGGCGGCGGCGACAACGGCCACAACGGCCTGAAGTCGATCACGAAGTCGCTGGGCCCGGACTACTGCCGCGTCCGCTTCGGCATCGGCCGCCCGCCGGGGCGCATGCAGGTGGCGGACTTCGTCCTGAAGGACTTCTCCTCCACGGAGCGCAAGGATCTGGACTACGAGGTCGACCGCGCGGCGGATGCGGTCGAGTCCCTCGTGCTGGACGGCCTGGAGCGCGCCCAGAGCACGTACAACGGCTGAAACGGAGAAAGGGCGGGGCCGGGGACAGCCCCGCACGGCCCCGCCCTCCCGCGGCCTCAGCCCGTGTTGCGCAGGCCGGCCGCGATGCCGTTCACGGTCAGGAGCAGGGCGCGCGAGACCACGGAGTCCGGGGCTTCGCCCCGGGCCGCCGCCTCGCGCTGCCGGTGCAGCAGCGTCACCTGCAGGTACGAGATCGGGTCGAGGTAGGCGTCGCGGACGCGGAACGTCTGGCGCAGGACGGGGCTGGCGGCCAGCAGCTCCTCCTCGCCGGTGATCCGCAGGACTTCCTGGACCGTCAGCGCGTGCTCCGCCTTGATCACGTCGAAGACGTGCCGCAGTTCCTCCGGGACCAGCGTGTCGACGTAGTGCTGCGCGATGCGCAGGTCCGTCTTGGCCAGCGTCATCTCGACGTTGGAGAGGAAGTTGCGGAAGAAGTGCCAGCGCTCGTGCATCTCGGCGAGGACGGAGTCCAGGCCGGCCTCGCGGGCGGCGCGCAGGCCGGAGCCGACGCCGAACCAGCCGGGCACGATCTGCCGTGACTGCGTCCAGCCGAACACCCACGGGATGGCGCGCAGGCCGTCGAGGCCGGCGCCGGAGTCGGGGCGGCGGGAGGGCCGGGAGCCCAGGTGCAGTTCGGCGAGCTGGTCGACCGGCGTGGAGGCGAAGAAGTACGCGGGCAGGTCGGGGTCCTCGACCAGGCGTCGGTAGGCACCGTGGGCGGCGTCGGAGACGGTGTCCATGGCCGCGTCCCAGCGGGCGAGTGCCTCGTCCGACTGCCGGGGGGCGGTGTGCAGGGCGGATGCCTGCAGGGTGGCGGCGACGGTCAGTTCGAGGTTCTCCCGGGCGAGGGAGGGGATCAAGTACTTGTCGGAGATGACCTCGCCCTGCTCGGTCACCTTGATCTCGCCCTCCAGGGTGCCCCACGGCTGGGCGAGGATCGCGTCGTGGGTGGGGCCGCCGCCGCGGCCGACGGTGCCGCCGCGGCCGTGGAAGAGCCGCAGCCGCACCCCGTAGCGGTGGGCGACGTCGCGCAGGCGGCGCTGGGCCCGGTGGATCTCCCACTGCGAGGTGGTGATGCCGCCGAACTTCGAGGAGTCGGAGTAGCCGAGCATGACCTCCTGCACGTCGCCCCGCAGGGCGACCAGGCGCCGGTAGGAGGGATCGGCGAGCATCTCGTCGAGGATCCGGTCGGCCTCGCGCAGCTCGTCCGTGGTCTCCAGCAGCGGCACGATGCCGATCTTCGCCCAGCCGGCGTGCAGGTCGATCAGGCCGGCCTCGCGGGCGAGGACGGCGGCGGCGAAGACGTCGTCCGCGCCCTGGCACATGGAGATGATGTACGACTCGACGACCTCGGGGCCGAAGGTCTGCAGGGCCTCGCCGATGGTGTGGAAGACGCCGAGGGTCTTCTGGCCGGCCGCGTCCAGCGGTGCGGGGGTGGGGGCCAGGGGGCGGCGGGAGCGCAGTTCCTTGGCGAGCAGCCGGCCCCGGTAGTCGCGGGGCATGTCGGCGTAGCGCCAGGACTCCTCGCCGAGCCGGTCGAAGAGCTGGCCGAGGGCGTGGTGGTGGGCGTCGGCGTGTTCGCGCACGTCCATGGTGGCCAGGTGCAGGCCGAAGGCGGCGAGGGTGCGCAGGGCCCGCTCCAGGCGCCCGTCGGCGATGAGCCGGCCGCGGTGGGCGCGCAGGGAGTCCTGGATGAGCTGCAGGTCGGCCAGGAGTTCGCCGGTGCCGAGGTAGTCGCGGCCCTCCTGGTGGGGGGTGCCCTTGGCGAGCCGTTCGCGGGTGTTGACCAGCTTCTGGCGGATGCAGGTGGCCTTGAGGCGGTAGGGCTCCTCGGCGTTCAGCCGCTTGTAGCGGGGGCTGATCTCGGGGAGCAGTTCGAGGTCGCGCTGGAGGGAGGTGAGCAGTTCCTCGGTGGCGCCGCTGTTGCGGATGGAGTTGGACAGGGCGCCGCGCAGCACGTCGACGAGTTCGAGGGCGTCGGTGATGCCGTGCTCGTGCTGCAGTATCAGCACGTCCCAGGTGACGTCGGGGGTGACGTTGGGGTTGCCGTCGCGGTCGCCGCCGATCCAGGTGCCGAAGGTCAGCGGGCGGGTGGTGGCGGGCAGGTCGACGCCGACGCGCTCGAGCTCGGCCTGGAGGTCCTCCAGGACGTCGCCGACGGCGTCGGCGTGCAGCTCGTCGAGGTAGTAGATGGCGTTGCGGGCCTCGTCGGTGGGCTCGGGGCGGGAGACGCGCAGCTCGTCGGTCTGCCAGAGCAGGTCGATGTTCTCGGCGAGCCGCAGGTCGGTGCGGCGCCGGTCGCCCTCGCCGGGGGTGGTGGCGGTGGGGTCGTCGAGGAGCTCGGCGATGCGGCGGAGCTTGTTCAGGACGCTGCGCCGGGCGGCCTCGGTGGGGTGGGCGGTGAAGACGGGGCGTACGCCGAGGTGCTCGACGGTCTGCCGCAGGTGTTCGGGGTCGGCGTCCTTGAGCTGGTCGGCGGTGCGGGCGAGGATCGAGCCCTCGGCGGCGCGGCGGGCGCGCAGTTCGCGGCCGCGGTGCACCTGCTCGGTGACGTTGGCCAGGTGGAAGTAGGTGGAGAAGGCCCGCACCAGCTTGGCGGCGGTCTGCGGGTCGGTGCTGCCGAGGAGTTCGGCGGCGGCTTCGCCGTCCGTACGGGTCAGGGCGCGCACGCGCTCGACGAGGTCGAGGAGCTCTTCACCCTCCTGGCGGACCAGGGTCTCGCCGAGGAGGTCGCCGAGACGGCGGATGTCGGCGCGCAGGGCGGCGTTGGTGTTGTCGGCACTGCTCACAGGTGCGGCTCCTTGCGATGTTTCCGAGCACGTCTGGAGGGGTGGCGGACCGCGCTGTCCGACGCCCCCAGCATAGGTCGCCGGGCGACGCGCGGTCGGCCGCGGCCTCTTGCCCGGGGGCCGAGCCCTGCCATACTTACGAAGCCGTAGGTTACGGAACCGTAGCCACGAGACCGTAGCCAAGCCCCGACCCCCATGAGGGAACCCATGACTGCAAGCCCCGACGTGATCGAAAACGCGCCGAAGGCCCTGGAGACCCCCCTTCCCTCCGCCACTCTCGGAGGGGAGCAACGCCGGTCGATCGAGCAGATCACTCTGCTGATGTTCATCGTCGTTCCGTTTCTCGCCCTGCTCGCCGCGGTCCCGCTCGCCTGGGGCTGGGGCGTGAGCTGGCTGGATCTCGGCCTGATGACGGCCATGTACTTCATCGGTTGCCACGGCATCACCATCGGCTACCACCGCTACTTCACGCACGGCGCGTTCAAGGCCAAGCGGCCCCTGCGGATCACGTTGGCGATCATGGGTTCGATGGCGGTCGAGGGGCCGCTGGTGCGCTGGGTGGCCGACCACCGCAAGCACCACAAGTTCTCCGACGGCGAGGGCGACCCGCACTCCCCGTGGCGCTACGGCGAGAGCGTGCCGGCCCTGCTGAAGGGCCTGTGGTGGGCCCATGTCGGATGGATGTTCGACTCCGAGCAGACGCCGCAGCAGAAGTACGCCCCGGACCTGATCAAGGACCCGGCCATCCGCGCGGTCTCGCGGCAGTTCGTGCTGTGGACGACGGTCTCGCTGCTGATCCCGCCGCTGGTGGGCGGCCTGGCCACCTGGTCCTGGCAGGGCGCGGTGACGGCCTTCTTCTGGGGCTCGCTGGTGCGGGTGGCACTGCTGCACCACGTGACCTGGTCGATCAACTCGATCTGCCACGCGGTCGGCAAGCGCCCGTTCAAGTCACGCGACCGCTCCGGCAACGTGTGGTGGCTGGCCGTCCTGTCCTGCGGCGAGTCCTGGCACAACCTGCACCACGCCGACCCCACCTCCGCCCGGCACGGCGTGCTGCGGGGCCAGCTGGACTCCAGCGCCCGCCTCATCCGCTGGTGCGAGCAGGCGGGCTGGGCGTACGACGTGCGCTGGCCGGACGCGGGCCGGATCGCCGCCAAGCGGCGGCCCCAGGAGACGGGCGGGGAGGGAAGTGCCGCACACGCGGCATGATTGACGGCGTGGCGATCGACAGCAATACCAGCGACAAGGACCTGCCCGCCCCCTCCGGGAGCCGGCGTCCGCGCCCCCGCCGGGTGCGGATGACCGGCGCGGAGCGCCGCGAGCAGCTCCTGGACATCGGTCGCGCGCTCTTCGCCGAGCGGGGGTTCGAGGGCACGTCGGTGGAGGAGATCGCGGCGAAGGCCGGGGTCTCCAAGCCGGTGGTCTACGAGCACTTCGGCGGCAAGGAAGGGCTGTACGCGGTGGTGGTCGACCGCGAGATGCGCCAGCTGCTCGACATGGTCACCGGCGCCCTGACCGCGGGCCACCCCCGCGAGCTCCTGGAGCAGGCGGCGTTCGCCCTTTTGGACTACATCGAGAAGTACACCGACGGTTTCCGCATCCTGGTGCGGGACTCGCCGGTCGCCCAGTCGACGGGCACCTTCGCCTCGCTGATCAGCGACATCGCCACCCAGGTGGAGGACATCCTGGGCCTGGAGTTCAAGGCCCGCGGCTTCGACGCCAAGCTCGCCCCCCTCTACGCCCAGGCCCTGGTGGGCATGGTGGCCCTGACCGGCCAGTGGTGGCTGGACGTGCGCAAGCCGAAGAAGGCCGAGGTGGCCGCCCATCTGGTGAACCTGGCCTGGCACGGCCTGGACGGCCTGGAGCCCAAGCCCCGCCTGGTGGGCCACCGCAAGAGCTGAGCGCTCAGCCCGGCTTGCGCGCCACCACGAACACCCGCCGGAACGGGAACGGCGTGCCGTACGGGCGCCTCGGGTACGCCTCGCGCAGCCGTGCCGCGTACTCGGCAAGGAAGGCGTCCGTCGCCTCCTCGTCGTCCGCGAGGGCCGTCAGGGCCGGGCGCAGGCCCGTGCCGCGGATCCAGTCGAGGACGGGGTCCTCGCCCTGCAGGACGTGGACGTACGTCGTCTCCCAGGCGTCCACCGCGCAGCCGAGCCGGGTCAGCCGATCGAGGTACTCCTGCGGCTGCAGGACGTCCACGCGGCGGCGGCCCGCCTCGCCGAGGCGGTCGTGCCAGCGCGGGGAGGCGCACAGCTCGCGCAGCAGGGCGTGGCTGGGGGCGTCGCCGTTGCCGGGGACCTGGAAGGCGAGGGTGCCGCCGGGGGCGAGGGCGGCGAGCCAGGCCGGGAAGGCGGCCGCGTGGTCCGGCACCCACTGCAGGGCCGCGTTGGAGACGATGAGGTCGTAGGGCCCCTCCGGCTGCCACGTGGCGATGTCCGCGTGGGCGAAGGTGATGCGGTCGCCGGCGTGGGCGCGGGCCTCGGCGAGCATCTCGGGGGAGTTGTCGAGGCCCAGGACGTCGGCGTCGGGCCAGCGTGCGGTGAGCAGGGCGGTGACATTGCCGGTGCCGCAGCCGAGGTCGGCGATGCGGGCGGGCCGCCGGTCCTGCCCGGGCAGCTCGGGGATGCGGGCGAGCAGGTCGTGGAAGGGGCGCGTGCGGGGGCCGCTGTGGCGCAAGTATTGGCCGGGGTCCCAGGAGGGTGTGGCTACTGGGGGCATGCCCTCAGGATCCGCGCCCACTTATCTTGATGTCAAGAGACTTCATGTCGACAGACCAACTACACTAATCACATGGAGGACGAGGTCGATCGGCTGGTCGCGGCGTGGCGCCGAGAGCGCCCCGATCTCGACGTGGAACCACTGGAAGTGCTCAGCCGGGTCTCCCGGCTCGCCCGGCATCTCGACCGGGCCCGGCGCACCGCCTTCGCCGAGCACGAGCTCGAACCCTGGGAGTTCGACGTGCTCACCGCGCTGCGCCGCGCCGGCTCGCCGTACCAGCTCTCGCCGGGCCAGCTGCTCACCCAGACCCTGGTCACCTCCGGCACCATGACCAACCGCATCGACCGGCTCGCCAAGAAGGGCCTGGTCCGGCGGGAGCCCGACCCGAGCGACCGGCGCGGCGTGCTCGTCCGGCTGACCGACGAGGGGCGGGACCGGGCCGACCAGGCGCTGGCCGGCCTGCTCGCCCAGGAGCGGGCCATCCTCGTCGAGCTCTCCCCCGCCCGGCGCACCGAACTGGCCGGGCTGCTACGCCAGTTGACCGCCCCGTTCGACAACGTCCCCGGTTAGGTCCACCGGGCCGACCCCGGCCCGCCGGGCCAGCGCCACGGCCGCCAGCGTGGAGTGCACGCCCAGCTTGCCCAGCACGTTTTGCATATGGGTGCGGACCGTGTGCGGGGAGAGGTACAGCCGCTCGGCGACGGCCTTGCGGCCCAGCCCCGCCACCATGCAGCGCAGCACCTCCCGTTCGCGCGGCGTGAGCGACTCCACCAGCCGCTCGCTCTCCGTGCGGTGCTTGCGCGCGGCCGTCAGCTCGCGCAGCACGCCCGTCAGGAGGGCCGGCGGCAGATGCGTCTCGTCGCGCAGCACCCCTCGTATCACCGCGAGCAGGCGGGAGAGCGAACAGTCCTTGGCCACCCAGCCGCCGGCGCCCGCCTGCAGCGCGGCCGCGGCCCGGCGCGGGTCGTCCCGCTCGGCCAGCACCACCGTGCGCACTCCCGGATGGCCCGTGCGCACCCTGCCGACCAGCGAGATCCCGTCGACCGCACTGTCGGCGCCGTCCCCGCCGGGACCCCGGGGCTGGGCCGGTACGTGCGCCACCTCCCCGCCCGCCGCCGCGCCGAGGTCGGCGTCGATCAGCAGCACGTCGAAGCGCCGCCCTTCACCTGCCGCGCGCTCCAGCGCGCGCAGCGCCGCCGGCCCGCTGCCGGCCGCCGCGACGTCGACGTCCTGCTCCGCCGCGAGGGCGGCGGCGAGCGACTCGGCGAAGATGCGGTGGTCGTCGACCACCAATACCCGAATACGTGCCACAACCACCCCCATGTCCTGGTGGGCGAACACAGCGCGGGTACGGCGCCCGGGCGGGGGCCGCCGCACGCGCACGGCCGCCGCCGTGCCCGCCAACCACCCCACCCCGGGCGTCGTACCTGCCTGCCTCGCCCCCTGATCAGCACCGGCCCCCACCGGCGCTGTGATTCAGCGTACGGCCGGGGCGGGGTGCCGGTGGCGTATTGGCAAAAGTGCTTGACCCCGCTGTTTATGGTGAGCTTTATGTTCAGTATTGAGGCGGTGAACGATCCCGAACGACGGGATGTGGTGTTAGCGCGTCTGCGGGCGTCCAACTCCGAACGCTCGTCCGTACTGCGCGCGTTGGGGGGAACGTCCGCGCGGGAGCACGTCCCGCTGCACGTCTTCGCGACCGGCCCGGACGGCGAACTGGCGGGCGGCCTCGTCTGCCGCCTGCAGTGGTGCTGGCTCCACCTCGAACTCCTGTGGGTCGACGCCCGGCACCGCGGCAGCGGGCTCGGCAGCCGCCTGGTCGCGCGGGCGGAGGAGGAGGCCCGCACCGTGCACGGCGCCGTGGGCAGCCAGGTGGAGACCTGGGACTTCCAGGCCCCGCACTTCTACCGCAGGCTCGGCTACGAGCTGGTCGCCACGATCGACGACTACCCGCCGGGTGTCGCCAACCACCTGCTGACCAAGCGCTTCGGCTCCTGACGCCTCAGTACGGCCGGGCCCGGTGCGCGCCCGGTGCCGGCACCGCCTCGAAGACGGCGGGGGCGCGGCCGCCCGCGGCGGTGAGCGCTGCGGACACCGCCTGCGTCACCTTCCCCACCGCCCCCGCCTCCACCAGGGCGACGACCGAGCCCCCGAACCCGGCCCCCGTCATCCGCGCCCCCAGGGCACCGGCCGCGACGGCCGTGTCCACCACGAGGTCCGACTCCGTGCAGGAGACGGCGAAGTCGTCGCGCAGCGAGGCATGGCCGGCCGTCATCAGGGGGCCGACCGCGCGCACGTCCCCCGCGTCGAGCAGCGCCGCCACCTGCGCGACGCGGTCGTTCTCGGTCACCACGTGCCGCACGAGCGGGCGCAGCTCCGGAGCGCCCGACGCCGTCAACGCGTCGAGTGCGGCGTCCAGTTGCCCGTACGGCACGTCGCGCAGGGCGCGCAGACCCAGGATCCGGGCGGCGCGCTCGCAGCCCGCGCGCCGCCGCGCGTACTCGCCCGCCCCCACCGCGTGCGCGACCCGCGTGTCGACGACCAGCAGCCGCAGCCCGGCGCCCGCCGCATCGAACGGCACCTGCCGCCGTGCCAGGTCCCGCGTGTCCAGGTGCAGCACGTGCCCGGCCTCGCAACAGGCCGCCGCCATCTGGTCCATGACCCCGCACGGCACGCCCGCGAAGTCGTTCTCGGCGCGCTGCACCAGCAGGGCCAGCCCGGGCCGCCCGATGCCCAGCCCGTACAGCTCGTCCAGCGCCAGCGCCGTGGCCACGCCCAGCGCGGCGGACGACGACAGGCCCGCACCCGCCGGCAGCTCGCTCTCCACGTGCAGGTCGGCACCGCCCACCGGGTGCCCCGCGGTGCGCAGCGCCCACAGGACCCCCGCCGGATAGGCGGCCCAGCCGCGCACCGTGCCGGGTGCCGGATCGCCCGCGTCCACGATCCCCTCGCCGGCCGCCGCGGCGGAGTGCACCCGCAGCCGGCCGTCGGGGCGCGGCCGGGCGGCCACCCACGTTCGCAGCGGCAGCGCGAACGGCATGACGAAGCCCTCGTTGACGTCGGTGTACTCCCCGATCAGGTTGACCCGGCCCGGCGCCGCCCACACCCCCGCGCACGGCACCCCGTACCGGGCGCGGAACGCCCGCGCGGCCTGCTGTGCGCTCACGCGCGCCGCCGGGCGAACTCCCAGGCGTCCTCGACGATCCCGGCCAGCTCCGGCCGCCGCGGCCGCCAGCCGAGCACCTCGGCGGCCCGGGCCGCCGAGGCGACGAGGACGGCCGGATCGCCGGGCCGTCGCGGCGCCGGACGCTCCGGTACGGGATGCCCGGTCACCTTGCGGACGGTCTCGACGACCTCGCGCACCGAGAAGCCGTTGCCGTTGCCGAGGTTGCACACCAGGTGCTCGCCGGGGCGCACGGCGGCCAGCGCCAGCAGGTGGGCCTCGGCGAGGTCGGCGACGTGGATGTAGTCGCGCACGCAGGTGCCGTCGGGCGTCGGGTAGTCGTCGCCGTAGACGTCGACCGCCTCGCGCCCGCCCAGGGCCACCTGCAGCACGAGGGGGATCAGGTGGGTCTCGGGGGCGTGCCGTTCGCCGTGGCGGCCGTCGGCGCCGGCGACGTTGAAGTAGCGCAGGGACACCGCGCCCAGGCCGTGGGCCGCGCACTCTCCCGCGATCATGTGGTCCACGGCGAGCTTGCTCGCGCCGTAGGGGTTGGTCGGGGCGGTGGGGGCGTCCTCGGTGAGGGGGACGGCGGCCGGTTCGCCGTAGACGGCGGCGGTGGAGGAGAAGACCAGGCGGCGCACGCCGGCCTCCCGCATGGCCGCCAGCAGGTCGAGCGTGCCGCCGGTGTTGTTGCGCCAGTACTTCTCGGGATCGGCGACGGACTCCCCCACCTGCGAGCAGGCGGCGAAGTGCAGCACGGCGTCGTACGAGCCGTTCACATGGCGCGCGGCATCCTGCACGCGCCCCTCGACGAAGTCCGCGCCCTCGGGCACGGCGTCACGGTGCCCTGTCGACAAATCGTCCAGAACCGTCACCCGGTGCCCCGCCCGCAGCAGGTGCGCCGCCACCACACTGCCCACATAGCCCGCACCACCCGTGACCAGGAACGTCCCCGCGCTCATGCGCCCGCCGCCTCTCGCAGTCGCTCGGCCGCGGCCTCCGGCGGCACGTCGTTGACGAAGACGTTCATGGCGGACTCCGAACCCGCGAGGAACTTCAGCTTGCCGGGAGCCCGGCGCACGGTGAAGAGCTGGAGGTGCAGGCCGAATTCATCCCTGTGGGGGTGCACCACCGGCGCCTGGTGCCACGCACACACGTACGGGGTCGGCGGCGCCTCCGCGCCGAACAGCCGGTCGAAGCGGCGCAGCAGGTCCAGGTGCAGCGCCGGGAACTCGGCGCGGGCCGCGTCGTCCAGCGCGAGCAGGTCCGGCACGCGGCGGCGCGGATGCACCTGGACCTCGTACGGCCAGCGGGCGGCCCGCGGCACGAAGGCCGTCCAGTGCGCGCCCTCGGCGACGACCCGGCGGCCGTCGGCGCGCTCCTGCGCCACGACGTCCTCGAACAGATTCCGCCCGGTCCCCGCCCGGTGGGCGGCGGCACGCTCCAGCATGCGGGCCGTGCGCGGCGTCACGAACGGATAGGCGTAGATCTGCCCGTGCGGATGCGCCAGGGTGACGCCTATCTCGATGCCGCGGTTCTCGAAACAGAAGACCTGCGCCACATCGGGCAGCTCCGACAGCTCCGCCGTCCGGTCCGTCCAGGCGGCGAGCACCAGCGCGGCCCGCTCCGGGGCCAGGGCCGCGAACGACGCGTCGTGGTCGTCGGTGAAACACACCACCTCGCAGCGGCCCGCCTCCCCCGACAGGGCGGGGAAACGATTCTCGAAGACGACGACGTCGTAGTCGGCGGCAGGAATCTCCGTCGGCCGGCCCGGCCGGGACGGACACAGCGGACACTGCTCCGGGGGCGGCAGATGCGTACGCTCCTGGCGGTGCGAGGCGACGACGACGCTCTCGCCGAGCAGCGGATCCTCACGGACCTCGCCGGCGGCGGGGCGCGGCGGGAGGGGGCGCACATCGGTGACGGCGCCGCGGGCGGCGTCGTCGCGGGCGTCGTAATAGATCAGCTCGCGGCCGTCCGCGAGCCGGGTGGCCGTCTTCTTCACGGCACCATCCCTCCCCGCGAGGGGGGCACCCCGAAACGGGCCGGCTGCGCCGGGGCTCCGCCCCGTAGGGGCGCGGGGCAGCGCCGATCTGTGGCTGCCGCCGCGTGGGCGCGACCGGCCACGACGCGCCCGCAGGCGGGCGAGGCCCGGCACTCCACCTGCGGGCGCGTCGTGGCTTGTCGCGCAGTTCCCCGCGCCCCTACGGGGCGCTGCCCTACGCCTCCGCTCAGCGGCCCGGCTGGGCCGGGATCGCCCCGGCCCCGCGTGCCGCCGCTCGCTCCAGGAGCCCCGTGCGGGCGGCCAGCGCCGCCGCCTCCAGCCTCGACCCGACGCCCAGTTTCATCAGCACCCGCTGCACGTGCGTGCGGGCGGTGCTGGGCGCTATTCCCATGCCCGCCGCGATGAGCCGCGTGTCCTCGCCCTCGGCGACCCGGACCAGGACCTCCACTTCGCGCGGCGTGAGCAGCTGCAGCAGTCGTGCGCCTTCGTCGTCCGGCTGGGCGGCCGGGTTGAGCAGTTCGACGAAGGCTCCCTGCAGGAGTTGCGGATCGACGGCGGCCTCGCCGGCCCGTGCCTTCATCATGGCGCGTTCGACGCCTTCGATGCGCTCGTTGTGGCGGACGTACCCGGAGGCTCCGGCGGCGAAGGCGGCCGCGATGCCGAGGGGGTTGGGCACGGGGCCGAGGACGACGACGGCGACCTGGGGGCGTTCGCGTTTGATGCGGACGACGGGGTCGAAGACGCCCGGTTCGGCGGGGGACGCGGTGCCGAGCAGGCACACCTCGGGTGCGCGGCTGATGACCAGTTCCGCCGCTCCCGCGCTGGGCGCGGCCGCCGCGAGGACGCGGTGGCCGCGCAGCTTCAGCGCCGAGGCGAGGGCCTCGGCCAGCAGTCGATGGTCGTCGACCACCATGAGCCGCACGCCCATCAGCTTCCCCCCTGTCGCCCGACTGTCCGTGCGCGGTGGCCCGGTACCGACCACGCAAGTCTGTATGTCTCCATGTCTCCCCGGCACCCTCTTGCCCGGGAAGCTACACGCTTGTTCGACGTTCCGCGCCCCTTACCGGTGAGAAGTCCCCCGGAATGCCGAAATCCCTGCCCATCACGTGTACTTCCCGACTGAAACGGATCGTTCAGGCATGCACACGCGGTGAACAGGGATACGGCTGGAGCGCTCGTCAAATGATCAGGATCAGCTGCCCCCGAAGATCATCAGGGAGTATTCCTTGCCGAGCTGCACCGCGCGCGGCTTGTCGGCGTACTTGCTGCCCAGGTAGAGCCGGCCCTGGCTCCACAGCGCCGGGTTGAGGGTGGGCGTGAGGCGGCCCTCGCTCTGGGCCGAGGCGGTCGGATTCTTCAGCAGAACATCGGTCTTGAACGTCTTCGGATCGATTCGTACCACTTTGCCGCCCGACTTGTAGGTCGGATCCTGGTAACCGATGGGGTAGCCGTCCTTGTCGATGCCCAGCGGGACCAGAGTGGAACCGGGTGTGCCCTCGGCCTTGCCCCGCGACTGCCCGGTGGCCAGATCGAATCCGACGATCTCGTTGACGCGGCCGGGCTGCTGCGGGTTGCCGCTGGTGTGGTCCTCGGTCGGGAGGTAGAGGGTGTCCTTGCTGACGGCGAGCTTGAAGCAGCCCTCGACGTTGGTGGCGTCACACTTCGGCGTATAGGCGCCGTGCTCCGAGGAGATCTTCGAGCGCAGCTTGGCCTCGCTGCCGCTGTCGTCGAGCACCATGAAGTCGGAGGCGCTCCCGCTACCCTCACCTGCCTCCACCGCGACGACCAGCGGGTCGGTCGACGCTACGTGGACCCACTTGATTCCCGAAGGCACCTTGAAGACCGACTTGATCGCACCGCTGCCCGGGTCGAGGGTCTGCACCTGCATCTGCGGCCGGTCGTACTGGCCGCAGCGGCGCACCGCGACGAGCTTGCTGCCGCCGCCGTAGCCGTCGTCGCGGCAGTCGTCGCCCTGCTTGGGCTTCCACAGCTCCTTGCCGTCCAGCGACCAGGCCGCACCGCCGCTCGTCCCGCCCGCGGCGACCGTGCCGCCGCCGACGGTGACCTCGTTGAAGCGCAGCTCCTGGTCGCCGTTCTTCAGCGACTTCTGCCACAGCTTCTTGCCGTTGTTCAGGTCGAGGGCGACGACCTGGCTGCACGGGCCGCCGTACTTCTGGTCGGCGCTCGGCTTGCTGGACTTGGTGAGCACCGCGGTCTTGCCGTCGGCGGTGGTCTGCTGGGACGACCAGCAGATCTCGCCGTCGAGCGGGATCTCCCACTGCTTGCCGCCGGACAGGCCGTAGCCGACCACCTTGTAGACGTCGGCCTTGGCGGCGACCTTGTCGGTGACCCACATGCCCTTGACGGAGACGAGGTCGGTGACGGGCGTGGGGTCGACGCCGAAGAGCAGCTTGCCCTCGACCGTGCGGGGCGCCTTGCCGCCGCCCTGCTGGCCGTTGCCGGACTGGCTGGTGGAGCCGCCGCCCTTGGCCTCGTCGTCCTTGCCGCCGCCCTGGGTGGCGAACCACACGCCGCCACCGGCGACGAGCAGCAGCGCGACGGCGGCGCTGACGATGACCGCCGTGCGCTTCTTCGTGCCGGCGGGAGCGGGGGCGCCCGGGTAGGGCGCGGCACCCGGGTAGGGGGCGGAGACCGGCGGGTACGCGCCGGGCTGCGGGGTCTGGCCGGGGTAGCCGTAGCCGCCGGCGGGCGGCGCGGCCGGGTAGCCGTAGCCGGGGGGCGCGGTGGGCGGCGGGGGCGTCTGGGGGTAGCCGTAGCCGGGGTCGCCGGGCCGCCCGCCGGGCGGGGGCGGCGGAGGCGGCGGGGCCTGGGGCGGCTGCGGGGCCTGGGGCGCCGGCACCTGCGGGGGCTGCTGCTGCGGAGGCTGCTGCTGCGGGGTCACCACCAGGGTGGCCGGCGGCACCTGCGGCGCGGCGGCCGGCGGCTGGGCGGGGGGCGCCTGCGGCGGCTGGGGCGGCTGCGCGGGCGAGGGGGCGCCGAATCCCGAGCGGGGGTCGTGTGGCGCGCCGAAGCCTCCGCCCGGCGGGGCCGGCGGGCCCTTCGGCGGTTCGGGGGGCTGGGGCGGCTGTGACATCGGCTTTCCTCTGGGTGCGCGGACGGGGGTACGAATCCCGCCAGTGTGCGGCAGGCGAGCGGGTGTTCTTTGTACCACCCGGCACCGACGGCACAAGGGCCGATCCCTGGAGGTATCAACCACCTGAGACCGGCCCGTGACGAGACTGTTGCGCCGTGTCCGCCCCCGTGCGCGCGGCGCGGCCGCGCACAACCCCTTACGCGTCGTCGGCCAGTTCGAGCCAGCGCATCTCGAGTTCGTCGCGTTCGGCGGCCAGTTCGCGCAGTTCGGCGTCGAGCTTGGCGACCGCCTCGAAGTCGGTGGCCTGTTCGGCGATGCGCTCGTGGAGCTTGGTCTCCTGCTCGCCGATGCGGTCGAGGCGGCGCTCGATCTTCTGCAGTTCCTTCTTGGCCGCGCGGGCGTCGGCGGCCGGCTTGGCGGGCCTGGCGGCGGCCGGGGCGGGGGCGGGCGGGGCGGCGGCCTCGGCGGCCTGCTGCCGGCGCTCCAGGTACTCGTCCAGGCCGCGCGGCAGCATCCGCAGGGTGCGGTCGCCGAGCAGGGCGAAGACGCGGTCGGTGGTGCGCTCGACGAAGTACCGGTCGTGGCTGATGACGACCATCGAGCCGGGCCAGCCGTCGAGGAGGTCCTCCAGCTGCGTGAGGGTCTCGATGTCGAGGTCGTTGGTGGGCTCGTCGAGGAAGAGGACGTTGGGCTCGTCCATCAGCAGGCGCAGGATCTGCAGGCGGCGGCGCTCGCCGCCGGAGAGGTCGCCGACCGGCGTCCACTGCTTCTCCTTGGTGAAGCCGAACTTCTCGCAGAGCTGTCCGGCGGTCATCTCGCGGCCCTTGCCGAGGTCGACGCGGTCGCGGACCTGCTGGACGGCCTCCAGGACGCGCTTGGCCGGGTCGAGCTCGGCGACCTCCTGCGAGAGGTAGGCGAGCTTGACGGTCTTGCCGACGACGACCTTGCCGACCGGCGGCTGCTTCTCGCCCTCGGTGCGGGCGGCCTCGGCGAGGGTGCGCAGCAGCGAGGTCTTGCCGGCGCCGTTGACGCCGACGAGGCCGATGCGGTCGCCCGGGCCCAGCTGCCAGGTGAGGTGCTCGATGAGCGACTTGGGGCCGGCCTGGACGGTGACGTTCTCCAGGTCGAAGACGGTCCTGCCCAGCCGGGAGCTGGCGAACTTCATCAGCTCGGAGGTGTCGCGCGGCGGCGGCACGTCGGCGATCAGCTCGTTGGCGGCCTCGATGCGAAAGCGCGGCTTGCTGGTACGGGCGGGGGCGCCGCGGCGCAGCCAGGCGAGCTCCTTGCGCATCAGGTTCTGCCGCTTGGCCTCCTCGGTGGCGGCGATGCGCTCGCGCTCGGCGCGGGCGAAGACGTAGTCGCTGTAGCCGCCCTCGTACTCGTGGACGGTGCCGCGCTGGACGTCCCACATGCGGGTGCACACCTGGTCGAGGAACCAGCGGTCGTGGGTGACGCACACCAGGGCCGAGCGGCGCTGCTGCAGGTGGCCGGCGAGCCAGGAGATGCCCTCGACGTCGAGGTGGTTGGTGGGCTCGTCCAGCACGATGAGGTCCTGGTCGGCGATGAGCAGCTTGGCCAGGGCGATGCGGCGGCGCTCGCCACCGGAGAGCGGGCCGATGACGGTGTCCAGGCCCTGCGGAAAGGCGGGCAGGTCCAGGCCGCCGAAGAGGCCGGTGAGCACGTCGCGGATCTTGGCGTTGCCGGCCCACTCGTGGTCGGCCATGTCGCCGACGACCTCGTGCCGGATCGTTGCTGCGGGGTCGAGGGAGTCGTGCTGGGTGAGCACGCCCAGGTGCAGGTGGCCGGCGTGGGTGACGCGGCCCTTGTCGGCCTCCTCCAGCTTGGCGAGGATGCGGATGAGCGTGGTCTTGCCGTCGCCGTTGCGGCCGACCACGCCGATCCGGTCGCCCTCGTTGACGCCGAGGGAGACGCCGTCGAGCAGGGCACGGGTGCCGTACACCTTGTCGACGGCTTCCAGATTGACCAGGTTGGCTGCCATTGGGCTCCTCGCTTGCTGGGACTGTCTCCAGGATCCCACGCCCCGCGGGCGCCCCGGACGGGCGCCCGCGGGGCGGGGCCGGGAACGGATGTGCCGGGGTCAGATGCGGACGCGGCCGCCGGTGTCCTTGCCGGTGCCCGTGGCGATCGTTCCGGCGTCGCTCCAGCGGTCGGCGCGGCCGGCGCCCTTGTTGATCCAGGCGTGCACGGCGCCGTCGTCGTCCACGGCGAGGTAGTCGGCCCTGCCGTCGCCGTCGACGTCGGCGAAGCGCACCGCCGAGCCGGGCACCTTGGGGACGCCGCCGGCGATGCGGCCGGCACGGGTCCAGCGGTCGGCCGCGCCGGCGCCGGTGTTGATCCAGGCGTCGACGGAGCCGTCGTCGTTCACGACGAGGTAGTCGGCCCTGCCGTCGCCGTCGACGTCGGCGAAGCGCACCGCCGAGCCGGGCACCTCGGGGACGCCGCCGGCGATGCGGCCGGCGGCGATCCAGCCCTTGCCCTGGTCGCCGCCGTTGTTGAGCCAGGCGCGCACGGAGCCGTCGTCGTCGACGACGAGGTAGTCGGCCTTGCGGTCGCCGTTGACGTCGGCGAAGCGCACCCGGTCGGCGGGTGCCCCGGGGACGCCCGTGGCGAGGCGCCCGTAGCGCTTCCAGTCGTCGGGCTTGTCGGCGCTGCCGTTGTTGAGGAAGGCGCGGACCGAGCCGTCCTTGTCGAGGATCAGGTAGTCGGCCTTGCCGTCGCCGTCGACGTCGGCGAAGCGCACCTTGGTGCCGGAGGCGTAGTCGCCGGTGGCGATGCGGCCGAGAGGGGCCCAGCCCTTGCCGGTGTCGCCGCCGTCGTTGCGCCAGGCGCGCACGGAGCCGTCGTCGTCGACGACGAGGTAGTCGGCCCTGCCGTCGCCGTTGATGTCGACCTTGTAGTCGCCCTGCGGTGCGGCGGCGGGCGGGGCGGGCCGGACGTCGACGGTCGGCCGGATCCAGTCGTCGGCGGCGGCGCGGGCGATGCCGCCGTAGAAGGCGTCCGCCATCTTCGCGTAGCCGGCGTCCCTGGGGTGCAGCCGGTCGCCGATGTCCTTCAGGGTGACGGCGCCCATGTCCACGTACCCGACGTGCAGGCCCTTGCGCTGCCGCTCGGCGACGAGCCCGGGCAGGGTGCTGTTGTACTGCTTGACGCGCTCGTTGCGCGCCGGGTCGTCCCCGGTGTTGTTCGGTACGAGCGAGGAGACCAGGACCGTGATGCCGGGGGCCGCGGCGGTGATGCGGTCGACGAGGGCGGCGAGGCGGGCGGGGGCGTCCGCGGAGTGGAAGTCGGCGTCGATGTCGTTGGTGCCGATGTTCAGGGTGACGACATTGGGCCGGGCCTGCGCGAGCCAGCGGTCGATGTTGTCGGCCAGGTCGTCGATCATCCAGCCGGGGTGGCCCTCGTTGTCCTGGCCGTCGGTCCGTACGGAGCCCACGAAGCGCAGGTCGCCGGCGTGCCCGGCCAGGCGGTCGCGCAGGGCGACGCGGTAGCCGGAACCGGTGGAGCTGCCCACCCCCCGGGTGATCGAGTCGCCGAGCGGCATGACCGCGAGCCGCGGCACCGTCCAGTCGGCGGCGGGCGTCGCCGCGGGGACGGGTACGGGTGCGGCCGCCGCGGCGGCCACGGAGGTGCCGGCGAACAGTCCGGTCGTCACCAGCGCCGTGGCCACGGCGGGCACGAGGCACCGGGCGGCGGCACGGCGGCGGGAGGGTCGTATGGAGGTCATGGGCCCGGGCCTCGGTCGGGGCCGCCCCTGCGGCGGCCGGAACACCCCTATTGTCCCCAACCCATGATCGTCAACGGGAGCGGGTCAGCCCGCCACCACCGTCGCCCCCGGCACCGGGCCGCGGGCCGTGCGCACCGTCCGGCAGGTGCCCGAGGCGGACAGGGCGTCGGCCACCTTGCGGGCCGCGGCCTCGTCCGCCGCCAGGAAGGCGGTCGTGGGTCCCGAGCCGGAGACCAGCGCGGCCAGGGCACCGGCCCCGCTGCCCGCGGCGAGGGTCCCGGCCAGCGCGGGGCGCAGGGACAGGGCGGCCGGCTGCAGGTCGTTGGCCAGCACGGCCGCGAGGGCGGGCGCGTCACCGGCGCGCAGGGCGGCCAGGAGAGCCGCCGACGGCTCCGGGTCGGGAACGGCCGTCCCGGCGCGCAGCCGGTCGCACTCGGCGTACACGGCCGGCGTGGACAGGCCGCCGTCGGCGACGGCGAAGACCCAGTGGAAGGTGCCGCCGGTCTCCAGCGGCGTGAGCAGCTCGCCCCGGCCGCGGCCGAGGGCCGCGCCGCCGACGAGGCTGAAGGGCACGTCGCTGCCGAGCTCGGCGCAGATCTCCAGCAGCTCCTCCCGGGAGGCGCCCGTGCCCCACAGGGCGTCGCAGGCCAGCAGGGCGCCCGCGCCGTCGGCGCTGCCGCCGGCCATGCCGCCCGCGACGGGGATGTCCTTGGCGATGTGGAGGTGCACGTTCGCCTCGCGCCCGTGCCGGGCGGCGAGGGCGAGGGCGGCGCGGGCGGCCAGGTTGGTGTCGTCCAGGGGCACCTTGTCCGCGTCCGGCCCCTCGCAGGTGATCTTCAGCCCGTCGTGCGGGCGCACGGTGACCTCGTCGTACAGGCCCACGGCCAGGAAGACGTTGGCCAGGTCGTGGAAGCCGTCCGGCCGCAGCGGGCCCACGGCCAGCTGGACGTTGACCTTGGCCGGTACGCGGACCGTGACGGATGCGGTCACTGAGTGGCGCCCTTCTGCTCGGCGATCGCGGCGAACTCGTGGACGGTCAGGGACTCCCCGCGGGCCTGCGGCGAGATCCCGGCGGCCACCAGGGCCGCCTCGGCGGCGGCCGCCGAACCGGCCCAGCCGGCCAGCGCCGCGCGCAGCGTCTTGCGACGCTGCGCGAAGGCGGCGTCGACCACGGCGAAGACCTCTTCCTTGGTGGCCGTCGTCTCCACCGGCGCGCTGCGGCGCACCAGCGAGACCAGGCCCGAGTCGACATTCGGCGCCGGCCAGAAGACATTGCGGCCGATGGCACCGGCGCGCTTGACCTCCGCGTACCAGTTGGCCTTCACCGACGGCACGCCGTACACCTTGTTGCCCGGCCGCGCGGCGAGCCGGTCGGCGACCTCCGACTGCACCATCACCAGCGTGCGCTCGATGCTCGGGAAACGGTCGAGCATGTGCAGCAGCACCGGGACGGCGACGTTGTACGGCAGGTTGGCCACCAGTGCCGTCGGCGCCGGACCGGGCAGCTCCGCCACGTGCATGGCGTCGCTGTGCACCAGCGCGAACCGGTCGGCGCGCCCGGGCAGCCGGGCGCCGATCGTCGCGGGCAGCGCGGCCGCCAGCACGTCGTCGATCTCCACGGCGGTCACCCGGTCCGCGACCTCCAGCAGGGCCAGCGTCAGCGACCCCAGGCCGGGGCCGACCTCGACGACCACGTCGTCGGGCCGCACCTCGGCGGTCCGCACGATGCGGCGCACGGTGTTGGCGTCGATCACGAAGTTCTGACCGCGCTGCTTGGTGGGGCGGACCCCGAGGGCGGTGGCCAGTTCGCGGACGTCGGCCGGGCCGAGCAGGGCGCCGGACTCGCCGGAGGGGTCTGTGCTGGGGCTGGAGCTCACCCGTGAAGTTTACGGCCGCACACCGGCCACGGGCTCGCCCCCCGGCTGACGTACAGCTTCTTCGCCCGGAACGTCTGCTCGTCCGACGAGGCGTCCTGCGGGCGACCGCTGCCGCCCAGCGACTGCCAGGTGCGCACGTCGAACTGGTACAGCCCGCCGTACGTGCCCGACGGGTCCACGGCATCGGGCCGCCCGCCCGCCTCGCACTGCGCCAGCGCGCCCCAGTTCAGGTGGTCCGCGCCCTGCACGGTGGCCGGCCTGGCCTTCGTCCCCACCTTGACGATCTCCGTCCTGGGCTGCTTCACCACCTGCGTGGAGACCTTCTTCGGCTTCTGCTGCACCCCGTTGACCGTGCGCAGGGCGTACGTCACCCGCTGCACGCCCTTCTCACCGCGCTGCACGACCACCTCCGTGCCCTTGTACAACGTCGGATCCTGGCGGCGCTCGGTCGGGAAGTCGATCGGCTCCTCGCGGGTCTCGGTGTCGGCCGAGATCCGCATGATGGAGATCGTCTGCCCCTCGCGCGGGAAGCTCTCCGGATCCACGGACGTGGTGTCCTGACCGTTCAGCCCGATCCCGGCCTGCTCCAGCGCCTCGCGCACCGTCGCCGCGTTCGTACGGATCGTGCGCTCCCGGCCGTCGGCCATGAACGTCACCGTGCGCTCCGTCCGCACATCCAGGTCCAGCCCCTGGCGCCCGATGGGCGCCGAACGGGACGCCGACAAATACGCCCCCTCGGCCCGCACACCCAGCTGCCGCAGGGCCCCGTCGACCGTACGGGCCGTCGTCCACACCTGGCGGCGCTCCCCGTCGAGCGTCAGCGCCACCGGCCGCCCGTACCGCACGATCACCTGATCACCGGCCGCCAGATCGTGATGCGGCCCCGGCGCCACGATGTCGTGCTCCCCGACGGCCATCCCCTCGTCGGCCAGCAACTCGGCCACGTCACCGGCGAACGTGTGCAGGGTGCGGGGCCTGCCGTCGACACTGAGCTGGACGGTCTTGTCCCCCGCGATGAACGCGGACGTCCCACCGGCCAGAAAAGCCACGACAAGCGCCTGCGGCACCAGCCGCCGCAACGCGTCGGGCCGCTCCCCCCGCCGCCGCGCACCCCCGCCCTCGCCCTCCCGCGCCCGCCGAGCCGCAGCCCGGCCGCCGGGGGCGGCGCCGCTCCCCGGGGCGGCGACCCGGCCGCCGGGGGCGTGGCCAGGCCCGGTCGGATACGGCCCGGCGTCGGCGCCGGCGGGGCCACCGGCGGGCGGGTACCCGCCCGGGATGCGGCCACTGCCCGGCTCGCCGCCCTCGCCCCACCGCGCAGCGGCCCGGCCGCCGGAGGCGGGGCCGCTCCCCGGGGCGGCGGCCCGGCCGGCTTCCTGGCCCGGCCACGCCACGGCGCGCCCGCCGTCGGGCGGGTATGCGGCGCTTCCCACCGCGGCCGTGTCGCCGAGGGCAGGCGGATACCCACCCGGGGTGCGGCCACCTGAGCCCTCGCCGCCCCCCG